>NZ_CP044543.1:6511749-6830922 GCF_008932115.1 Bradyrhizobium betae
TTCATAGACCGTCACGTCATGGCTTTGGCTCAGGAGCCACGCCGCGGACATTCCGGAGATACCGGTTCCAACGACCGCGATCCGCTTCCGCGGTCCGATTTCACCCTGCATCTGCCCCGTCCTCTTGGCTACGTGCGCCGATCTTTGCGTCCAGAGACAGATACGGATGAGAAGCGGCTTTGGATCAGGTTCGCCCGCGGTGATCCAAAGCCGGCCTGGATGCGTATCGGCGTGTATGCAAACCACCAGAGCAGCGGCCAGGCCAAGGTACGACAAGCGACCGCCGGGACCAAGGGGAAGGGCGCCGACGACGGACAGTCGGCCGGACGCCATGATGGCCCGGGACCACTCGCCATTCGCCAGGGGGCCTGAATGACAGCTGCCACCTTTGCCCTCGGCCTCGTCGCCGTTTCGGCCGCACTCTCCGTCGTCATGGCCATTGCCTGGCTGGTCTGGCGCGCGTCGCGAAATTCCGGGTGGGTCGATACCATCTGGACGTTCGGGCTTGGCTTGGTCGGCTTTGCCGGCGCCATCACGGCCAGACCCGTGCATTTTCACAGCGTGCTCGTCGCGGCGATGGCGGCGATCTGGGCGCTTCGGCTCGGATCCCACATCGCGCGTCGCACGCGGGGCATCACCGACGATCCGCGCTATGCCAAGCTCATTCGGGACTGGGGTGCGGACGCATCATCGAACATGTTCCGGCTGTTGCAGAAGCAGGCGATCGTCAGCATCCCGCTCGCGCTGTCGATGTGGCTGGCCGCAAATGCGCCGGGGCCGGTGCTTCCGGCGCAGACCGCGATCGCGATCCTGATTTTCGTCGTGGCCGTCGCAGGCGAAGGGATTGCCGACGAGCAACTCCGCCGGTTTCGCCATGACGCAGCCAGCAAGGGGAAGATTTGCGACGCCGGGCTATGGAGGTGGTCGCGTCATCCCAACTATTTCTTCGAATGGCTCGGCTGGCTTGCTTATCCCGTTCTCGCCATCGACCTCGGCGGACACGATCCCTGGGGCTACGTCGCGCTCGCGGCCCCGCTCTGCATGTACTGGCTGCTCGTCTATGTCTCCGGCATTCCACCGCTGGAGGAGCACATGCTGGCGGCTCGCGGCGATGCGTTCCGGAGATACCAGATGAGCACGAATGTCTTCTTTCCATGGCCGCCAAAGACAAGAACGGGAGGCTAGCTTGAGGTTCACGGAGACGGCGATCCATTTGGGCGAAACGCTTCCCTGGCCCGATCGTGTCAGCGCGGCGGTAATCGGCCGCCTGGTCGAGCGCACCCGGCGCAGCCTGGCGCAATCCCCCGGCGGTTCGGATGCCGGCTTCGCACGTGCGATCGCGGCGTTGCCGATCGCGATCAACACCGCCGAGGCCAACAGCCAGCATTACGAGATCCCCGCGCGGTTCTTCGAGATGATCCTCGGCCCGCAGCGCAAATACTCCTGCTGCTTCTATGCCGACGATCGCGACACGCTGGCGCGGGCCGAAGAGCGCGCGCTGGAGCTCACCGCCGGGCACGCGAAACTGGCGGACGGGCAGGATATTCTCGAACTCGGGTGCGGCTGGGGTTCGTTGTCGTTGTGGATGGCGCGGCGCTATCCGCGCTCACGCATCACGTCGGTCTCGAATTCGGCGTCGCAGCGAGATTTCATCCTTCGCCGGGCCGATGCCGCGAACCTGCGCAACCTCTCCGTCATCACCGCCGACATGAACGAATTCGTGCCGCAGGGCCGTTTCGACCGTGTCGTCTCCGTGGAGATGTTCGAGCACATGGTCAATTGGCGGCCGCTGCTGACACGCATGCGCGCCGCGTTGCGCACCGACGGACGATTGTTCCTGCACATCTTCACCCACAAGTCCGGCTCGTACCGGTTCTCGGCCGAGAACCGTGCGGACTGGATCGCACAGCACTTCTTCACCGGCGGCATCATGCCGAGCCATGGGCTGATCCGGCAGTTCGGCGATATCTTCAGCGTGGATCAGGAGTGGCAGTGGAACGGCCGGCACTATGAGAAGACGGCGAGGGACTGGCTGGCCAATTTCGACCGAAATCGCACGGAGATCTTCGACGTGCTGAGACAGGTCTACGGCAAGGATGCGCGCCTCTGGCAGCGGCGATGGCGGTTGTTCTTCCTCGCCACGGCCGGCCTGTTCGGTCACGCCGGAGGCGAAGAGTGGGGTGTCAGCCACTACCTGCTGTCGCCGTCGCCTTCAGCGTGACGCATCAAGCGTTCGAAAATGTGCGAACGAGCAGAAAGCTGACGAAGGCCGCGAAGGCAGAAGCTGCCGCACCGTAGACGATGTCGAGCACGGTGAGCTGAAGCGTCCAATTTCGCAGCGTTGCGAAGTTGGTCAGGTCGTAGGTGGCGTAGGCGAGGGCTCCGAACAGCGCGCCATATCCGATGACCGCGGCGGGCGAGCCGGACTTCAACCCCGGCAGCACGGCGAAGACCAGAAGTCCCACCGGATAGATCAGATAGAACGCGATCGCCGGGCCGATGCGGACATCGGTCAGCAGAATGTCTCCAAGCGTCGGCTTGTAGAGGCGAGGCCCCATCAAGCTGAGCCAAATGGCGTCGACTGCACCAAACGGTATCAGCACGGCGAGGTAGCCGATCAAATAGGTCATCGGGCGCTCCGAAGTTGACGTCACAACCTATACGCCAGCCGACGGCCTCTGGATCAGCGCGGCAGCATTGCCGCCTGGGCCACCGCGACCGATCCACGGCCGGAATCCCGCCAGGCGACGATCCAGATCAGGAAGCCGAGCAGCGCCAGAGCGGCGCCGACGGGACCGGTGGAGGTCCAGCCCAGCCCCTCGCGAATGGCGAGGCCGCCCAGGAACGGGCCGAGCGCATTGGCGGTGTTGAAGGCCGAATGGTTCAGCGCCGCTGCGAGCGCCTGTGCGTCGCCGGCGACGTCCATCAGCCGGGTCTGCAGGATGGCGCCGAGCGAGACGCTGGCGCCGATCGCGAAGATGTCGGCCGCCAGCAGCCACGGATTATGGGCCGCCAGCGGAAACACCAGCAGCGCGACCGCGGCAAACAGCAGGATGACGCCCGCCGTCGGCATCAAGGCGCGGTCGGCAAAGCGCGGCACGAACAGATTGCCGAGCGTGGCGCCGACGCCGAAGATCGCGAGGAAGAACGGGATCACCGCGGTGCTGACCCTGGTGACCTCGATCAGTGTCGTCGCCAGATACGTGTAGACCGCGAACATGCCGCCGAAGCCGATGGCGCCGATGCCGAGCGTGAGCCAGACGCGGCCGCTTCGGAGCGCGCCGAGCTCACGCAGCGGATCCGACCGGCCGGCCCGGTCGCGCGGTGCGAACAGCGCGCAAAGCAGCACCGTGAGCAATGCCAGCACCGACACGAGGCCGAAGCTCGCGCGCCAGCCGACCGCCTGGCCAATCAGATTGGCCAGGGGCACGCCGATGATGGTGGCACCGGTCAAGCCGAGCATGACCTGGCCGATCGCCCGCGAGCGTCGATCAAAGGGAACGAGCGAGGCCGCGACGAGAGCCGCGATGCCGAAGTAGGCGCCGTGCGGCAGCCCCGAGAGGAAACGGGCCGCGATCATCCAGCCGAAGCCAGGCGCAAGCGCGGTGAGCGCGTTGCCGAGCGCGAACACGGCCATCAGGACCAGCAACTGCGTCCGCCGCGCGAACCGCGCGCCGAGCACGGCGATCAGCGGCGCGCCCAGCACCACGCCGAGCGCGTAGGCGCTGATCGCGTGTCCCGCGGTCGGCTCGTCGATTCCGAGGTCGGCGGCGAAGAACGGCAGCAGGCTCATCGATGCGAATTCGGTGGTTCCGATCGCAAAGCCGCCCATCGCGAGCGAGAACAGCACAATGACGAGGTGAGGGGGCGCTGAGGCGCGCGGCCAGGTCACTTGAGGTGAGGTCGCTTGAGGCGAGGTCGTCATGTGTCCTGCATTGGTGGCGTCAACGGGAACCAGCCCTGCGAACGTCGCCACCCCTGCAAGATTTCTCCGTCGTACTTAAACCGGGATCAGCCGGCGTCAACACCGGAGCACCCCAGCGAGGCGGGCCGCATATCAGTGTCCCGAGCGCGGCGCATCTCAGCGCGGCAAGTAGTAACCGGGTGAATAGCCCGGCACCTGCGCGCGCGGACGATTCTGATAGGCGTAGGGATCATCGCTCTGGCCGGCGAAATAGGGATTCGCGATGCAGGTGAGCGCGCGGCCCGAAGAGCTTGCCTGACACTGTGCATACGTGTCGAACGTGCAATTGCTCAGCCCCGGCCATTCATCGCCGGTGAGGCAGAATGCGTGATGCGTCCCGAATGCGCGCGCCGGCGTGCCTGCACTCAGCGCGAGTGCAAATGTGGCGATTGCGAGCGAAAATGTGGCGAAAATGGGGAGGGCATTTCGTCCACGCATTTCGATTCTCCAATCACGGGATTGTGCGTGCGTCAGTGTGTAGGCGCGCATGCAGTTTAAGTCGTGTAGTCGACAATGGAACTCATGAAAACTCTTGTTTCAAAGGGTTTCCTGCGCGCGCTGCTAAACATCCATTAACGCAGCGCCGGCCTTTGGCTGCGACTGTTGCGTCCCGGTTACAGCAATTCCGACGATCACTGTTATGACCACACCACGGCCCGGGGGCCTACTGAAGAAACTGGAACGGGATTCAAATGAACAAGAATTTGTTGCTTGCCGCTGTCAGCCTCGTTGCGCTCAGCGCGACTGCGCCGGCGCTGGCGGCTGACCTCGCTGCGCGGCCTTACACCAAGGCGCCGGCGATGGTCGCCACGATCTATGACTGGAGCGGCTTCTACATCGGCATCAACGGCGGCGGCGGTTCGTCGCACGCGACCTGGGATTTCGTCGGCGTCGGCCGTGAAGGCTCGCACGATGCGACCGGCGGCACGGTTGGTGGCCAGGTTGGCTATCGCTGGCAGTCCGGCCAGTGGGTGTTCGGCGTCGAAGGCCAGGGCAACTGGGCCGATTTCTCGGGCGACAACACCAGCGCGCTGTTCGCCACCCGTAACCGCACCAAGATCGATGCTTTCGGTCTGATCACCGGCCAGGTCGGCTACGCCTGGCAAAACGTGCTGCTCTACGTCAAGGGCGGTGCCGCCGTGGTCAGCGACAAGTACGAGATCTCCAGCACGGCCGGTGCGCTGCTCGCTTCGACCAGCGACACCCGTTGGGGTGGCACGGTCGGTGCCGGCCTCGAGTTCGGCTTCGCTCCGAACTGGTCGGTTGGCGTCGAGTACAACCACATCTTCCTGTCCGACAAGGACGTGACCTTCGCTGGCTTCGCCGGCACCGAGCGCATCAAGCAGGACGTCGACATGGGCCTCGTCCGCCTGAACTACAAGTTCGGCGGCCCGAGCCTCGCCCGCTACTAAGACACGCCGCTTCGAAAGAAGCGATCGTCGAAAGCCCCGGCCTTGCGCCGGGGCTTTTTTATTGTGCGAATTCAGCGAGTTAACCATTCCATTTCGAGGTGGCACAGACGGCTTGACTCCAAAGAACGAAATGAGAACAATGTTCTGCATCCGTTCTGGTGATGGGAGTAAGCCATGTTCAAGATTTTCGTGGAAGAAGCCGCCGCACTCGCCTCGATCTCGCTGTTCGTCGGGATGATCGCAATCTGGGCGCAGGTGATTCCGCAGCTCTAGAGCAGCGGTTATGTAGACCGGCGACCTGGAACCCGGCTCAAGCCCTTGACGGTGCGGGCTTGGGGATAAGCGGGACGACGCGGCGGATCGGCCGCTCGGGCGTGGACTCTGACGCAGTGACGCCCCACCATTGGCAGGCGAGTCGGCCGGGCGGGTGCAGAATGCTCTCCTGATCCCCTGGAGCCGGCGACCGCTCCATCTCATCTGCAAGAGGCCGTCACGCGACCATGCCGAGCGCCGGATTTGTCCACCTTCACGTTCACTCGGCCTATTCGCTGCTCAAGGGCTCGATCAAGATCGGCAAGCTCGCGGAGCTTGCGAAGAAGGACCATCAGCCGGCTCTGGCGCTGACCGATACCGACAACATGTTCGGCGCGCTGGAGTTCTCCGACAAGATGGCGGGCTCCGGCATCCAGCCGATCGTCGGCTGCGAGCTCGCGATCGATTTCGGCGACCAGGATCCCAGCGCGCGCAACGCGCTTCCGCCCTCGCGCGTGGTGCTGCTGGCGGCGCAGGAGCGCGGCTATCGCAGCCTGATGCGGCTGAATTCGCGGGCATTCCTCGAATCGCCTGACAGCCACGCACCGTTCATTAAATTCGATTGGATGGAGGGCGAGACCGAAGGCCTGATCGTGCTGACGGGCGGTCCTGACGGGCCGATCTCGCTCGCGCTCGGCGCCGGACATGCCGAGCTTGCGGCCATGCGCTGCGAGCGTCTGGCAAACCTGTTCGGCGATCGCCTCTACGTCGAATTGCAGCGCCACAATATCGACAAGGAGCGGCGCGTCGAAAGCGGCCTGATCGACATCGCCTACGCCAAGGGGCTGCCGCTGGTCGCCACCAACGAGCCGTATTTCGCCGCGACCGACGATTACGAGGCGCATGACGCGCTGCTGTGCATCGCTGGCGGGCGGCTGATCGCCGAGACCGATCGGGTGCAGCTCACGCCCGATCACCGCTTCAAGACCCGCGCCGAGATGGCGGTGCTGTTCGCCGACATTCCAGAGGCGCTGGCCTCGACGGTGGAAATCGCCGAGCGCTGCTCGTTCCGCCCGATGACGCGCAAGCCGATCCTGCCGTTCTTCACCGTCGGCGCCGCCGCAAGCTCCGATGCTGCCTCGGTCGAGGCCACCGAATTGAAGCGGCAGGCGGAGGAGGGGCTTGCCAACCGCCTGCGCGTGCACGGCCTGTCGCAGGGGACGACGGACGAGGACTACAGCAAGCGCCTGGCGTTCGAACTCGACGTCATCATGCGCATGAAGTACGCGGGCTACTTCCTGATCGTGTCGGACTTCATCAAATGGGCGAAGGGCCAGGGCATTCCGGTCGGGCCGGGCCGCGGCTCCGGCGCAGGCTCGCTGGTGGCCTGGGCACTGACCATCACCGATCTCGATCCGATCAAGTTCGGCCTGCTGTTCGAGCGCTTCCTCAATCCGGAACGCGTCTCGATGCCGGACTTC
Source organism: Bradyrhizobium betae (assembly GCF_008932115.1). Lineage (NCBI taxonomy): Bacteria > Pseudomonadati > Pseudomonadota > Alphaproteobacteria > Hyphomicrobiales > Nitrobacteraceae > Bradyrhizobium > Bradyrhizobium betae. The sequence continues at coordinate 6,518,859 of NZ_CP044543.1, forward strand.
GACATCGACTTCTGCCAGGACCGCCGCGGCGAGGTGATCAAGTACGTGCAGGAGCGCTACGGCCGCGATCAGGTCGCGCAGATCATCACCTTCGGAACGCTGCAGGCGCGTGGCGTGCTGCGCGACGTCGGCCGTGTGCTGCAAATGCCCTACGGCCAGGTCGACAAGCTGACCAAGCTGGTGCCGCAAAATCCCGCCGCACCGGTGACGCTGGCGGCCGCGATCGAGAGCGAGCCGAAGCTTCAGGCGTTTCGCGACGAAGATCCGGTGGTCGCGCGTGCCTTCGACATCGCGCAGCGCCTCGAAGGCCTGACCCGCCACGCCTCGACGCACGCGGCCGGCATCGTGATCGGCGATCGCCCCTTGAGCGAACTCGTGCCGATGTACCGCGATCCCAAGTCGGACATGCCGGTAACCCAGTTCAACATGAAATGGGTCGAGCCGGCGGGCCTCGTGAAGTTCGACTTCCTCGGCTTGAAAACGCTGACCGTGCTCGACGTCGCGATCAAGCTGCTCAAGCCGCGCAACATCCACGTCGATCTCGCCACGCTGCCGATCGACGATGCCGAGAGCTACCAGATGCTGGCGCGCGGCGACGTGGTCGGCGTGTTCCAGGTTGAAAGCCAGGGCATGCGGCGCGCGCTGATCGACATGCGTCCCGACCGTTTCGAGGACATCATCGCGCTGGTCGCGCTGTATCGCCCGGGCCCGATGGCGAACATCCCGACCTATTGCGCGCGCAAGCACGGCGACGAGGAGCCGGAATATCTCCACCCCGTGCTGGAGCAGATTCTCAAGGAGACCTTCGGCGTCATCATCTACCAGGAACAGGTGATGCAGATCGCGCAGGTGATGTCGGGCTATTCGCTCGGCGACGCCGACCTGCTCCGCCGCGCCATGGGCAAGAAGATCCGCGCCGAGATGGACAAGCAGCGCGATATCTTCGTCTCGGGCGCAGTGAAGAACGGCGTGCCGAAGGGGCAGGCCGAGACCATCTTCGAGCTGCTCGCCAAATTCGCCGACTACGGCTTCAACAAGAGCCACGCGGCGGCCTATGCGCTGGTGTCCTACCACACCGCCTACATGAAAGCGCATTATCCGGTCGAGTTCATCGCGGCGTCGATGACGCTGGATCTGAACAACACCGACAAGCTTTCCGAATTCCGCTCCGAGGCGCAGCGCCTCGGCATCAAGGTCGAGCCGCCGAACATCAACCGGTCCGGAGCGACCTTCGAGGTCGGCGACAAGACCATCTACTATGCGCTCGCCGCACTGAAGGGCGTCGGCATCCAGGCCATCGACCAGATCATTGAGGAGCGGACCAAGCGGGGATTGTTCACTTCGCTCGCCGACTTCGCCGCGCGGGTCAATCCGCGTGCGATCAACAAGCGCATCATCGAGAGTCTCGCCGCCGCCGGCGCCTTCGACACGCTGGAGCCGAATCGCGCCCGGGTGTTCGCCGGTGCGGATGCCGTGCTCGCCGCCTGTCAGCGCTCCCATGAAGCGGCGACCGTCGGGCAGAACGACATGTTCGGCGGCGCCGCCGACGCGCCGACGATCATGCTGCCGCAGGTCGAGCCGTGGCTGCCGGCCGAAAAGCTTCGCCGCGAATACGACGCCGTCGGCTTCTTCCTGTCCGGCCACCCGCTCGACGATTACGCCACCGTGCTGAAGCGGCTGCGGGTGCAGAGCTGGGCCGAATTCTCGCGGGCGGTGAAGACCGGCGCGACCGCCGGCAAGGTCGCCGCCACCGTGGTGTCGCGCATGGAGCGGCGTACCAAGACCGGCAACAAGATGGGCATCATGGGCCTGTCCGATCCGACCGGCCATTTCGAGGCGGTGCTGTTCTCCGAAGGCCTCGCGCAATATCGCGACGTTCTGGAGCCCGGTGCCGCCGTGCTGCTTCAGCTCGGTGCCGAGCTTCAGGGCGAGGACGTCCGCGCCCGCGTGCTGCACGCCGAGCCGCTCGATGACGCCGCCGCCAAGACGCAGAAGGGCCTGCGCATCTTCGTGCGCGATACCAAGCCGCTGGACTCGATCGCCAAGCGATTGGCCGGACCCGACATGGCGGCCTCAAACGGCGCCGCGCCAAAGACCCCCAGTCCGGGCCTTGCGCCGCGCTCCAACGGCGACGGCGAGGTCTCGCTGGTGATGATGCTCGACCTCGAGACCGAGGTCGAGATGAAGCTGCCCGGCCGCTTCAAGGTTTCGCCGCAGATCGCGGGGGCGATCAAGGCGGTCGCGGGGGTCGTGGACGTGCAGCAGCTCTGACCTTGCCTGGCTTGCCGCAAACCAAAGCTTAACCATCAGGATCATGGTCGGTTTCGAGGCCAGTGCCGCACAGCTATGAGTTGTTTCCGGGACGCCCGACCGGGCGGCAAGCCGATGAGGAAAACAACCATGTGCGACAAATGCTCAGAGGATCTGCAACGTTCGACGACGCGGTCGCGGCGCTCGATGATGTTTCTTGCTGCTTCAGCACTCGGGATGGCACTCGGCGGACCCGCGTTGGCGAAGGGGCCGAAGGCGCCGCCCAAACCGGAGAACGCGCTGTCGCCCGATGCCGCGCTCAAGCGGTTGATGGAAGGCAATGCGCGTTACGTGTCGGGCGTTTCGCGCCGCCACGACTTCACGCATGAACGCGAGGCGCTGGTCGGCGGTCAAAATCCCTACGCGGCCGTCTTGAGCTGCGCCGATTCGCGGATCGCGCCCGAATATGCTTTCGACAGCGGTCGCGGAGATCTCTTCGTATGCCGTGTCGCGGGAAATTTTGCCGGGGATGAAACCGTCGCCAGCATGGAGTACACGGTCGCGGTGCTCGGCACGCCTGTGATCCTGGTGCTCGGCCACGACAATTGCGGTGCGGTCGATGCGACCATCAAGTCGCTGAAGGACGACAAGCCGCTGCCGGGGCATATCCCCACGCTCGTATCTGCGATCGCGCCCGCGGTGAAGGCGGCTGCTCAGCAGAGTGGAAATGCGCTCGACAACGCCATTCGTCAGAATGTCATCGACAATGTCACCAAGCTGAAGACGGCCGCGCCGATCCTCAATGCTGCGGTGGAGCAGGGCAAGCTGAAGATCGTTGGCGGCATCTACCGTCTCAAGACGGGAACGGTCGATCTGATCGCCCTCAGCTGAGCGCTTATCGCAACTATCCGCTCTGTGGCCATCCTCCGACACTCCCGCCTTCGGCGGCCGCTCGGGGGGAGGCCCAGTCGCGCGGCCGTTGCTTCAGCGATCAACGACGCCGCTCAGCCTCGTTCTGAAGGAGACCACGAGCGTTCGTCGTGAAGGACGAAACGCGCGCCCAGGTCGGACGAAACACCGACAACTTGCCCTGAGCGGCAATGCGTGGATGAGGCTTACGCGGACCTGACGCGGAGGCTTGCCATGGAGCGGCGGCGCCATGCCGCCGCCTCAATCCGCGCCTTTCGTTCAAGCACCGTTCAGCTGGCCGGGCTTTTGATGCGCGGTGGCACCTCAACAACAAGGCGGGCAAGCAGCCATGCGTGGGACGCTCCGGGTTTTCATCTGTCTTCTCCTGCCGATCGTGGCCCTTGCCGCGGGCGCGCCGGATCTGGCACGCGCGCAGCAGCAGGAAAAACGGATCGCGCTCGTGGTCGGCAACGGCGCCTATGCCAAGTCGCCGCTGGCGACGACCGCGAACGATGCCGGGCTGATCGCGCAGACGCTTCAGGCGGCGGGCTTCGACGTCGTCGGCGCGCGCGATCTCGACGGCGACACGCTGCGGAAGAGCTTTCGCGATTTCATCCAGAAGGCGCAGGCCTCGGGACCCGGCACCGTCGCAATGGTCTATCTGGCCGGTTATGGCGTGCAGCTCTCCGGCGAGAACTATTTCATCCCGGTCGATTCCAACATCACCCGCGACACCGACATTCCGACCGAAGGCCTGCGCATCGGCGACTATGCGCGCCAGCTGGCCGCCATTCCTCTCAAAGCCAACATCATCGTGCTCGACGCGGCCCGGGCGCAGCCCTTCATCGAGGGCGGCCAGCCGATCGCGAGCGGGCTGGCGCTGGTCGAGCCTGATCCGAACATGCTGATCGCCTTCAATGCCGCGCCGGGCACCGTGGCGCCGCAGGAGCCGGGACCTTACGGCATCTACGCGCAGTCGCTCGCCGAGATGATCCGCACCGGCGGCCTGCCACTGCCCGAGGTGTTCGACCGCGTCCGCCTGCGCGTCAACGAGGCCAGCAAGGGCGCGCAGGTGCCTTGGAACGAGCAGAAGATATCGGCGCCATTCTCGTTCTTCGAACGCGGGCCCGACGCGCCGCCGCCGGAGAACACGCCGGACCAGGTCGCCGCGATCCGCAGCAAGCCGATCCGTGATCTCGGCGTGCAGGACGCCTATGCCGCGGCGCTCGAGCGCGACACGCTGCCGGCCTATGAGGAATTTCTCGCCGCCTATCCCGGCGATCCCATGGCGAAGCGTGTGATGGCGATCGTCGCGGCGCGCCGCGAGGCCATCACCTGGCGGCGGACCTATCGGAACGACACGCCGGAAGCCTATTGGTCCTATCTGCGCCGCTATCCGCGCGGGCCCCATGCGGGTGACGCGCGCCGGCGCCTCGCGATCCTGACCGCGCCGGTCGAACCGCCGCCGACCTTTGCGATGATCGACTATGACGTGCCGCCTCCGCCGCCGGAGGAGATCGTCTATGTCGACCGTCCGGTGCTGCTGTTCGGCGATCCCGTGTTCGGCTTCGCGCCGCCGCCACCGCCGCCGGTTTACTACCTGCCGCCGCCGCCGCCCGATTTCGTCGTGCTCGAGCCGCCGCTGCCGGTCGTCGGCTTGTTCGTGCTGCCGCAGCCGATGTTCGTGCCGATTCCGGTGTTCGTCAGGCCGCCGATCTATGTCGCGCCGCCGCCGAACAACATCATCTATCAGAACATCCACAACACCACGGTCATCAACACCGTGATCAACCGGCCGCCGCTGCCGCCCCCGCCGGGGCCGGGGCCAGGACCGGCAGGACCCGGAGCCGGACCGGGACCGGGACCTGGCAATCTCGCGCCAGCGGTTGCCGGCCGCGCCAACGCTGTCGGTCCAGCCGTGCCGCAGGCGGTCGCGCAGCGCGCGGCCCTGATCCAGCAGGGCAAGGCGCCGATGCCGCTGAGCGCGACGATGCAGCCGACGGCGAGGCCCGGAATGCCTCCAGCGACGCCGGCCAATGTCGCGCCAAATGCAGGACCGGGCGCGGGACCGGGTGGTGCCGTACCGGGTGTCGTCCCAGGTGCGGGGCCGACCGCTGCGCCGCAGACGAGGCTGCCCGCCACCAACACGCTGCCGGTTCCCGGGGCCCAGGGCGGCCCGCCAGCGCCGCCAGCGGGGGCAGGGGCTCTGCCGGGCGGTCGGCCCGCGCCGACGTCGAACCTACCCGGCGGTCCGCTGCGTCCGGGTGTGCCCACCACTGCGGCGCCCGGCACGACACCGCCCGGTCGCCCCGGTGTGCCAACGGCCGCCGCTCCGGCGACGGCTGCGCCCACCGTCACAAACCCGGCCGTTGCACCCGGCCAGCTGCCGAAGCCGCCAGTGGCACAGACACCGCCCACCGCGGGGGCGCCGGGCACGCCGCCCGGCAGCATCGCGGGACGGCCGGTCACCCCGCCGCCCTCGGCAGCGCGCGAGCCAGTCAGGCCACAGAATCTGCCGTCGGCTGCTCCAGCTCAGGCGTCCCGGCCATCGCCACCGCCACCATCGCGGCCTCAGGCCGTGGCGAGGCCGACCGCTCCGCCGCCGCAGATGACCCGGCCGGCACCGCCGCCGCATGTCACATCGCCTCCGCCGGTCCGGGCGGCTCCGCCCGTGGCGGTCGCACGGCCTGCGCCGCCACCGATGGCGCGGCCCGCGCCGCCGCCGCAGATGGCTCGCCCGGCCCCCCGCCGCCGGTCGCCCGGCCGGCGCCGCCGCCACCGCCCCGGATGGCTGTCGCGCCCCCGCCGCGCCCCGCGCCACCCCCACCGCGTCCCGCGGCGCCGCCGCCGGCCGCGAAGAAATGCCCGCCAAATCAGCCCAAGTGCTAGCGGAGGGCGACAATCGTAGAATGGGGCCTTCGGCGGGCGAAAACCGCCCCTGAAGGCCCTTATTTCCTTGCTTCTGGCCGAAATGGCGCTATACAGCGCGCCATCTCACACGGAAACATGGCTCACAAGGCCGTCCGGTGGCAGCCGGGGCGAGAACGCTCCGTTTTGCTCACACGTTTCCGGAGGAACCAACCGGAGAATTAGAACGATGGCACTACCCGATTTCACTATGCGTCAGCTGCTCGAAGCCGGCGTCCACTTTGGTCACCAGTCTCACCGCTGGAATCCGAAAATGGCTCCGTTCATTTTCGGCGCTCGCAACAACATCCACATCGTCGACCTCGCGCAGACCGTGCCGCTGCTGCACACCGCCTTGCAGGCCGTGAGCGACACCGTCGCCAAGGGTGGTCGCATCCTGTTCGTCGGCACCAAGCGCCAGGCGCAGGACGGCGTCGCGGACGCTGCCAAGCGCTGCGCGCAGTATTTCGTCAATTCGCGCTGGCTCGGCGGCACGCTGACCAACTGGAAGACGATCTCGGCCTCGATCAAGCGCCTGCGTCATCTCGATGAGGTGCTCGCGGGCGGCGAAGCCAATTCCTACACGAAGAAGGAGCGCCTGACGCTTCAGCGTGAGCGCGACAAGCTCGATCGCTCGCTCGGCGGCATCAAGGACATGGGCGGTCTGCCCGACCTGATCTTCGTGATCGACACCAACAAGGAAGACATCGCGATCCAGGAAGCCCAGCGGCTCAACATCCCGGTCGCCGCGATCGTCGACACCAATTCCGACCCGAAGGGCATCACCTATGTGGTGCCGGGCAATGACGACGCCGGCCGCGCCATCTCGTTGTATTGCGACCTGATCGCCCGAGCGGCGATCGACGGCATCTCGCGCGCCCAGGGCGATTCGGGCATCGACGTCGGTGCCTCGACCCGTCCGCTCGTCGAAGAGCTCCCGGCGGCCTCCACGAGCGGCTTCCAGGGCCTCGCCGGTCCCCGCGGCACCGCCGACGACCTGAAGAAGCTCCCGGGCGTCTCGGGCGCGATCGAGAAGAAGTTCAACGACCTCGGTATCTTCCACTTCTGGCAGCTCGCCGAGCTCGACCACGACACCGCGCACAAGATCGGCGAAGAAGTCGGTCTGCCGAGCCGCGCGGACGCATGGGTCGCCAAGGCCAAGGCGCTGACCGCGGAAGCGGAATAGTCAAAAAGAGCGATGGGTTGGCCGGATAAGCTCCGGCCACCATTTCAGTTGACGCGAATTCCTGAGATGGACCGCGGCGGGGCAATTTGATGCCACGCCGCGGCAAACCGGCAGGCAAAAAGGATTTTCAACGATGGCAACGATCACAGCTGCGATGGTCAAGGACCTGCGCGAGTCGACCGGCGCGGGCATGATGGACTGCAAGGCCGCGCTCACCGAGACCGCCGGCGACATGGAAGCGGCGCAGGACTGGCTCCGCAAGAAGGGCCTGTCCAAGGCCGCCAAGAAGTCGGGTCGCGTCGCGGCCGAGGGCCTGATCGGCGCGCTCACCAAGGGCAACAAGGGCGTCGTGGTCGAGGTCAACTCCGAGACCGACTTCGTCGCGCGCAACGGTCAGTTCCAGGGCCTGGTCAAGATGATCGCCCAGGTCGCCTTCGACGTCGGCGCCGATGTCGAGAAGATCAAGGCCGCCAAGGTCGGCGACGTCACGGTGGAAGCCGCGATCAATGATGCGATCGCCACCATCGGCGAGAACATGTCGCTGCGCCGCGCAGCTGCCCTCGAAGTGAGCCAGGGCGTGGTGTCGAGCTACGTCCACGGCGCGGTCATCGATGGCGCCGGCAAGATGGGCGTGATCGTCGCGCTGGAATCGCCCGGCAAGGCCGACGAGCTCGCGACGCTCGGCCGCCAGATCGCGATGCATATCGCCGCCACCAACCCGCTCGCGCTCGATCCGACCGGCCTCGATCCGGCGGTCGTGAAGCGCGAGAAGGACGTGCTCGCCGACAAATATCGCCAGCAGGGCAAGCCTGAGAACGTGATCGAGAAGATCGTCGAGTCCGGCCTCAAGACCTATTACAAGGAAGTCTGCCTGCTCGAGCAGGCCTTCATCCACGACACCGGCAAGTCGGTGGCGCAGGCGGTGAAGGAAGCCGAAGGCAAGGTCGGCGGCGCCATCAAGATCGCGGGCTTCGTGCGCTATGCTCTCGGCGAGGGAATCGAGAAGCAGGAAAGCGACTTCGCAGCCGAGGTCGCGGCGGCCAGCGGCAAGAAGTAAGCGCCGGAACGTTCCTTCCGGCGTGCCGCCGGAAGCGGCGCCCGGACGAGGAAAGTGCTCATGACTGATCCGGCTTACCGTCGCGTGGTGATAAAGCTGTCCGGCGAATATCTCGCGGGACAGCAAGGTTTCGGCATCGATCAGCCGACCGTGGACCGGGTTGCGGACGATCTGATCGCCGCCCGCCATCTCGGCACCGAGGTTGCGGTGGTGATCGGCGGCGGCAATATCGTGCGCGGTGTCGAGGTATCGGCCCGCGGCGTGTCGCGTCCGACCGGCGACACCATGGGCATGCTCGCCACCATGATGAACTGCCTCGCGCTGGAATCGGCGATCGAGCGCAAGGGCACGCCGGCGCGCACGCTGTCGGCCTTCGTCATGCCCGAGATTTCCGAGCTGTTCACCCGCACCGCGGCACACAAATACCTTGCCGAGGGCCGGATCGTGCTGCTCGGCGGCGGAACCGGCAATCCGTTCTTCACCACCGATACGACCGCGGTGCTGCGCGCCGCCGAGATCGGGGCCCAGGCGGTGCTGAAGGCGACCAATGTCGACGGTGTCTACTCGGCCGACCCGAAGAAGGATCCGACCGCGACGCGGTTCGACCGGCTGACGCATTCGCAGGCGATCGAGGGCGGCTACAAGGTGATGGACGCGACCGCCTTCGCACTTGCCCGCGAGACGTCGCTGCCTATCATTGTGTTCTCGATCGCGGAGCCGGGTTCGATCGGCGCGATTCTGCGTGGCGGCGGCCACGGAACCATCGTCGCCGGCTGACGGCTCATCTGGCGTGCCCCGAAGGGGAGGGCGCGGAGAGGTCGCCGGGATTTTGAAGGAGAAACGTGATGGCCACGGGTAATTTCGACCTCAACGAAGTGAAGCGCCGCATGCAGGGCGCCATTCAGTCGCTCAAGCACGAGCTCGGCGGCCTGCGCACGGGCCGCGCGTCCGGCTCGATGCTCGACCCCGTGCAGGTCGAGGCTTACGGCAGCCACATGCCGCTCAACCAGCTCGCCACCGTTAGCGTGCCGGAGCCGCGCATGATCTCGGTGCAGGTCTGGGACAAGTCGATGGTCAAGGCGGTGGAGAAGGCGATCGTCGATTCCAATCTCGGCCTGTCGCCGGCGACCGAAGGCCAGGTGCTGCGCCTGCGCATTCCCGAACTCAACGAGGAGCGTCGCAAGGAACTCGTCAAGGTCGCACACAAATACGCGGAAGCCGCCAAGGTCGCCGCGCGTCACGTCCGCCGCGACGGCCTCGACGTTCTGAAGAAGCTCGAGAAGAACCACGAGATGTCCGAGGACGACCAGAAGCGTCACGCCGACGAGGTGCAGAAGGTGACCGACGGCACCATTACCGAGATCGACCAGTTGCTGGCCGCCAAGGAAAAAGAAATTCTCACCGTCTAAGGCTGCCTCCATGTCCAACGCCGCCGCGCCTGCCACCGAAGGACCCGACCGGTCCGACGCGCCTGCGCATGTCGCCATCATCATGGATGGCAACGGGCGTTGGGCCGCTGCGCGCGGGTTGCCGCGTGCGGAGGGGCATCGCCGCGGCGTCGAGGCGTTGCGCCGCGTGGTGCGGGCCTCGCACGAGCTCGGCATCCGCTACCTCACCATCTTCTCCTTCTCGTCGGAGAACTGGTCGCGCCCGGCGAGCGAAATCGGCGATCTCTTCGGCCTCTTGAAGCGCTTCATCCGCAACGACCTGGCGAGCCTGCATCGCGACGGCGTCAAGGTCCGCATCATCGGCGAGCGCGACGGGCTGGAGGGCGACATCTGCGCGCTGCTCAGCGAGGCCGAGGAACTGACGCGCGACAACACGCGTCTGACGCTCGTCGTCGCCTTCAACTACGGCTCGCGGCACGAGATCGCGAAAGCGGCGCAGAAGCTCGCGCGCGAAGTGGCCGAGGGCAAGCGCGATCCTGCCACGATCGACGCCGAGACGCTCGGGGCTCATCTCGATGCGCCCGACATTCCAGATCCCGATCTCATCATCCGCACCAGCGGCGAGCAGCGCCTCTCCAACTTCCTGATGTGGCAGGCCGCCTATAGCGAGCTGGTGTTCGTGCCGATCCACTGGCCCGATTTCGACAAGGCGGCGCTGGAAGGCGCGATCGCCGAATTCGCCAGGCGCGAGCGCCGCTTCGGCGGTCTCGTCGCGAAAACCGCCTCGTGAGCGAACACGACGCCGCGCCGGCGGGCTCGCAGCCGGCCCCGAGCAATCTCGTGATGCGGATCCTCGCAGCGCTGGTGCTGGCGCCGCTGACCATTGCGGTCGCGTATGTCGGTGGATGGCTCTGGGCGCTGCTCGTCACCCTGGTGTCGATCGGGCTGTTCGCGGAATGGCTGATGGTGGTGGGCGCCGGCTCGGCCGCGCTGACCGGGGCAGGGACGATCACCATTGCCATGATGGGGGCCTGCGTCGCCTTCGGCGCGCTGAAGACCGCGATCATCGTTGGCTGCGTCGGCGGCGCGATCGTGACGCTGATCGCGCGCGGCAAGTTTGTCTGGGCCGCGACGGGATTTGCCTATGCCGCGGCGGCGCTGCTGGCTTCGATCCTGGTGCGGAAGGACCTCGTCAACGGCTTCTCCGCGCTGATGTTCGTGCTTCTCGTGGTGTGGGCGACCGACATCGGCGGCTATTTCGCCGGCCGCAGCATCGGCGGACCGAAACTATGGCCGCGCGTGAGCCCGAAGAAGACCTGGGCCGGCGCGCTCGGCGGCTTCGTGGCGAGCCTTGCGGTGGCGGGCGGCTTTGCGGCCTGGGGGTTCGGGAAGGCGGTTCCTCTGCTGCTCGTCAGCGCCGTCCTGTCGGTGGTCTCGGCCTTGGGCGACCTGTTCGAATCCGCCGTGAAGCGGCGCTTCGATGTCAAGGATTCCAGTCACTTGATTCCCGGCCATGGCGGGCTCATGGACCGTCTGGACGGTTTTGTCGCGGCCATCCTGATGGCATGGATTATCGGCTTCCTCCGCCATGGTGTGCATAGCGCCGGAAGCGGTCTTATGGTTTGGTGAGAATATGAGCGCGGTCCCATTGCGTAACAACAAGGCTGCGGCGTCCGCCGTCCGCAGCGTCACGGTTCTCGGCGCCACCGGCTCGATCGGCGACAGCACGATGGACCTGCTGCGCGCCTCTCCCGAGCGCTATCGGGTCGAAGCGTTGACGGCGAACAGCAATGTCGAGGCGCTGGCAAAGCTCGCCAGGGAATTTTCCGCGCGTTTCGTCGCGATCGCCGACACCTCCAAGCTCGCCGAGCTGAAGGCTGCATTGGCCGGAACCAGCACCGAATGCGGCGCGGGCGAAAGCGCGGTGATCGAGGCCGGCGCACGTCCGGCCGAGTGGGTGATGGCGGCGGTGAGCGGCGCTGCCGGATTGAAACCGGCCCTGGCTGCGGTCGATCGCGGCGCCCATGTCGCGCTCGCCAACAAGGAATGTCTGGTCTGCGCCGGCGATTTCTTCATGCAGCGCGCGGCGAAGGCGGGGGCCTGCATCCTGCCGGCCGATTCCGAGCACAATGCGCTGTTCCAGGCGCTCGCCTCGGGCAATCGCGACGAGCTCGTTCGCGTCATCATCACGGCCTCGGGCGGCCCGTTCCGGACCTGGAAGCCGGCCGATATCGAGCAGGCCACGCTGGCCCAGGCCCTGAAGCATCCGAACTGGAGCATGGGCCAGAAGATCACGATCGATTCCGCCTCGATGATGAACAAGGGGCTCGAGGTGATCGAGGCGTCCTATCTGTTCGCGCTGAGCCCGGACGAGATCGACGTGCTGGTGCATCCGCAGTCGATCATCCATGGCATGGTCGAATTCTCGGACCGCTCGGTGATGGCCCAGCTCGGCGCCCCCGACATGCGCACGCCGATCGCGCACTGCCTCGGCTGGCCGGACCGGATCAAGGGACCCGCGGCCAAGCTGGACCTCGCCAAGATCGGCCAGCTGACCTTCGAGGCGCCGGATTTCGAGCGCTTCCCCGGACTGCGCCTCGCCTACGATTCGCTCCGGACCGGGAAGGGGGCGACCACCGTCTACAACGCCGCCAACGAGGTCGCGGTCGCAGCCTTCATTGCCGGCAAGATCCGGTTCGGCGCGATCGCGCGGCTGGTCGAGGCGACGCTGGACGACTGGATTCGCGGCGGGAACCAGACCCCGCTGACGTCAGCCGACGATGCAATCTCTATTGACCATGTTGCGCGAAATAGAGCTGCCGCCCTATTGCCTCAAATTGCCTTAAAGGCATCCTAGATGGTTCGGGGCCAGGGCCTTGCGGCGCTGGATGAGGGAATTCGATGATCGACTTTTTCGTCCATAGTTTCAATACGTTGAGCCATGGGCTCCTCGGCTACGCGGTTCCCTTCCTGTTCGTCCTGACGATCGTCGTGTTCTTCCATGAGCTCGGCCATTTCCTGGTCGCGCGCTGGGCGGGCGTTCGTGTCTTAACCTTTTCGCTCGGTTTCGGACCTGAGCTGGTCGGTTTCAACGACCGCCACGGCACCCGCTGGAAGATCTCGGCGATCCCTCTCGGCGGCTACGTCAAGTTCTTCGGGGACGAGAGCGAGGCTTCGACGCCGTCGTCCCAGACGCTCGCGGCGATGACGGCCGAGGAGCGCGCCGGCAGCTTCCATCACAAGAAGGTCGGCCCGCGTGCCGCCATCGTCGCGGCCGGACCGATCGCCAATTTCATCCTGGGCGCGCTGATCTTCGCCGGCATGGCGCTGTACTACGGCAAGCCGAGCACGATCGCGCGCGTCGATGGTGTCGTGGCCGAGGGCGCTGCGGCTGCGGCGGGCTTCAAGATCGGCGACGTCGTCGTGCAGATCGACGGCAAGCCGATCGAGAGCTTTGCCGACATGCAGCGAATCGTTGCGATGAATGCCGGTTCGGCGCTTGCCTTCCAGGTCAAGCGGGACGGCGCCATCGTCGCGCTGACCGCGACGCCGGCGCTGCTCGAGCGCAAGGATCCCTTCGGCAACAGCCATCGTCTCGGCGTGCTCGGCGTCGAGCACAAGGCTCAGGCCGGCGAGGCCTCGACCACGCCGGTCGGCGTCGGCGAGGCGCTCAAGATCGGGGTCGAGCAGGTCTGGTTCATCATCACCAGCACCTTCAAGTTCCTGGGCTCGCTGTTCGTCGGACAGGGCAATCCCAACGAGGTAAGCGGCGTGCTCGGCATCGCCAAGATGTCGGGGCAGGCGGCCAGCGCCGGGTTCCAGTTCGTGATCAACCTGTGCGCGGTGCTGTCGGTGTCGATCGGCCTCTTGAACCTGTTCCCGATTCCGCTGCTCGACGGTGGTCACCTTATGTTCTATGCGGCCGAGCTGGTCCGCGGCCGGCCCTTGTCCGAGCGGACCCAGGAGATGGGATTCCGGATCGGGCTCGGTCTGGTGCTGATGCTGATGGTGTTCGCCACCTACAACGACATCCTGCGGATGGCGGCGTCCTGATAGGGGCTTTTTTGTGGCGTTGCTGATCAGCAACGTCTTGGAATGAAATTGAAATTACGGTGTCAGCTGCCGTTTGCGACATCGAGGAAATTGGCTACAAGCGGCTTCGAACTTGGGGAATCTCCCGGACCAGCGTTGGGGTTGGGTCTGGTACTGATAAGGGCGCGTTGCGCAATGAAGTTTGGACTGCGACTCCGGGGTGGCTTGCTCGCAACCCTGATCATGTTCGGCGCGCCGGTGGTTGCCCCGGTTGGGGCTGTTTTCGTGTCTTCGTCTGCGCTCGCTCAGACCGTTCAGTCGATTTCCGTCGAAGGAAATCGCCGTGTCGAGGTGGAGACGATCCGCTCCTATTTCAAGCCGGGCCCGGGTGGCCGCCTGGATCAGGGCGCCATCGATGACGGCCTGAAGGCGTTGATCGAGACCGGCCTGTTCCAGGACGTGCGAATCAACCGTGGCGCCGGTGGCCAGATCATCGTCTCCGTGGTGGAAAACCCGGTGATCGGTCGCGTTGCCTTCGAGGGCAACAAGAAGATCAAGGACGAGCAGCTCACCACCGAGGTCCAGTCCAAGGCGCGCGGCACCTTCTCCCGCGCCATGGTGCAGTCCGACACGCTGCGAATCGCCGAGATCTATCGCCGGTCCGGCCGCTACGACGTGCGCGTCACGCCCGAAGTGATCGAGCAGCCGAACAATCGCGTCGACCTGGTCTTCACGGTGGAAGAGGGCTCCAAGACCGGCGTCAAGTCGATCGAGTTCGTCGGCAACAACGCGTTCTCGTCCTACCGCCTGCGCGACATCATCAAGACCCACGAATCGAACCTGCTGAGCTTCCTCGCCAGCAACGACATCTATGATCCGGATCGCGTCGAAGCCGACCGCGACCTGATCCGCCGCTTCTACCTCAAGAACGGTTTCGCCGACGTCCAGGTCGTGGCCGCGCTCACCGAATACGATCCGGAGAAGAAGGGCTTCAACGTCACCTTCAAGATCGAGGAAGGCTCGCAGTACCGCGTCGGCACCGTCGACTTCCGCTCCAGCATTGCGAACTTCGACCCGACCTCGATGCGCGCCTATTCACGTGTCAATGTCGGCGCGCTCTACAACGTCGAATCGGTCGAGAAGTCGGTCGAGGAGATGCAGATCGAGGCGTCGCGTCGCGGCTTTGCCTTCGCCGTGGTCCGTCCCGGCGGCGACCGCAACTTCGAGGCGCACACCGTTTCCGTCGTGTTCAACATCGACGAAGGCCCGCGCACCTATATCGAGCGCATCAATGTCCGCGGCAACACCCGCACGCGTGACTACGTGATCCGTCGCGAGTTCGACATCTCCGAGGGCGATGCCTACAACCGTGCGCTGGTCGATCGTGCCGAGCGCCGCCTGAAGAACCTCGACTACTTCAAGACCGTGAAGATCACGACGGAGCCCGGCTCATCCAGCGACCGCGTGGTCCTGATCGTCGATCTCGAAGAGAAGTCGACCGGCGACTTCTCGGTCTCGGGCGGTTACTCCACGACCGACGGTGCGCTGGCCGAAGTCTCGGTCTCCGAGCGCAACCTCCTCGGCCGCGGCCTGTTCGCGAAGGCGGCGGTGACCTACGGCCAGTATGCCCGCGGCTACTCGCTGTCGTTCGTCGAGCCGTATCTGCTCGACTACCGCGTCGCGCTTGGCCTCGACCTCTATCAGCGTGAGCAGAAGTCCAACAGCTACATCTCCTACGGCACCAAGACGCTTGGCTTCTCGCCGCGCCTCGGCTTCTCCCTGCGTGAAGATCTGGCGCTGCAGCTGCGCTACTCGATCTATCGGCAGGAAATCACGCTGCCTTACTACCTAGCGAACTGTAACAACAATATCGGCTCGGCGGCGTTCAACCCGAGCCCTGCCTTCGCCGCCAACAACGGGATCAGCCTCGCGTCGACCAGCGGCCTCGGCTGCTACAGCGACGGCGAAGCCTCGCTGCCGGTGCGCAAGGAGCTGGCGGGCGGCAAGACGCTGACCTCGGCGCTCGGCTACACGCTGACCTACAACACGCTGGACAACAACAAGAACCCCACCGATGGCCTGATCGTCGATTTCCGTCAGGATTTCGCCGGCGTCGGCGGCGACGTCTCCTACCTGAAGTCGGTGATCGACGCGAAGTACTATACGCCGCTGGTGTCCGACATCGTTGGCCTCGTCCGCATGCAGGGCGGCATGCTGAACAAGATCGGCAGCCAGGATCTGCGCATGCTCGATCACTTCCAGATGGGTCCGAATCTCGTTCGCGGCTTCGCTCCGAACGGCATCGGGCCGCGCGATCTGAATCCCTACGGGACGCAGGACGCGCTGGGCGGCACCAAATATTGGGGCGCTTCGGCCGAATTGCAGATGCCGTTCTGGTTCCTGCCGAAGGAAGTGGGTCTGAAGGGCGCGGTCTACGCCGATGCCGGCGGTCTCTATGACTACAAGGGGCCGACCAGCTGGACGGCCACCAATGAAGTCAATGCGCCTGGCTGTATCCCGTCTTCCGTCAATCCGGCATCGACCGGCACCTGTACCGGTCTCGTGTATGACGACAGCAAGGTTGTCCGCACCTCGGTGGGTGTGGGCCTGATCTGGCAGTCGCCATTCGGACCGCTGCGCTTCGACTACGCCGTGCCGCTCACCAAGGGCAAGTACGACCGTACGCAGGAGTTCAGGTTCGGCGGCGGCACCTCGTTCTAATTCGATCAGCACGGCACGATCCGAACCAGCGGAGCCGGTTTCCGAAAGGGATCGTGCCACTTCAAGAGATGAGGCATGATGCGGCCTGACCGCTTCATGCCGAAGCCGGACCGCGACGGGGTGGAATGGCGCAGCCGACCTTCTTCAAGAAACCGCCTGCCACAGCGCTGGCTGACATCGCCGCGCTGACCAAGGCGCAACTGGTCGATCCCGCAAGGGGCGGCCACGTCATCACGGGTCTGGCCTCGCTCGACGAAGCCGGCCCGATGCACCTGACGTTCTTCGACAACCTCAAATATGCCGACGATCTGAAGGCGACCAAGGCCGGAGCTTGCCTGGTGAGCCCGCGCTTCGAGGCCCAGGTGCCCGCGCATGTGGCCGTGCTGCGGGTGGCGCAGCCGTTCCGTGCCTTCGTCGGGATCGCCCGGCAATGGCACGGCGATGCCCTGCGCCCGCAGTCCTGGGTCGGCAATGCCGGTATTGCGCCGTCGGCCATCATCGACCCCTCGGCGCGGCTGGAAGACGACGTCATTGTCGATCCCCTGGCCGTGATCGGCCCGGATGTCGAGATCGGCAGCGGTACCGTGATCGGCGCCGGAGCCGTCATCGGTCCCGGGGTCAAGATCGGCCGGGACTGTAATGTCGGCGCCCGCACGGCCATCCAGTGTGCGCTGATTGGCAATGACGTGCTCATCCATCCCGGCTGCTCGATCGGCCAGGACGGCTATGGCTTCATCTTCTTCGGCCCTGAGGGCCATCTGAAAGTGCCCCAGACCGGCCGGGTGCTGATCCAGAACAACGTGGAAGTCGGCGCCGGCACCACCATCGACCGCGGGTCACTGCGCGACACCGTGATCGGGGAGGGCACCAAAATCGACAATCAGGTCCAGATCGGCCACAATGTGACCATCGGCCGGAACTGCCTGCTGGCGGCCCAGATCGGGCTCGCGGGCAGCCTGACGATCGGCGACAACGTGGCGCTGGGAGCAAAGGTTGGCATCAACAATCACCTCAAGATCGGCGACGGGGCCCAGGTCACCGCGATGAGCGGCGTCAAGGACGACATCCCGCCGAACGGTCGCTGGGGTGGCTTTTTTGCCAAGCCGACCAAGCAGTGGTTCAAGGAAATTATCGCGGTGGAGCGCCTGGTACGCGACAGCAAGGCCGATCCGAAGAACGAGGGACGGGAATGACGGCGGAATCACCCATCAAGTTCGAGCTGGTGGATATCAATGCGATCCTCCGGACGTTGCCGCACCGTTTTCCGATGTTGCTGATCGATCGGGTGATCAACATCCGCGCCGACTACAGCGGCATCGGCATCAAGAACGTCACCTTCAACGAGCCTGCCTTCCAGGGGCATTTCCCGGAGCGCCCGGTCTATCCCGGCGTGATGATGATCGAAGCGATGGCGCAGACCGCCGGCGTGATCGGTATCACCTCGGTCGAGGGCACCGAGAAACCGCGCGCGGTTTATTTCCTCACCATCGACAAGTGCAAGTTCCGCAAGCCGGTGCTGCCCGGCGACACCATCGAATATCACATGCGTTCGATCGGCCGCCGCAAGGCGATGTGGTGGTTTCACGGCGACGCCAAGGTCAACGGCCAGGTCGTTGCGGAAGCCGACGTCGGCGCCATGCTCACGGACTAAGGCGGCTTCTTACGTCCGGCAGTCGTAACGGCCGGACACTGCCTCGCGCTTGAGATTCTGGTTGAAGAACCGGCCCATGGACGGTGCGCCCAGCAGGCGCTCGACCATGTCCGCCGTCACGCCGCAATATCGATCATAAGTGCCGCCAACCGCGACGATGAGGTCCTGCTGCGCAGGGTCGTAGCAGACCCGCTGCAGCATCGTGCTGCGGGTGATGTCGCGGCACTCGAATGTGCCAAGATCGACAAGACGGCGTTCGCCGGTCTCGACCGTCTCGGACACGATCGGTGCGGTCGCGAGCTGTGCGAGCAGGATTGCCAGGGCCCTGACCACGATGACTTCAACCTCCACATGAAGGCGCTGAAGGGATGCGAGGGCCGGCTCATCCGGCGCCTGAAACACGCCGAGATGATACGTCACTGGACAGATCGGGCATAGTCGCGCTAACCACCGGAAAACCAAGCGACTTCAACACCTAACCAGACCTTCTTGATGAGTCAGATTGCTTGATGAATAAGATTGATCCCACCGCACGGGTCGCCGACGGCGCCGTGATCGGCGAGGGCACCGAGATCGGGCCCTATTGCATCATCGGCCCGCATGTCGTGATCGGCCAGAACTGCAAGCTGATCGGACAGGTCACGGTCATCGGCCACACGTCGGTCGGCGACAATTGCGTGATCTCGCCATTCGCGGTGCTGGGCGGGGCGCCCCAGGATCTCAGCTACAAGGGCGAGCCGACCACGCTCGAAATCGGTTCCGGCTGCACCATTCGCGAAGGCGCGACGATGAACGTCGGCACGATCAAGGGCGGCGGGCGGACGCGCGTCGGCAATGACGGCTACTTCATGAACAACAGTCACGTCGGTCATGATTGTATGGTCGGCAACAACGTGATCTTCGCGACCTCGGCGACGCTCGGTGGCCACTGCGAGATCGGCGATGCCGTCTATATCGGCGGCCTGTCCGCAGTGCATCAGTTCACGCGCATCGGGCCGTATGTGATGGTCGGCGGAGTCTGCGGCGTGCGCGACGACGTCATCCCGTATGGGCTGGTCAACGGCCAGTATGCGGTGCTGGAGAGCCTCAACCTGATCGGCATGAAGCGGCGCAAGTTCACCAAGCAGCGTCTTGCGACCGTGCGCGCGTTCTACCAGAAGCTCTTCCACGGCGCCGGCACGTTCGCCGAGCGGCTGGAGGCGGTGCGGCCGCTCGCCGGCGAGGATCCGGCGATCGCCGAGATCCTCGGCTTCATCGGCAAGGGCAAACGCCCGCTTTGTCTTCCCGCCATTTCGAAGTGATCCTGAGATGGCCGCGGACATGACATCGGCGGCGGCAGAGATTTCATCACCGGTCGGCGTGATCGCCGGCGGCGGCGCGATGCCGTTCGCCGTTGCCGATTCGCTTGCCGCGCACGGCATCACGCCGGTGCTGTTCCCGCTGCGCGGCGCCTGCGATCCGGCGCGGGTGGAGGAATTCCGCCATCGCTGGATCTCGGTCGGGCAGCTCGGCCGCGCCATGCGGCTGTTCCGCGAGGAGGGCTGCCGCGACCTCGTCTTCATCGGCACCCTGGTGCGGCCTTCGCTGACCGAAATCCGCTTCGACGTCACGACGCTGCGCCTGCTCGGCAACGTCATCCGTGCCTTCCGCGGTGGCGACGATCATCTGCTGTCCGGTGTCGGCCGTATCCTCGAGCAGGGCGGCTTTCGCATGGTCGGCATCAAGGATGTCGCGCCCGATCTGCTGATGCCCGAGGGCTGCATCAGCCGGGCCTGGCCCAGCGACAACAGCAAGGCCGACATCGAGCGCGGTCGCGCCGTGCTGACCGCGCTCGGCCCGTTCGACATCGGCCAGGGCGTGGTCGTGATCGACGGCCATGTGGTGGCGGTCGAGGACATCGAGGGCACCGACGCGCTGCTCGCGCGTGTCGCGCGCTTGCGCGAGGAGGGCCGCATCCGCGCCGCCACCGGTCGCGGCGTTCTGGTGAAGATGCCGAAGAGCGGCCAGGATCTGCGCTTTGACCTGCCGACGATCGGTCCGCGCACGCTCGAAGGTGTCGCCAAGGCGGGCCTTGCCGGAATCGCAGTTATCGCCGGCAATACCATCGCCGCCGAACCGCAGGCGATGATCGCGTTCGCCGACGCCAAATATCTCTTCGTCATCGGTCTGCCGGCGTGATGCAGATTCGCGATCCCAAGCGGAAGATCTTCCTGATCGCGACGGAGGAATCCGGCGACCGGCTCGGCTCGGCACTGATGAAGGTGCTCCGCCAGCGCCTCGGCGACGGCGTGCAGTTCGTCGGTGTCGGCGGCCGCACCATGGCGCGCGAGGGCCTCGAGACGCTGTTTCCGATCGAGGAGCTGTCGATCGTCGGTTTCGCCGCGGTGATCCAGCAGCTGCAAAAAATCCTGCGGCTGATCCGTAAGACCGCGGACGCCGTGCTGGAGGCCGCGCCGGACGCGCTCGTCATCATCGACAGCCCCGATTTCACCCATCGCGTCGCCCGCCGCGTGCGCGCGACGAATCCCGCGATCCCGGTGGTCGATTACGTCTCACCGTCGGTCTGGGCCTGGCGGCCGGGCCGGGCGCGCGCCATGCTCGGCTATGTCGACCATGTGCTCGGCCTGCTGCCGTTCGAGCCGGAGGAATACCGCAAGCTCGGCGGGCCGCCGTGCAGCTATGTCGGCCATCCCCTCACCGAGCAGCTGTCGTCGCTGCGGCCGAATGCCGAGGAGCAGAAGCGGCGCGATGCCGAGCCGCCGGTCCTGCTGGTGCTGCCCGGCAGTCGCCGCAGCGAGATCAGGCATCACCTCGAAGTGTTCGGCGCAACGCTTGGACGACTCCAGGCCGAAAGCCGCGCCTTCGAATTGATGCTGCCGACCATGCCGCACCTCGAAGCCACCATCCGCGATGGCGTGGCGAACTGGCCGGTCAAGCCGCGGATCGTGGTCGGCGAGAGCGAGAAGCGCGCCGCCTTCCGCATCGCGCATGCCGCGCTGGCGAAATCCGGCACGGTGACGCTGGAGCTCGCTTTGGCTGGCATTCCGATGGTGACGGCTTATCGCGTCGGTGCGATCGAAGCCTTCATCCTGCGCCGTGCGGTCAAGGTCTCCTCCGTCATCCTCGCCAATCTCGTGATCGGCAAGGAGGTCATTCCGGAGTTCCTGCAGGAGGACTGCACGCCGGAGAAGCTCGCACCGGCGCTGTCCGAGGTGCTGACGGATTCCCCGCTGCGCCGGCAGCAGGTCGAGGCGTTTGCGCAGCTCGACACGATCATGTCCACCGGCAACAAGTCGCCGAGCGTGCTCGCCGCCGACATCGTGCTCTCGACGATGCGGAAGGGGCGGCGGTAAGGGCAGCCGACTTGTTGGCGTGCGTAGCCGCAAGAACGGGAGGTTTGTTGGGTGGATTAGCGAAGCGTAATCCACCATGCGTCCGCATTTGCCGAACGAAGTTGGTGGGTTACGCCTAGCGGTTTGCGCTTCGCGCAATCCGCGGGGCTAACCCACCCTACGCCGGCACAAACAAAAACGGCGCCATCTTGCGATGGCGCCGTTTCGAAAGCCGTGTCGGCTAAAGACTTACTTGCGGTCCTTGATCGCGACGTAGTCGCGCTTGGTGACGCCGGTGTAGAGCTGGCGCGGACGGCCGATCTTCTGCTGCGGATCCTCGATCATCTCACTCCACTGGCTGATCCAGCCGACGGTGCGGGCGACCGCGAACAGCACGGTGAACATCGAGACCGGGAAGCCCATCGCCTTCAGCGTGATGCCCGAATAGAAGTCGACGTTCGGGTACAGCTTGCGGTCGATGAAGTACTGGTCGCTGAGCGCGATGCGCTCCAGCTCGAGCGCCACCTTCAGCATCGGATCGTCGCCATGGCCGGTCTCCTTGAGCACGGCGTGACACATCTTCTGCATGATCTTGGCGCGCGGATCGTAGTTCTTGTAGACGCGGTGACCGAAGCCCATCAGGCGGACTTCAGAATTCTTGTCCTTCACCTTGGCGATGAACTCGGGGATCTTGTCCACGGTGCCGATCTCGGCGAGCATCGCCAGAGCTGCTTCGTTGGCGCCGCCATGCGCCGGCCCCCAGAGGCAGGCGATGCCGGCGGCGATGCATGCGAACGGGTTGGCGCCGGAGGAGCCGGCAATGCGCACCGTAGAGGTCGAGGCGTTCTGCTCGTGATCGGCATGCAGGATGAAGATCTTGTCCAGCGCTTCAGCGAGCACCGGATTCATCTTGTAGTCCTCGCACGGCACGGCGAAGCACATGTGCAGGAAGTTCTCGGCGAACTTGAGCGAGTTCTTCGGGTACACGAAGGGCTGGCCGACGGTGTACTTGTAGGCCATCGCCGCCAGCGTCGGGATCTTCGCGATCATGCGCATGGAAGCGATCATGCGCTGCTTCGGATCGTTGATGTCGGTGCTGTCGTGATAGAACGCGGCGAGCGCGCCGACCGCGGCCACCATGATCGCCATCGGATGGGCGTCGCGGCGGAAGCCCTGGAAGAAGCGGGCCATCTGCTCGTGCACCATCGTGTGATGGATCACGCGGTCGTCGAAATCCTTCTTCTGCGCGGCGCTCGGCAGCTCGCCGAACAGCAGGAGATAGCAGGTCTCGAGGAAGTCGCCGTTCTCGGCGAGCTGCTCGATCGGATAGCCGCGGTATTCCAGCACGCCCGCGTCACCATCGATATAGGTGATCTTGGACTGGCAGCTCGCGGTCGAGGTGAAGCCGGGGTCGTAGGTGAACAGGCCGGACTGGCCATAGAGCTTGCCGATGTCGATGACGTCAGGCCCGACGCTGCCGCTGTGGATCGGGAGATCGTAGTTCTTGTTTCCGACCGTCAGCGTGGCGGTCTTATTGCTTGATTTTGCGTCCATCAGAGGTCCCCGATGTGTGGTGAAACGGGCCGGACCCGGAAGGCCCCAAAGACATGGTGAGGCAGGCCGGATATTCCAGAAGGTATGGGGGAGATGGGTATATTATTGCTGTGTGCGCTGCAAGATCATGGCAGGCATGGCCTACTTACGTCGTAGACTGATCGTTAAGCCGGCCAAGGCTCTCCTGGCGTCCCAGCACGTCCAAAACCTCGAATATACCAGGCGACGTCGTCCGCCCCGTCAGCGCGGCCCGCAACGGCTGCGCGACCGCACCGAGCTTGAGACTATTTTCCTCGGCGAAAGCACGTAGCGCGGCTTCGGTGGCGGCGCCGCTCCACGTCTCGACTTTCTCCAGCGCGGAATGAAGCTGGCCGATCAGCTTGCGGTTTTCCGACGTCAGCAGCGCCGCAGCCTTGGGATCGAGCTCCAGAGGGCGGTCGGCGAAGATGAAATAGGCGCTGTCGATCAGCTCGATCAGCGTCTTGGCGCGCTCCTTCAGGGCCGGCATCGCCTTGAGAAGCTGAGCCCGCGTGCCGTCGTTTAACTTGGCCTTAATCTCGTCGCGGCTCGGCACCACATGGTCGAGCACGTCCTCGAACATCTTCACGAGTGATTGATCGTCGGCGTGGCGGATGTAGTGACCGTTGAGGTTTTCCAGCTTGGCGAAATCGAAGCGGGCGGCGGCGCGGCCGACGGAGGCAAGGTCGAACGCGGCGATCATCTCCTCGGTCGAGAAGATCTCCTGGTCGCCATGGCTCCATCCGAGACGGACGAGGTAGTTGCGGAGCGCAGCCGGGAGGTACCCCATGGCGCGGTAGGCATCGACGCCGAGCGCGCCGTGCCGCTTGGAGAGCTTCGAGCCGTCCGGGCCGTGGATCAGGGGGATGTGGGACATGCTCGGCAGCGCCCAGCCCATCGCGTCGTAGATCTGCTTCTGGCGGGCGGCGTTGATCAGATGGTCGTCGCCGCGAATGACATGGGTGACGCCCATGTCGTGGTCGTCCACCACCACCGCGAGCATGTAGGTCGGGTTGCCATCGCCGCGCAGCAGGACGAGGTCGTCGAGGTTCTCGTTCTGCCAGACCACGCGGCCCTGGACCTGGTCCTCGATCACGGTCTCGCCGGTCTGCGGTGCGCGCAGGCGGATGGTCGGCTTGACGTCGGACGGCGCGGTGGCCGGATCGCGGTCGCGCCACAGGCCGTCATAGAGGCGGGTGCGGCCTTCCGCGCGCGCCTTCTCGCGCATCGCGGTGAGTTCCTCGGCGGTGGCATAGCAACGGTAGGCCTTGCCGTCGGCCAGCAGCTGCTCGGCGACCTCGCGGTGACGGGCGGCGCGGCTGAACTGGTAGATGACGTCGCCATCCCAGCCGAGCTCCAGCCATTTCAGCCCGTCGAGGATGGCGCCGATCGCGGCCTCCGTGGAGCGCTCCCGGTCGGTGTCCTCGATCCGAAGCAGCATCTTGCCGCCGTGCTTCTTCGCATAGAGCCAGTTGAACAGCGCCGTACGGGCGCCCCCGATGTGGAGGAAGCCGGTCGGGGAGGGAGCAAAGCGGGTGACGACGGGAGAGGTCATTCTTGGCAGGGCCTATGCATTGGAGGCGGTGGTATATAACAGGACCGGAGCATAACTAAAGCCCGGCAGCGGACCGCCAAAGCCTTGCTTAAGCCCTTGGCTCAGCCACGCGGATTTGGCAGAAGGACCGCTGATTTCCCTACAGGATTCCAGGATGAGCACAGAACCGGTGGCGACTGAGGTTGGGCGCGATTTCATTCGCGACATCATCCAGGCAGACCTCGATCAGGCCAAATACAAGGAGATCGTGACCCGGTTCCCGCCGGAGCCGAACGGCTACCTGCATATTGGTCACGCCAAGTCGATCGCGCTCAATTTCGGCATCGCCCAGGAGTTTCCGGGCCGCTGCCATCTGCGCTTCGACGATACCAACCCGGTCAAGGAAGAGCAGGAATATATCGATTCCATCCAGGCCGACGTGCGCTGGCTCGGCTTCGACTGGGGCAAGAACCTGTTCTTCGCCTCGGACTATTTCGATCGTCTGTACGAATGGGCCGAGAAGCTGATCCGCGACGGGCTCGCATATGTCGACGACCAGACCCAGGAGGAGATCCGCACTTCGCGCGGCACGCTGACCGAGCCCGGCAAGAACTCGCCGTTCCGCGACCGCTCCGTGGACGAGAATCTCGACCTGTTCCGCCGCATGAAGGCCGGCGAATTTCCCAACGGCGCGCGCGTGCTGCGGGCGAAGATCGACATGGGTGCGGGCAACATCAATCTGCGAGACCCCGTGCTGTACCGCATCCTGCATGCGCACCATCCGCGCACCGGGACCAAGTGGAGCATCTATCCGAGCTACGATTACGCGCACGGCCAGTCGGACGCCATTGAAGGCATCACGCACTCGATCTGCACGCTGGAGTTCGAGGACCATCGGCCGCTCTACGACTGGTTCATCGAAAAACTGCCGGTGCCGTCGAAGCCACATCAGTACGAATTCGCGCGGCTGAACCTGACCTACACGCTGCTGTCCAAGCGCGTGCTGACCCAGCTCGTGCGCGACGGCCATGTCGCCGGCTGGGATGATCCGCGGATGCCGACCATGGCGGGCATGCGCCGCCGCGGCGTGCCGCCGGCCGCCTTGCGCGAATTCGTCAAGCGCATCGGCGTCGCCAAGGCAAACAGCGTGGTCGATGTCGGCATGCTCGAGTTCTGCATCCGCGAGGAACTGAACCGCACCTCGCAGCGGCGCATGGGCGTGCTGCGGCCGCTCAAGGTGGTGATCGAGAACTATCCGGAAGGGCAGACCGAGGAGCTCGAGGCGATCAACCATCCCGACGATTCCAGTGCGGGCACGCGCAAGATCACCTTCGGCCGAGAACTCTATATCGAGCAGGACGACTTCATGGAGAACCCGCCCAAGAAGTTCTTCCGCCTGTCGCCGGGGAACGAGGTACGGCTGCGCTACGCCTACTTCGTCAAGTGCACCGGCGTGATCAAGAACGATGCGGGCGAGGTGGTGGAGCTGCGCTGCACCTATGATCCCGCGACCAGGGGCGGCAACGCGCCCGACGGCCGCAAGGTCAAGGCGACCATGCACTGGCTGCCGGCGGCAACGTCCAGGCCGGCGGAGATCCGCATCTACAACCAGCTGTTCGCCAATCCGAGCCCGGACGCCTCGAATTTCGCAGCCGACCTCAATCCGCAGTCGCTGGAGATTTTGGCGGACGCCCGGATCGAGGCATCGGTTGCGGAAAGCAATTCGATGGAGCCGATGCAGTTCGAGCGCCAGGGCTATTTCGTGCGCGACAAGGACTCGACGCCGGGCAAGCCGGTGTTCTCGCGCACCATCGGCCTGCGCGACACGTTCGCGAAGGAAGTCGCCAAGGGCTGAGAAGGGCTGAGGGACGACAATGGGCAGTGAAGCCGACGCCATCGTTTCCGCCATCATCGCGAAATGGTGCGCCGGCTTCGCTACGCTCGACGCCGCCGCGCTGTCGTCGCTCTATGCCAAGAATGCCTTCTTCTTCGGCTCCAACCCAAAGCTCTACAGGGGCAAGGAAGGCGTCGCCGACTATTTCAACGGCCTGCCGCGCTGGCGCAAGCCGGGCGCTTTGTTTTCCGAGGTGCAGGCCGCGCAGGCCGGCCCTGATCTGATCAACATGGGCGCGACCATCTCGTTCGATCTTGCCGGCGAACGCCCCGATCTCGTCGTCAAGATGAGCTGGGTCATCATCCGCGAGGACGGCGACTGGAAGATCGTCAATCACCACGCCTCGGCGAAGGCGCCGCTGATCTAGTCGCAACTCCATCGGCATCGTCATTCCGGGATGGCCCGAAGGGCCAGGCCCGGAATCCATAACCCCAGCTGGTGGTTATGGATTCCGGGCTCGCGCCAAGTGGCGCGCCCCGGAATGACAATAGCAGGCAACGAACGCCGCTCCCGTGCGTTGTGTGGGTCCAGAAGAGGATCCCACCATGCAGAACATCGCAGAGCATATGGAAGTCATCGGCGCCGATGGCGTCCACGTCGGCACCGTCGACAAGGTCGAAGGCAACCGCATCAAGCTGACCAAGAAGGACAGCGGCGAGGGCAGCCACAAGGGCCACCATCACTTCATCGACAAGGGCCTCGTCGCCGGTGTCGAGGGCAACAAGGTGCGGCTGTCCGCCAAGGCTGACGTCGCCGTGACGATGGAAGAGGAAAAGTAGGGCTCGCGCCGGCTCGTTCCTGATCCGTACCGCTATTCGCGCGCCTGCACGTTCCGGTAGCCTCTGGCCCCGTCGCGTATCGCAAGGTGCAGGGAATGGCGGAGCCGGGCCGGCCAGTGCGGTCCCAGAGTGTGGCGGGGACTTGGCCCGCCGGCCGACCTGCGTCGGTTGGCGGCCTCGCGCCGGCAGGGTCTGGGCTTTGGCCGGCCATCGTCGAGACGCTGCGCGAATGGGGGCGCGCCGAGGCCGGCGCCGGGCGGCTGTTGCCGTGGGTCCCCATCGCCTTCGGCGGCGGCATTGCGCTGTACTTTGCCGCCGATCATGAGCCCGTGCTTTGGGTCGTTGCCGCGACGGCCATCGCGCTCACGCTTGGGGCGGTTCTGCTGCGACGAAGCCGGCTGTTTGCGCCCGCGATCATGATCGCGGCGGTCGCGGCCGGCTTTGCCGTGGCGACCTGGAAGACGGCGCGCATCGCGCACACCGTGCTGGCGAAACCGCTCTATTCGGTGGCGCTGTCAGGCTTCGTCGAGACCCGCGACATCCGCGAGCGCACCGATCGTTTCGTGCTGCGCGTGACGTCGATGGAGGCGCAGCGGAGCGACGTCAGGCTGGAGCGGGTGCGTCTCTCGGTGCGCAAGGGGACTGCGCCCGAGGTCGGCAGCTTCGTGCAGCTGAAGGCGCGGTTGATGCCGCCGATTTCGCCGGTGCGCCCGGGCAGCTACGATTTCTCCCGCGACATGTTTTTTCAGGGCATAGGCGCGTCCGGCTTCGTGATGGGCGCGATCGCGACCTCGGTGCCGCCGGATGCCGGCGGACTGCGGCTGCGCTATGCCGCGATCATGCAGGGCCTGCGCGACGCGATCGATGCGCGCATTCGGGCCACGCTCGACGGCGACAACCGCGCGATCGCGACCGCGCTGCTGACAGGTCGGCGCGATGCGATCACCACGCCCGTAAACGATGCGATGTTCATCTCGGGGCTCGGTCACGTGCTCTCGATCTCCGGCTACCACATGGCCGTCGTCGCCGGCGTCGTCTTCTTCGCGGTGCGCGCACTGCTCGCGCTCATTCCGGGGCTGGCGGTCGGCTTCGCCATCAAGAAATGGTCGGCGGCAGCCGCACTGGTCGCAGCAGCGTTCTACCTGCTGCTGTCGGGCGCGGAGGTCGCGACGCAGCGCTCGTTCTTCATGACGGCGGTGGTGCTGATCGCGGTGATGGTCGATCGCCGCGCCATCACTTTCCGCACGCTGGCGGTGGCCGCATTGATCGTGCTGGCCGTTGCGCCGGAGGCGCTGGTGCATCCGAGCTTCCAGATGTCGTTCGCGGCAACGCTCGGGCTCGTGGCGCTGGTGCAGATCGGCATGCCGAACCTGTTTGCCTCGCCCGATCATTCGACGACCGCACGCATCGCGATGTGGGGCGGCCGCGAGATCGCGATGCTGTTCCTGGCCTCGCTGATCGCGGGGCTTGCAACCACGCCCTATGCGGCCTTCCACTTCCACCGCGTCACGCCCTACGGCGTGCTCGCCAATCTCGGGGCGATGCCGGTGGTCTCGGCGCTGGTGATGCCGGCGGGACTGCTCGGATTGCTCGCGGCGCCCTTCGGGCTCGACAGCCTGTTCTGGTGGCTGATGGGGATCGGCATCGACTGGATGATCGCGGTGTCGCGCTGGGTGGCGGCGTTGCCGGGCGCGATCGGCCGCATCCCGGCTTTCGGCATCGCGCCGCTGATCGCGGCCAGCCTCGGGATCATTGTGATGGGCCTGCTGCGCACGCCGCTGCGCTGGTCGGGCGGGCTGCTGCTGTTGGCCGCGATCGCCTGGGGGCTATCCGCCCGGCAACCCGACATTCTCATCGCTGGTGACGGCCAGAGCGTTGCTGTGCGGGGCAGGGACGGGCAGCTGCATCTGATGAGAACCAGCAAGGACAGTTTTCTGCTGAAGGAGTGGCTGGCGGCCGACGCCGATCCGCGCGGCGCCGGCAGCGCCTCGCTTGGCGACGGCGCGTCCTGCGACGAGTCGGGTTGCGTGACGCCGCTTGCCGACGGGCGCCTGGTCGCGCTGGCTTTGCGCATCGATGCACTGGCGGACGATTGCAGCCGCGCCGCGCTGGTGGTGACGGCGCGGCGGGCGCCGCCGGATTGCGCGGCGATGGTGGTCGACCGGCAGCGTCTTTCGGCCCAGGGCGCGCTTGCACTGACACAGCGAGGGGATGGTTTTGCGGTTCAGGCGATGAAGGCGAGGGGCACTGACCGCCCGTGGTCGCCGGCGACCGCCGGTGAGGCTGATTTCGGCGCGAGCCTCGCACCGCAGGCGGCCGCTCCCCGCAACCGGGACGCGACACCGTCCGAGGCGGACATGCAGGCCGAGGATTGAGCGGGCCGGCTAGAGGTACCAGGCCAGCACGGCTTCGAGCCCGGCGTTCCCGATCACCGGCAGGGCCACCAACTGGCTCAATCCGGCTGCGCGAGCTTGAGCTGCCGCGATCGAGCCGTCATGCGCCAGATCATCGTTGAGCGCGGGCATGCCGGTGGCCCAGGCGCCGCCGATGCTGCCGTCGCCCCTGGCGATGGGTTTATCTGCATAGAGCGCGGCGAGGTCGGTCTGCGCGCTGCAATCGCCGGCGCGAAACACCAGCGCCGAGCGGGCCTCGTTCGGGACCCAGATCTCGAAGCGTCGCGCGATTGGCGTGGCCTGCGCCGAGAGGAAGGTCAGGACCCAGGTGTGGCCGGTGCCGGTCCGGTAGGGCACGCCGACGCCGAGATTGATCCCGACCTTGGCGGCGTCATCCCAGCGCAGGAAGCTCCTGGCGTCGTGCAGATCCTTGATGATCAGCGGCAGGCCGGCTTTCCAGGTGCGGCCGGGCAGGCCGAAGCCGCGCGGAAACTTGGTGTGGCGCGAGTTGAATTCGAACATCTCCGCCGCGCCGTAATAGCCGTCGACCAGCCCCATCTCGTGGGACACCTCGGCATCGTTGTGCCAAAGCTCGATCGCGCCGACATGCGCCTCGTCGTCGCCGCAGAACAGCACCATCACCGCTTGCAGGAATTCGCCGGCGTATACCGGCACCGCCACGCCGCAGGTCAGGCCGGCCGCCAGCGCCTGATCGGTCCGCTTGAAATAGGAGTTGGCGAATTTGGTGAGGATCACGGGATGGCCGCAGGCCCAGGCCTTGCCGGGAAGGCCCTCGTCATATCCGAAGCGCAAATCTTCGCTGGCGGCCTTGAACGCTGACAGCCCCTCGCTGTAGAGGCCGCCGCCGAATTCCAGCCGCGTCCGCGTCCGGTCGGGCACCCAGAGTTCAACGACGCGAATGAAGGTCTTCATCGAACGTGTCCGCCGCCAAGAGCCAAGACACCAGCCAAGACGCCAACCGGGACAGCATCGGCCATTTGCTTGCGGAACGGACGTTCAAAATTCAGGCAGGACCGCGCAAACTTCGTGCGGCGGGGAGGGATGGTGGGCTGGCTTCGCCGCCTCGGGTTTTGGAGACACAAACCATTCTGTGTCGCCGGCCTCGGCCGGCGATGGGAATTTCCATCCTGTGTCCCGACCCGAAGGGAAGGCCGGGGATCGCTGCGTCAGCCGATCGGCAAGCGGGTGATGCTCTGTCGGCCGTCGGCGCTGGACTGCGGCCTGCCCTCGCCAAGGGGCTGTGTCACCGGCAGTTGCAGCACGGTCGCGTGCTGGCCTTCGACGAGCTGTGTCACCAGCACGTATTTGCCGTCGGGGAATTCGATCGCGTCATGATGACGGTCGGGAATGTGCGGATCGATCTTGCCGAACTTGCCGACGCGGGAGTTGACGCTACGCGTCCAGATCCAGCGATTGTCGTAGCGGACGTTGTCGGCGAAGGCGAGCTCCGTTCCCGGCAACAGGCAGACCGCAACGGCCGGATCTGCTGCGGAGGCAAAGCCGCGCGTCGAGGTGCCGCGGAAGGTTGTCGAGACGATCGTCTCGCCGACTTCCGCGGGACGCGATGCGACGGCATGCAGGCTGTAGTCACACATCGGGGGGCTCCTCATGCGAGATAGCGGCCCGCGCCTCTTCTGAGGCACAGGCCTCTATCAGAGTGGAAGCACCAAGCGTCTGCCCGGTTGTAGGCAAATCTGCGGCTCGCCGCCGCAGTCTGCGATCACATTATCTTTTTCCGGATGCACCGGACCAATGCCTGCTTCCGTGCATAAGGGCCGCGCGTGTCAGCGGCCAGCAGGTGCCGACCAGCCGGAATATTGCCAGCCCGGTTGCGAGGGCTGCTCGACCGCGTTGTGGGCATTGCGGATTGGCTGGCTGGCCACCGTCTCCTTGCGGATCGGGTGCTGTGCCTGTGCGGCAAAGGCCTGCGACGCTGATGCTGCGATCAGCGCCGCCGCGATCGTGCTTGAGATGATCTTGCGCATGGCTTCTCCTCGAACCTGAGGCCGCAAAGCAACGTTGCTTCGTGCGGCGTGTCGAGGATGTAGCGCTGGAAGAGGGGCCG
Organism: Bradyrhizobium betae; assembly: GCF_008932115.1. NCBI lineage: Bacteria > Pseudomonadati > Pseudomonadota > Alphaproteobacteria > Hyphomicrobiales > Nitrobacteraceae > Bradyrhizobium > Bradyrhizobium betae. The sequence goes on from NZ_CP044543.1 coordinate 6,550,550, forward strand.
GATAATCTGCGCGAAACCAGAAAGACTATCCAGCGGGAGCGGACAATCGTCCGCTCCAATCGTTCAACGCGCGGCCGTCGATCGGCAGTCGCGCGACAGGCTCAGGACTCGCTCAGTACTTGCGATAGAGCCCGATCAGCTTGCCCTGGATCTTCACCCGGTTGGGCGGCAGGATGCGCACTTCATAGGCCGCATTGGCGGGCTCGAGAGCGATCGAGGCGCCGCGGCGGCGGAAGCGCTTGAGCGTCGCTTCCTCGTCGTCGATCAATGCCACGACGATATCGCCGGTGTCGGCGCTCTCGTTGCGCTGGATCAGCGCCATGTCGCCGTCGAGGATGCCAGCCTCGACCATGGAATCGCCGCGCACTTCCAGCGCGTAATGTTCGCCCGAGCCGAGCATGTCAGGCGGTACGCTGATGGTGTGGCTGCGCGTCTGCAAAGCCTCGATCGGCGTGCCGGCTGCAATCCGGCCCATCACGGGCACGGCGACGGGGCGCTCGCCCTCATCCGCGGATGCGCTTGAGGTGGTGCGCACCTTGCCGAGATTGCCCTCGATGACGCTCGGCGTGAAGCCGCGGCGGCTGCCGGCGGCGGCCTGAAGCTCGGGCAGCTTGATCACCTCGATGGCGCGGGCGCGGTTCGGCAGCCGGCGGATGAAGCCGCGCTCCTCGAGCGCGGTGATCAGGCGATGGATGCCTGATTTCGAGCGCAGATCGAGCGCGTCCTTCATCTCGTCGAAGGAGGGCGGCACGCCGCTTTCCTTCAGCCGTTCGCTGATGAATCGCAGAAGCTCGTATTGTTTGCGCGTTAACATCTCGACCAAAATCCCCCGGTTGATGTCGTCCGATTCCGAGACGCTGAATTCAGCAGTAAGTCGCTACATGCTCGAAACAAATCATGAACGGACACTATATGTTCGATACATGTTCCGCAACTGCTTAATTTACCGTGAACGCTGCAAAGTTCGCGGAACGCATGCGAACGAGGCGGTCAGACGGGCAGTCGCAGCACCTCGCAAGGCGTGCCGGATTCGGCCTTCGCCGCGAACGGCGCTCGCACGAGAAGTGCCTGTGCCGCAGCGAGATTCGAAAGCAGCGAGGAATCCTGGTGATTGACGGGAATGGCAGCGAGCGTGCCGTCGTCACGCAACTCGAGGCGTGCGCGCAGATAATCCTCGCGCTGGTCATTGGCGCCGATGTCGCGGCCGAGCACCGCGCGCTCGCGGCGATGATGAATCACCGAACGGCCCGACAGCGCACGAATCAGCGGCACCATGAACAGGAAGCCGCAAACGTAGGATGACACGGGATTGCCGGGCAGGCCGATCACGCGCATCGACCCGAGCCGCCCGTTCATCATCGGCTTGCCCGGCCGCATCGCGATCTTCCAGAACGCCATCGAGACGCCTTCGTCCCGCAGCGCCTGCTGGACCAGATCATGGTCGCCGACCGAGGCACCGCCGGTCGTGATCAGGATATCGGCGCCACTCTCGCGGGCACGCCGGATGCCGGCTGTGGTTGCTGCAAGCGTGTCGGCGGCAATACCGAGGTCGATGGTGTCGGCGCCCTCGCTGCGGGCGAGCGCGTGCAGGGCGTAGCCGTTGGAATAGACGATCTGGCCGGGACCCGGCGTGCTGCCCGGCATCACCAGCTCGTCGCCGGTGGCGAGGATGGCGACCTTCGGACGGCGGCGGACGGGCAAATGCGGGTGATTCATGCCGGCGGCGAGCGCGAGGTCGCGCTCGGTGAGGCGGGCTCCCTGGTGCAACAGCACGTCGCCTTCCGAGAAGTCGACGCCAGCGGGCCGGATGTGACGCCCGATCATGGCTGCTTCCTTGATCGTGACGCGCTTGCCCTCGGCAACCGTATCCTCCTGGATCACGACGGCGTCGGCGCCATCAGGAACGACGCCCCCGGTGAATATCCGCACCGCTTCGCCGGCGCTGACCGTTCCTGCAAACGGGCGGCCCGCCGCGACCTCGCCGATCACGGTCAGTTGGGAATCGATCCCGGCCGCATCGGCCGCGCGCACCGCATAGCCGTCCATCGCCGACATCGCCTGCGGCGGCTGCGTCCGCCGCGCCGCGACATCGCGCGCGAGCACACGGTGAAAGGCCTGGTCGAGCGCGATCGTTTCTTCAGGCAGCGGCTCTGTACCCGCGAGCACCGCGGCAAGCGCGTCAGAAACCGGCATGAGGGCCACGAGTGAAAACTCCAGCTACGCCCGCTTGGGCAAATCAGCGGCGAGAGTTCTAACCGAGCGCGGGCGCGGAGGCAAAGTAGCGACGAGCAGGATGAAATATCCTGCTTCAGCATTTACTGTTAGCGAGGAAGCGTCAGATCCGCCTCGGCATGATCCCGAAGGCGAGACAGACCGGCACGGGAATAGCCGCGGCAAGGACGAGAACGACGAGCGCCACGGCCAGCATCGGTCACGTCCCCGGCTGCTTGACCGGACTGACATCCGGCGCTGCGGCGCCCTGGTCCCTGTCGGGCATCGGATCGGCCTGGGATTTCAGGTCGGCGGCTTTGCTGATCAGTTTTGCGGAAAGGTCAGAATCCGAGGTGGTTCTGGCGAATTTCATCAGCAGGGAGGCCTGCTTGGTGAGGTAGGTTTTGCCCAGCACGATGATACGTCCGATGTAGAATTCCCAACGGAGTCATGAGTCCGGAAGCGGGCATTCGTTCCCGGAACTGCGTATAAAATTGCACAAAGTGTTTTGGTTCCTCATGCCCGGCCAAAATTGTTCCGGGACTTGGCCGTTGGTCCAGCTGTCAGATGCCGAGTGCCCTCAGCGCATTCCCGACATCGGTCGGCGAGGTCACGTGCACGGCGGTCAGGCCGCATGCCCGCGCTCCCTCGATGTTCTCGGCAAGATCGTCGAAGAACACGATCCGGTTCGCCGGCACGCCCATCGCCGCCACGACATGGTCGAAGGCCTCCGCATCCGGCTTGCGCAGGCCGATACTGGACGACAGGTACACATCGCGGAAGTGGTCGAGCAGGCCGGCATACTCTTTCGAGAAATAGTCCACATGCGGCCGGTTGGTATTGGAGAAGGCGTAGAGCGGCATCCGCTTCGCCGCGCGCGGCAACAGCTCGGCGATGTCAGGCATCTCGCCCGCGAAGATCGCGTTCCAGCCCTCCAGGAACTGCGCATCGGAGATGCCGATCCCGAGCGAGGTGCGCAGCGAGGCGAAGTAGTCCTCGTCGCTGATCTTGCCGACCTCGTGCAGCCGGTAGGCCTCGTCGCGCACATAGCGCGCGACGATGGCTTCGGGCCGACAGCCGGCATGTCCCGCCCAGCAGGCGATCGCCTTGGAGAAGTCGATGTCGAGCACCACGCGCCCGAGGTCGAACAGAAGCGCGTCCGCGCTGCCGGGAGAGAGCGAGCTCACCTGCATCCTTTCTTCAGTAGCGATACGGGTCGTGGTCGAACAGCGGGAACGCGCTGAACACGCTCGGTGCATTGGTTGCGGTGGCCTGGTGCAGGCAGGACTTGTCGACTTCGGCGAACGAGGTGGCGCCGAGCAGGCCGAGGCAGCGCAGCACCTCGTCCTCCAGCAGCTCCAGCATCCGCGTCACGCCGGCCTCGCCCGCCGCGGCCAGCGCCCAGCATTGCAGCCGGCCGATGCCCACCATGTCGGCGCCGGCGGCGATCGCCTTGACGATGTCGGTGCCACGGCAGAAGCCGCCGTCGACCATGATTTTGGCGCGGCCCTTCACGGCATCGACGATCTCGGGGAGCACGTGCATGGCGCCGCGGCCGTGATCGAGCTGGCGGCCGCCATGGTTGGAGACGTAGATCCACTCGACGCCATGATCGACCGCGATCTGTGCGTCCTCGGCGGTCGCGATGCCCTTGAGGATCAGCGGTATTTTGAATTTGTCCTTGACCATCTTCACGGTCCACCACTCCAGGCCCTTCTGGTAGTCGCCGCCGGTGGCGCGCAGGCGGCTTTCGCGAACATAGCGCTTGGCGATGTCACGTTCGCGACGGCTGTAATGGGCGGTGTCAACGGTGAGGCAGAAGGCGGCGTAGCCGTTCTTCTCGCTCCGGCTGACCACATCGGCAACGAAGGCGTCGTCGCCGCGCACATAGAGCTGGTAGAGCCGCAGCGCGTCGGGGGCGGCTTCGGCGGTCTTCTCGAGGCCGGGCTCGGACACCGAGCTCAGCATGTGCGCCGCACCGAAGGTGCCGGCGGCGCGCGCAACGCTTGCCGCGCCGTCCGGATCGAAGATCTCGAGCGCGCCGACGGGGGCGAGTACCACCGGCAGCCGCATCCTGCGGCCGAACTGTTCGACCGAGCCGTCGACCTTGCGGACGTCGCGCAGCACGCGCGGTCGGAAGGCGATCTCGTCCAGCGCCATGCGATTGCGGCGCATCGTGGTCTCGGTCTCGGCGGCGCCGACGATATAGTCCCAGGCATTCTGGTTGAGGTTGGCGCGCGCCTTGCGGATGAATTCGTGCAGGTTCTGGAACGGCTCGTTGCTGGAGCCGAGCTCGACGTTCCTCTCCTGCCGGATGCGGGGCGCGTCATTCATTTGTTGTCCTCCCGAGAATTTGAAGTCTTATTGTCATCGCCTATCGTGTCCGGCCTTCCAAAACCATCCTAAAATCGCATAGCTGCGAGGCGCGGCCGGCCGATTCCCGCTTTGCGCGAAACAGCCTGCAAATGTTGCCAAAAGTTTAGGTCCGGGCGAAGGGATTTTTGCGCTGTACTGGCCTGCGTGTCGGGCCGGCCTTGAAGAAACCAGAATGGTATTGTGAGAGACGGGTTGGATCGCCATTTGCATGGCGGCTTAACAGCCCCAAGTGAACTGCCCCAGAACCGCGAAGCAAAAAGGCTACCTGACCCATGCGGAAATCCCTGCTGTTCCCCCTGGGGGCGCTCACCGGAGCGTGCCTGACCCTTCTGGTAGCCAGCCCGCACGGCGGCGTCTGGGCGGCACGGGCGGCGGCAAGCGCGGATGATGCCTATTCCCAGCTGAATCTGTTCGGCGAGGTGTTCGAGCGGGTGAAGGCGAGCTACGTCGAGAAGCCCGACAATGCCAAGCTGATCGAGGGCGCCATCACCGGCATGGTGACCTCGCTCGATCCGCATTCGCGCTACATGAACGACAAGGCCTGGACCGAGATGCAGGAGACCACCTCCGGCGAATTCGGCGGGCTCGGCATCGAGGTCACGATGGAAGAGGGCTTGGTCAAGGTCGTCTCGCCGATCGACGACACGCCGGCCTCCAAGGCCGGCATCATGTCCGGCGACCTCATCAGCAAGATCGACGGCGATGCCGTGCAGGGCATGACGCTCGAGCAAGCGGTCAACAAGATGAAGGGTCCGGTCGACACCCAGACCAAGCTCACCATCGTGCGCAAGGGCGCCGACGCCCCGCTCGATGTCGCGATCAAGCGCGAGATCATCCATGTGCGTCCGGTCCGCTTCCACGTCGAGAACGGCGACATCGGCTATATCCGTGTCAGCTCGTTCAACGAGCAGACCACCGACGGCCTGAAGAAGGCGATCGCCGCGATCTCCAAGGACATTCCGCAAGAGAAGCTGGTCGGCTACGTGATGGACCTGCGCAACAATCCGGGCGGGCTGCTCGATCAGGCCGTGTCGGTGTCGAGCGCGTTCCTGCAGCGCGGCGAGGTCGTCTCGACCCGCGGCCGCAATCCGGAAGAGACCCAGCGCTTTACCGCGCATGGCGGCGATCTCATCAAGGGCAAGCCGCTGGTGGTGCTGGTCAATGGCGGCTCGGCCTCGGCTTCGGAGATCGTGGCCGGCGCGCTGCATGATCACAAGCGCGCCACCATCATCGGCACGCGCTCGTTCGGCAAGGGCTCGGTGCAGACCATCATTCCGCTCGGCACCGGCAACGGCGCGCTGGCGCTGACCACGGCGCGCTATTACACGCCGTCGGGCCGTTCGATCCAGGCCCAGGGCATCGCGCCCGACATCGAGATCCTCCAGGACGTGCCGCCCGAGCTGAAGGGCCGGATGGACACGATGGCGGAGTCGCAGATGCGCGGCCACCTGCAGGCCGCCGACGGCACCGAGCAGACCGGATCGCAGTCTTACGTCCCGCCGGAAGAGAAGGACGACAAGGCCTTGCACGCGGCTTACGACTTCCTGAACGGCGTCACCGCGAACGCGGTCGCGGCGAAGCCAGCGCCGAAGGCGGCTGTGCCGAACTAGCTGATCGCCTGTCGTAGGGTGGGCAAAGGCGCGTAAGCGGCGTGCCCACCATTCGACACGGGCGACGAGAAAGCCGGTGGGCACGCCTTCGCTTTGCCCACCCTACGAACCATCCACTTGCGAACAAGTGAGCTTGCTAACCCGCCTCGCGGCGGCGGCTTTCCGCGCCGTCGCGCTGGGCGAGGCGGCTGCGATGCAGCGCGAACAGCTCCATCACCTTGTCGGCCGGCTTTGCGGCGCTGAACAGATAGCCCTGCATCTCCGAGCAGCCGAGCGTCCGCAACAGGCGCTGCTGCTCCTCGGTCTCGACACCCTCGGCCGTGGTGGTCATGCGGCGGGCGGCCGCGAGGTTGACGACGGCCTGCACGATGCTGGCGGAGCCGTCGGGGCCGGCGATGTCGTTGACGAAGCAGCGGTCGATCTTGATCTTGTCGAACGGGAAGCGGTGCAGATAGCTCAGCGAGGAGTAGCCGGTGCCGAAATCGTCGAGCGCGATGCGCACGCCGATGGCGCGGAGCTGATGCAGGATCGCAAGCGCGGTGTCGTCGTCGCGGATCAGCACGGCTTCGGTGATCTCGAGCTCGAGCCGGCTCGCGGGCAGATTGGAGCAGGCCAGCGCCGACATGATCTTCAGGGCCAGCGTGCCGCTCTTGAACTGCACCGGCGAGACGTTGACGGCGAGGCGGATGTCGTCGGGCCAGGCGGCCGCATCGCGGCAGGCGGTTGCCAGCACCCACTCGCCGATCTCGTTGATCAGGCCGGTGTCTTCGGCGATCGGGATGAATTCCGCGGGCGAGACCATGCCGCGCTCGGGATGGCGCCAGCGCACCAGCGCCTCGCAGCCGGTGATGCGGTCGTCCTTCAGGCTGAGGCAGGGCTGGTAGTAGACTTCGAGGCCGCCTTCGAGCCCGCCTTGGGCGATGGCGTGGCGCAGGTCGATCTCCAGCTGCCGCCGCTCGCGGACCTTGGCGTCCATCTCCGGCTCGAAGAACCGGTAGGTGCGGCGTCCGGCGGCTTTGGCGGCATACATCGCCATGTCAGCGTTCTTCAGGATCTGGTCCAGCGCCGTCCCGTGGCCCGGCGCCAGCGCGATGCCGATGCTGGCATCGGTGGTGAGATGATGGCCCATGCAGTCGAACGGCGTACGGATCGCCTCGAACACCCGCGCAACGAGATCGTTGACCCGGTCCAGTGATGTCACCGCGCCCTGGACGATGGCGAATTCGTCGCCGCCGAGCCGCGCCACGAAATCCGCCGGGCCTGCGCACCGGCTCAGGCTCATTGCGACCGACTTCAGGAGCTCGTCGCCGACGAGGTGGCCGAGCGCGTCGTTGACGCCCTTGAATTCGTCGATGTCGATGTAGTGCACCGCGAGCTCTTCGCCGTCGACGAGGGTGGCGAGCTCCTCGCGCAGATGTTCGTGGAACATGGTGCGGTTGGGCAGGTCGGTCAGCGCATCGTAATGGGCCAGATGGGTGATGCGCTCCTCGATGCGCCGGCGCTCGGTGATGTCCTCATGCGTCGCCACCCAGCCGCCGTCCGCGAGCGGCTCGTTGAGGATATGGATCGAACGGCCGTCGGCGGTGTCCACCACCATGGAGTTGCGCACATGGATGTCGCGCAGCACGCGGGCGACGTAGTCGTCGGTGTCTCCGGTGAACGAGCCGGTCGCCTTGCGATGGGCGATGATGTCGTGGAAGCTGCAGCCGGGCTTCACCACGTCGGCCGACAGGCCGTACATTTCGATGTAGCGCTGGTTGCACACCACGAGCCGCTGCTCGGCGTCGAACAGCAGCAGGCCCTGGGTCATGTTGTTGACGGCGCGGTCGAGACGCAGCTTTTCCAGCGTCAGCCGTTCGCGGGAGGCGCGATGCTGCTCCAGCAGCTTGCGGACGACCGCGATCAGCACGCCTGCGATGGCGAGCGCGGATGCGCCGGCAACCGAGATCAGGATGCCGATCTGTTCACGCCAGTCCATCAGCGCCGCGGCGCGCGTCGTCGTGGCCATCATCAGGATCGGGAAATGGGGCAGGGCGCGGGCCGAGATCAGCCGGTCCTCGCCATCGACGGGGCTCATGAAGCGGCCGGCGAAATGGTCGAGGCCGAAAACCCGCTGCTGCTCGAACGGACCGTTCCTGAAATTGCGCCCCATCAGCTCGCTGGAATGGGGATAGCGTGCAAGCAGCGTACCGTCACGATGCAGCATCGAGATCGTGGCGCCTTCGCCGAGCATGACGGACTCGAAGAATTTCTCGAAATTCGCCGGCTCGATTCCGCGCCCGACGACGCCCATGAATTCGCCGCCCGGTCCCACGATCTTGCGGACGATCAGGATCGTCCAAGCCCCGGAAATGCGGCTGTGCACCGGCTCGATCAGGACGTCGGGCGCATTGGGGTCATAGCGAAAGGTGCGGAAGTAGGCGCGGTCGGCGACGTTGACCTTCGGCGCCGGCCATGTCGTCGACGAGTTGACCACGTTGCCTTCGGCATCGACGACATTGACGCCGCCCATGTAGGGCAGCGCCTCGATCTTCGCGCGCAGCATCCGGTGGATGTCCTGACCGGCGAGACGCTTGCGATAATCCTCCGCGGTGCTGATGCCGGCGGCGCGGACGTGGTCGACGAAATCCTTCTGGATGACCGCGAAATCCTGCAATTGCTGATCGAAATGATGAGCAAGCAGCAGCACGGTGTTCTCGAGCTCGCGCTCGCTGTTGCGCAGAGCGCGCTCGCGGAAATTCTGCGCCATCAGGACCGAGCCGATGGCGATGGCCGCGATCAGCAGCGTGCCGCCCACCACAAGCCAGCGGATCGGGCCGCTGCGCGCGAAGGCCTGGTCAAAAAGGCGGCTGCCGTAGTTCGTCATGATAAGGATCGCTGCCGTGCACACGTCAGGATCAGTTCTTGATCCCCGGAACATCCGTTGGTTTACGGACACGATGTGGAGGCGAAGTTAGCAAGTGCGGTTAACGCGACATGAAATGCCGTGCGCAAATGCGATCGATGCGCGGGACGTCGCTGCAACGACTGCGCTGTTCAGGCGCGGTAGTGGCCGGACTTGCCGCCGAGCTTCTCGACGAGGTGGATGCCCTCGATACGCACGCCGCGCTCCACCGCCTTGATCATGTCGTAGATGGTGAGGCAGGCGACCGTAACGGCCGTGAGTGCCTCCATCTCGACGCCGGTCGGTCCGCTCACCTTCACGCTGGCGCGGACGAGGCAGCCCGGCAGCCTTGCGTCCGGCTCGATATCGACCGTGACCTTCGACAGTGCGAGCGGATGGCAGAGCGGGATCAGCTCCGAGGTGCGCTTGGCGGCCATGATGCCGGCGATGCGTGCCGTGCCGAGCACGTCGCCCTTCTTGGCATTGCCCGACACGATGAGGTCAAGCGTCGCCCTGGTCATGACGACGCGGCCTTCGGCGACCGCAAGCCGCTCGGTCGCCGGCTTGTCCGAAACGTCCACCATACGCGCCTCTCCGGAGGCGCCGATATGGGTGAGCGCAGGGCCGGCCTTTGTCTTCGGCTTTGTTGTTCTGGCCTTTACCGGCTTGCGCGCCATGTCAGCGCGTGCCAGTGGCGCGAGCGGTCTCGCGCGTAAGCAGCGTGCGCGTGGCGGCAGTGACGTCGGCCTGCCGCATCAGGCTTTCGCCGACCAGGAAGGTCGACATGCCGACGCGCTCGAGCCGGGCGAGGTCGGCGGGCGTGAAGATGCCGCTCTCGCCGACCATCAGCCGTTCCGCGGGGATCAGCGGCGCCAGCGCTTCACTGGTCGCGAGCGTAGTCTCGAAGGTGCGCAGATTGCGGTTGTTGACGCCGATCATCGGTGAACGCAGTTTGAGCGCGCGGTCGAGCTCGGCGCGGTCGTGGATCTCGATCAGGACGTCCATGCCGTAGGCCAGCGCGGCGTCCTCGAGATCTTTGGCAACTGCATCGTCGAGCGCGGCCATGATGATCAGGATGCAGTCCGCGCCATGTGCGCGCGCCTCGACCACCTGATAGGTGTCGAACATGAAATCCTTGCGCAGCACCGGCAGCGACGTCGCCGCGCGCGCCGCCACCATGAAGTCGAGATGCCCCTGGAACGAGGGCGTGTCGGTCAGCACCGACAGACATGCTGCACCGCCGGCCTCATAGGCCTTGGCAAGCAGAGGCGGATCGAAATCGGCGCGGATCAGCCCCTTCGACGGTGAGGCCTTCTTCACCTCTGCGATCAGGGCGTAATCACCGTTGGCGTGCTTGGCCCTGATCGCGCGCACGAAGCCGCGCGGCGCGGCTTGCGCCTTGGCCTTCGCCTCGACCGCCGACAGCGGCAGCGCACGCTTGGCGGCGGCGATTTCCTCGCGCTTGTACGCTTCGATCTTGGTCAGGATGTCCGACATGTCAGGCTCAGCCGTTCGAGACCGCGATCAGATGTTTCAGCCGTGCACTCGCCGCGCCGCTGTCGAGTGACTTCGTGCCGATGGCGACGCCTTCCTTGAGGTCCTTGGCGCGTCCCGCCACGATCAGTGCGGCGGCCGCGTTGATCAGCGCCACATCGCGATAGGGGCTCGGCTTGCCGTCGAGCACGCCCTGCAGTGCGATCGCGTTGGCGTCGGCGTCGCCGCCCTTCAGTGCGCCGGGCTCGCAGCGCGGCAGCCCCGCTTCCTCGGGGGTCACCTCGAAATTCCGGATCTCGCCATTGTGGAGCGCGGAGACGAAGGTCGGGCCGGTGAGGGTAATCTCGTCGAGCCCGTCGGAGCCGTGCACCACCCAGGCGGATTCCGAGCCGAGGTTCTTGAGCACTTGGGCCAGCGGCTGAACCCATTGCCGCGAGAACACGCCGACCATCTGCCGCTTCACGCCGGCAGGGTTCGACAGCGGGCCGAGCAGGTTGAAGATGGTCCGCGTCGCGAGCTCGACCCGGGTCGGGCCGACGTTCTTCATGGCGGGATGGTGGGCGGGGGCGAACATGAAGCCGATGCCGCATTCGCGCACGCAGCGGCCGACCTGATCGGGCCTGAGGTCGATCTTGACCCCGAGCGACGCCAGCACGTCGGCGGCGCCCGAGCGCGACGACAGCGCGCGGTTGCCGTGCTTGGCCACCGGCACGCCGGCGCCCGAGACGATGAAGGAGGCGCAGGTCGAGACGTTGACCGAGCCGGAGCCGTCGCCGCCGGTGCCGACGATGTCGACGGCATCGGGCGGCGCCGTCACCGTCAGCATCTTGGAGCGCATCGCCGAGACCGCGCCGGTGATCTCCTCCACGGTCTCGCCGCGCACCCGCAGCGCCATCAGGAGGCCGCCCATCTGCGAGGGGGTGGCCTCGCCGGACATCATGGCGTCGAAGGCGGAGGCCGCTTCGTCACGCGACAGGCTGGCGCCGGTCGCCACTTTTCCAATGATCGATTTCAGGTCGTCCATCGCGTGCTTTCAACTCACTGGTTCGCGCCGGTCACCTGCGCGAAGGCGGCCTGATTAATGGTGGTCCCGATGTCGGTTTGAAGCTTGTTGACATAGGAAGCGACCTGCTCGTCGGTGAGCGCCCGGTCGAGGCTGTCCTTCAGCTTCTTCGCCGCCTCGGAAGCGGCATCGGCCGCGGGATCGACGATGTCGGTGACGCGGAAGACGACGACTTCGCCGCCGCCCGCGGCGGTCTGTCCAACGCCGTCCTTGGCGGTGCGGAACGCGGCCGACACGACGGTCGCGGGCACGCCGGCGGGCGAGTCGTCACGCTTGAAGCCGCTGGCGGTCTCGACCTTGGCGCCGACCGCGGCGGCTTCGTCGGCGAGCTTGCCGCCCTGTTCGAGCTTCTGCACCATCTCGGTCGCCTTGGCCTTCAGCTTGGCGGCGATCTGGTCCTGGCGCCAGCGCGCCTCGACCTGGTCGCGGACCTCGTCGAGGTTGCGATCGCGCGAGGGCGTGATGGCGAGCACGTCGTACCAGACGTAGCCGCCCTTGAACGAGATCGAGTCGTTGTCGACGCCGACATCGGTGTTGAAGGCCTGCGACACCACATCGAGGCCCTGCGGGATGTTGGCGACCGGCTGGCCGTTCGGCGCGCGGCCGGAGCGGTCGACGGCATCGAGGGTCACGGCGGTAAGGCCAAGCTTCTGCGCCGCGTCGATCACGCTGGAGCCGCCGCCGCGCTCGTCTTCCATCTTGTCGCGGAGATCGGCGACCTTGACGCGCGCCCGTTCGGTGGCGATCTCGCGCTTGATGTCACCGGCAAGGCTCGCATAGTTCGCCTCATTGCCCGGCTCGATCTTGTCGACCTTGACGATGGACGTGCCGAGGCGGCCCTGGATCGGTTGGCTGATCTCGCCGGCGGGGAGCGCGAAAGCCGCATCGCCGACCGCGGGGTCGAGCGAGGATTTGGTCACCAGCCCAAGGTCGACGTCGGAGGCAGTCAGCCCGCGCTCCTTGCCGAGGTCCTCGAACGAGGTGCCACCGGCGAGGCGCTCGCGTGCTGTCGCAGCTTCAGCGGGGGTGGGGAACACGATCTGGTGGATCTGGCGCTTCTCCGGCGTGCCGAGCCGGTCCTTGCGCTGCTCGAACACCTTCTTGGCGTCCTCGTCCGAGACGTCGCTCCATTTGCCGATCTCTTCCGGCGAGACCACGACGAAGGAGATCTTGCGATATTCGGGCGCGCGGAACTGGACCTTATGATCCTCGAAGTAAGCGGCGAGCGCCTCGGGCGAGGGGGCGTCGATGGCGCCGGCCTGCGCGGCGTCGAGCTTGACGAATTCGACCGCGCGCTGCTCGTTCTGGAAGCGCGTCAGCACGTCCAGCATGGCCTTCGGCGGCTCGAGGCCGGCGCCGATCGTGCCGGTGATCTGGCGGCGCAGCGACACCTTCCGCTGCTCGGAGACGTAGCGCTGCTCGGTGTAGCCGAAATTGCGGATCACCGCCTGGAATCGGTTCGCATCGAAATTGCCGCTGACACCCTTGAAGTTGGGGTCGCTCATGATGAACTGGCGGATCTGCTCGTCGGACTGGCCGAGCCCGAGCCGGCGCGCTTCTTCATCGAGCGCGGCTTCCGCGATGGTCTGCTGCAGCACCTGACGGTCGAGGCCGAAGGAACGGGCCTGGTCGGGCGTCAGCGGCCGGCCGACCTGGCGGCTGATCTGCTGCAGGCGGTCGGTGTAGATCTGGCGGAACTCGTTCAGCGAAATCTCGGTGCCGCCCACCTTGGCCACCGTGGACTGCCCGAACCCCTTGAAGATGTCGGCGATGCCCCAAACGCCGAAACTGATGATCAACACGCCCATCACGATGGCCATGATGGTCTTGCCGACCCAGTTTGATGAGGCCTTGCGCATTCCTCGAAGCATTTGGTCCAACTTGTTTGGCAGAAAGGGGAACGGGAGCGCGTCTTAATGCAGATTCCGCAAAAGCGCGTCACCAAATTGATCAATCATCATAAAGTGGCGGCTTTCCCCCCGCAACCTCAGGTCACGTGGCCGCTTTAAGCTGCGGTAAAAGGCCCCAAAGCGTTTTTCAGCGAAGTGGACCCCGGTTCGCGACAGGAAAACGCGTCAAAACAAGAATCTGGAACTGCCGCGGCAGCTCTGCTAGCGCATGCACAAACCTCATTTCGCTGGAAATTGACATGACCGACGCCATCCGACCGCTGATTGCCGGCAATTGGAAAATGAACGGCCTGAAGGGCTCGGCTGCCGAATTTGACGCCATGCTCAACGGTGCGGCAGACGTGGCCGGGAAGGCCGATCTCCTGGTCTGCCCGCCGGCGACCCTGATCGCGGCCTTCGCCGACCGGGCACATGGCCGAAAGGTCGCGGTGGGCGCGCAGGATTGCCATCCCAAAGCCTCCGGCGCCCATACCGGCGATGTCGCCGCCGAAATGCTGGTGGATGCGGGCGCGACCGCCATCATCGTCGGCCATTCCGAGCGCCGCGCCGACCATGGCGAGGGCGATGCCCTTGTCAGGCAGAAGGCCGAGGCCGCCTGGCGCGCCGGGGTCATTGCGATCGTCTGCATCGGCGAGACGCAGGGCCAGCGCGATGCCGGCCAGACCCTGGACATCCTGCGGGGCCAGCTCGACGGCTCGCTACCGGACGGCTCGACCGCCGCCAACCTGGTCGTGGCCTATGAGCCGGTTTGGGCGATCGGTACGGGTCTCACCCCCACGGCCCAGGATGTTGAGCAAATTCATGGCTTTATACGGGAGTTCCTGACCTCCCGGTTCAAGGCCGACGGCGCCAGGATGCGAATCCTTTATGGCGGCTCGGTCAAGCCCTCCAATGCGGCCGAGCTGATGGCGGTCAAGAACGTCAACGGCGCCCTGGTCGGTGGCGCCAGCCTGAAGGCGGCCGATTTCCTTGCGATTGCGAAGGGCTGCCCCTAGCTAATTCAAACCGTTGGTTATTCGAAGCGGGGTGTTGGCCGATCGGGGGTGGCAATGCCGTTTCCGATCGTGTAACACCGCGCAACTTCAGGAAAACCCGCGAAGCGCGATCGGCCGCCGTCAGGCGCCGCCCGCTTGTGACGGAAGGGCACTATGCAGACTGTTGTCATCGTCATCCACCTCATGATCGTCGCCGTCATGATCGGCGCCGTCCTGCTCCAGAAGTCGGAAGGCGGCGGCCTCGGCATGGGCGGAGGCGCGGGCTTCATGTCGAGCCGAGGTACTGCGAACCTCTTGTCGCGAACCACCGCGATCCTCGCCGCGGGCTTCTTCCTCACCAGCCTGTTCCTGTCCTGGCACGCCGGGTATAGCCGCGCGCCGTCGTCGATCATCGGCGCGCCTGCGTCGCAGACCCAGCCGGCCGGTGGCGGGCCGATCGCGCCGCCGACGTCGGGCGGCATCCTCGATTCGCTGAAGAAGGCCGATGAGCAGCAGCAGGCCCCGGCACCGAGCGGCCCGCAAGTGCCCCGTTCGCAATAAAGCAGGGGGCCATGCAGGGCGACTGCTACCGTCCTGCATCAACAATCCCCATCAAGGCTCTGTCACCACTCTTAGTTCTGGCTCACCCACAGGCCCGCAGAATCTTTCGGGCGGAATACGAATCGCTTTGGCGAATCGAATTCGAGGGATTAGAGGTTAAGCCCCATGGCGCGGTACATATTCATCACCGGCGGCGTGGTTTCTTCGCTCGGCAAGGGTTTGGCTTCAGCGGCACTCGGTGCCCTGCTGCAGGCCCGGGGCTACAAGGTCCGCCTCCGCAAGCTCGACCCCTATCTCAACCTCGATCCCGGGACGATGTCGCCGTATCAGCACGGCGAAGTGTTCGTGACCGATGACGGCGCGGAGACCGATCTCGATCTCGGTCACTACGAGCGCTTCACCGGGCGGCCTGCGACCAAGCAGGACAACATCACCACGGGACGCATCTACCAGGACATCATCTCCAAGGAGCGCCGCGGCGATTATCTCGGCGCGACCATCCAGGTGGTTCCGCACGTCACCAACGCCATCAAGGAATTCGTCCTCTCCGGCAATGACGATTACGACTTCGTGCTGGTCGAGATCGGCGGCACCGTCGGCGATATCGAGGGCCTGCCGTTCTTCGAGGCGATCCGCCAGCTCAAGAACGAGCTGCCGCGCGACCACGCCATCTACATCCATCTCACGCTGCTGCCGTACATCCCGAGCGCCGGCGAGCTGAAGACGAAGCCGACGCAGCACTCGGTGAAGGAGCTGCGCTCGATCGGCATCCAGCCGGACATCCTGCTTTGCCGCACCGATCGCGAGATTCCAAAGGAAGAGCGGCGCAAGCTGGGGCTGTTCTGCAACGTGCGCGAGAGCGCCGTGATCGAAGCGCGCGATGCCGACAGCATCTACGCGGTGCCGGAAGCCTATCACGTCGCGGGTCTGGATGACGAAGTGCTCGCGGCCTTCGGCATCGAATCGCGAATCCCGCCGGTGCTCAAGAGCTGGCAGCAGATCAACGAGCGCATTCGCAATCCCGAGGGCGACGTCACCATCGCCATCGTCGGCAAGTACACCGGCATGAAGGATGCGTACAAGTCGTTGATCGAGGCGCTCTCGCATGGCGGCATCGCCAACAAGGTGAAGGTCAATCTCGACTGGATCGAGAGCGAGATCTTCGAGAAGGAAGATCCAGCTCCGTTCCTCGAGCACGTCAACGGCATCCTGGTGCCCGGCGGCTTTGGCCAGCGCGGTGCGGAAGGCAAGATCCGCGCGGCGCAATTCGCCCGTGAGCGCGACGTGCCGTATTTCGGCATCTGCTTCGGCATGCAGATGGCGGTGATCGAGGCCGCGCGAAATCTCGTCGGCATCGAGGAGGCCAACTCGACCGAATTCGGCCCGACCAAGGAGCCCTTGGTCGGCCTGATGACGGAGTGGCTCCGCGGCAACGAACTCGAGAAGCGCTCGCAGGCCGGCGATCTCGGCGGCACGATGCGCCTCGGCGCGTATCCCGCGGCGCTGAGCCGCGGCAGCCGCGTTTCCGAGGTCTATGGCGGCGCGACCGAGATTTCCGAGCGTCACCGCCACCGCTACGAGGTCAACACCGCCTACAAGGACCGCCTCGAGCAGCACGGGCTGAAGTTCTCCGGCCTGTCGCCCGACGGCGTCCTGCCTGAAATCGTCGAGTACGAGGATCACCCCTGGTTCATCGGCGTCCAGTTCCACCCCGAGCTGAAGTCGCGCCCCTTCGAGCCGCATCCGCTGTTCGCCTCGTTCATCCAGGCGGCGATGGTGCAGAGCCGGCTGGTGTAAGGCCCCAGTGCACTGTTCAGGCTAGACCCGCGAAAGCATCGGCTCTGGCTCGATCGGCGTTGAGGCATCGGGCGCCGGCGATCTGGTGGCGAGCTTCATCTGTGGCCGTCGCGTCAACTTGTAGACGGCAGCAGGCGGCACATTGAGAATGGCGCGGTCCACGAGCGTTGCGCGCAGGCCCAGCCGGTCGAGTACGGGCCGCGGGACTGGGCAGCTCATGCCGTAGGTGAACTGGTAGAAGGCGCCGCCGGGGCGGACATAGCTGAACGCGCCACCGATAATCGAGACGACCTTGCGCGTCGACATGTTCAGCAGCGGCAGGCCGCTGACGACGGCGCCAACGGGTGCGCCGTCGTAGAGGCGCTCCGTCGTCAACCGCCCCGCATCCATCCACAAGACGCGCGCATTGGGAAAGCGCATCTGCAGGATTTTCATGAAGTCGGAGCCGTATTCGATCAGCGTGAGGTCCTGCTGGCGGACGCCGCGCTTGAGGAGCTTGTAGGTAAAGGCGCCGGTGCCGGGGCCGAGCTCGAGAATTGGGCCGGTCGACGCGGTGATCTCGCGGGTGATGAGATCGGCCAGCGCCGCGCCCGACGGAGCGATCGCGCCGACCCGGCGCGGGGCCGACATCCAGGACAGGAAGAAGGACAGGAAATCGTTGGGCATGTGCACTCCGGCATCTTGGTTGCGCCTCGCGGATCAGAGGTGAGGCGGTCGAAGAGTCGCCGGAGTGCATTGCGACAGCATTGCGCTTGGGATGCCGAGGTGGAATTGAATCAACTGTGCCGGATTGGCGGCAGAGAGATCCTGAAGCACGTGCCGCCGCCTGGACCGTCCGCAACCGAGACGTAGCCGCCATGCAGCAGCACGATCTCGCGCACCATGTTGAGGCCGAGGCCGGCGCCGCGATCGAGCGGCGCGAGCCGATAGAACGGCTCGAAGATCGCCTCGCGCTGATCGGCCGGAATGCCGGCGCCTTCGTCCGTGACTTCGATGCTTGCGGGTCCAGCCACACAAATCCCGATCGTGCCGCGACGAGGGCCGTGCTGAATCGCATTCTGCACGAGGTTGGTCAGCGCGCGCTCCAGTGCGGCTGCATCGCCGGTCGTCTCGACCGGCGTGGCTGGCGCATCGAGCGCCAGCTCGTAGCCGGCGGCAATCGCGAGCGGCGCGAGGTCGGCAGCCACGCCTTGCGCGATCTGAACGAGATCGACGCGCGCGAACGGATGGCCGCAGCGGTCGAGCCGCTGGATGTCCAGCAATTGCTCGGCGAGCGTGGCCAGCCGCGCGGCATCCTCCAGCAAGCGGGTCTTGTCCGGCCCGGGGGCAAGCGATTCCAGCCGCGTGTTCAAGATTGCGATCGGCGTGCGCAGCTCGTGCGCGGCATCAGCGACGAACCGCTTGTGGCGGGCATAGCCCTGGTCGAGCCGTGCAAGCGCGTCGTTGACTGCAGTCACGAGCGGCACGACCTCCAGCGGAATCCGGTCCACCGACAGCCTGGCGCCGCGCTGATGGATATCGATCCGCCGTGCCTGCTCCGCCGTGGTATCGAGCCCCCTGAATGCGCGCTGCAGGATCATCGGTGTCGCGATGAAGGTTGCCGTTCCCATCAGGAGAAGTCCGGGCAGGGCGATGCCGAGAAACGCAAGCGAAGTCATGACCAGCGCCTTGGCGCCGGTCAGCCGTCCTTGCGTCGCGGTGATGATCTGCACGTTGCCGGCCTCGGTGTCGACGCGCTTCAGCCGTGCCGCCGGCTTGCGCGGATCGTCCTCGAAAAGCTGCCAGCCGAGCCGCGCCTGGCTGATCTGGTCGAGGCCGCCGCCGATCGCCGCGAATTCGGCGGGCACGGCACCTTCGGCAAGCGAATGTCCCTGGCGGTCGCGGACCAGAAACCAGAGATCGGGAGCTTCGCTACGCAATTGTTTCAGGTCCGACGTCGGCCGCAGGGTCAGGCTCCCTTGCGTGTCCCGCGCGAGCGCGCGCTGAACCGCCTCGATCACGCGATCCTCGTCGCGCTCGGCGAGCACGAAGCCCGACGCGCACAATGCTCCGACGACGACGGCAACGAGCGCGAGCAGCAGCGCGGCCTGGAGCGAGAGCAGGCGCCAGCTCAGCCGCGAGCGCAGGCAATAGGCATCGTCGTGCTTGCTCATGGCACCTTCTTCAGCAGATAGCCGACGCCGCGAATGCCGTGGATCTCGACGCCGGCATCCGCCTCGGCGAGCTTGCGGCGCAACCGCGAGATGTGCGTGTCCAGCGCGTTCGACTGGACTTCGTCGTCGAAATTGTAGACGGCCTCTTCCAGTGCCGAGCGCAGCACGGTTCGGCCCAGGCGGCGGATCAAGGCCTCCAGCACCAGCAGCTCCCGGCGCGGCAGCTCGAATGGCTGACCGTCGATGCTGGCTTCGCGATGGCCGATTTCGAAGGCGAGGCGGCCGGCACGGATGATGTCAGGAGAAAGGCCGGCAGGCCGCCGCAGCACGGCGCGCAGCCGTGCCAGCAATTCCTCGACCGCGAAGGGCTTTGCCAGATAGTCGTCGGCGCCGCCGTCGAGCCCGGCGACGCGGTCGGCGAGTTCACCACGTGCGGTCAGGACGATGATCGGCACGCCGCCGGCACGCGCGCGAAGCTTTGGGATCAGGGCGAGCCCGTCTCCGTCGGGGAGCTGGCGGTCGAGCAGGACGGCGGCATGGACATCGGCGGAAATGGCCTCTTCTGCTTCCGCAAGCGTGGGGGCGTGGTCCACCACCATGTCGTAGCGCTTCAGCGCAGACGCCAGCGCACGGGCCATCTCGGCCTCGTCCTCGACAAGCAGAATCCGCATGATCCGGTACCTCGGCCTTGATGGAGGCATTCTACCGGCCGTAACATTGCGGCAGCATTGCGGGAACCGGCTGCGACCAGGTGGAACGCAGCCATGGACTTGCAGACCGATATCGTCGACCAATCCTAGGAGACGTTGCCCGCCGCAACCGCAAAGCTCCGCGGTGGCTCGCCGCGCTGGGCAATCTCCCACATCTGCAAGTAGGCCGCCTCGATGTGGTGGCGGAAGCGATCGGTGTCGAACAGCGGCTGGGTCAGGCGGTTGGCGGCGAGCCGGTCGCGGAGCTCGCCGAGACGCGCGGGGGTCGTGGCAAGCTGCAAAGCGAGCGTCTCGTAGTCCGCAGTGCTCTGCGTCACCAGCTCCGGCAGTCCGGCGGCGTTCAGCAGGCTTGCGCCGACGCGGCCGGCAAAGCCTTCGCCGAGCTGCGTCACCACGGGCAGCCCGGCCCAGAGCGCATCGCTGGCGGTGGTGTGGGCGTTGTAGGGCAGCGTATCGAGAAACAGGTCGGCGAGACAGTGCCGTGCCAGATGATCCTCCGGCGGCAAGGGCGACGCGAAGACGAGACGCGTCGGAAGGACGCCGCGCTTTTCGGCCTCCCGACGCAGGTTCTGTATCGTCGGCGCATGATCGCCGAGCAGCCACAATACGCTGCCCTCGACAGTGCTGAGCAGCCGCATCCAGACGTCGAATGTCTCAGGGCCGAGTTTCCAGCTCTGATTGAAACAGCAGAACACAAAGCCCTGTTCGGGCAGTCCGGCGTCCTGGCGCCTCAGTGTCTGCGCCGCGATGCGCCGCGCGCTGTCGTTGACCTGGTAGGAATGGGGCAGGTGGACCAGCTTCTCCGTATAGAACCCCTGGTGCGCGAACGGCGCGACCGTCGCGTCGGCGATGACATAGTCGATGAACGCTGCGCCGGTGGTGCCGGGATAGCCGAGATAGCTGACCTGAACCGGGGCAGGGCGGTGTGCCAGGATCTCGAGCCGGGCATCCTTGGTATGCCCCTTGAGGTCGACGAGGATATCGATCTCCATCTCATGCAGCATGCGCGCGACCGCGTCATCGCTCATCGCCCGGATATCGCAGAAGCGATCGAAGGCCGCGACCAGACGCTGTCGATAGGCGCTGCCGTCATCCGGCCCCGACGAGACCGCGATGATCTCGAACCGCGAACGGTCGTGCCGTTCGAACAATCCCGCCATCAGATGCGCCGTGGCGTGGTTGTGGAAGTCGGCTGAGAGGTACGCGACACGGATGCGATCGTGCCGGCGGATCGCGCCGGTCCAGAGCGGCGGCGCCGGCGGCATAAGGTTTCGGGTGCTGCGAAGTTGCAGGTCCATGTCGCCGGTATAGCCGAGCAGGGTGAAGGGCATCACGCCAGGCTTGCTCTCCCTGATCCGCTCGATTGCGGCACCGGCGAGCTCGCTCCTGCGGTCCCAGTCGCAGAGCGCGCCGGCGCATAGCATCATGCCGCTGAGTGCATTCGGGTGATCCGGCGCGAGCGCATGCGCGCGCGAGAAACTGTCCAGCGCCTGTTCGAACTGCTTCAGCTCCTGAAGCGCGACGCCGCGGCTGTTGAGCGCATCGACATAGTCGGGCTTGAGCGCGACGGCCCTGTCGAGGCTCGCCAGCGCCTGCCTGAACTTCCTCTGTTCCATCAGCACGCAGCCGATGTTGTGATGGGCCTCGACGAAGTCGGGCGCAATCGTCACCGCACAAGCGAGGCTCTTCAGCACCTCCTCGTGCCGCTTCATCTCAAGCAGCGCGATGGCGCGGTTGTTGTGGGTATCGGCATGATCGGGGCGGAGCGCCAGCGCGGCATCGAAGCTTGCCAGTGCGTCGTCGAGCCGGCGCAGGCGCTGAAGCACCACGCCGCGATAATTGTGGGCCTCGGCAAAGTCGGGCGCGAGCGCCAACGCCTGGTCGTAGGCGGCGAGGGCCTCGTCGAGCCGCCCCAATTCCTGAAGCGTGATGCCGCGGTTGAAAAACGCCTCGGCGTAAGACGGCTTGAGCGCCAAGGCCCGGTCGAAGCTCGCGATGGCGCGATCGAACTGCTGCATCTGCTGCTGGAGGACGCCGCAATTGTTCCAGGCCTCGGCGAAGTCGGGCTCGAGCGCCAGCGCGCTTTCAAGACTGGCGAGTGCGTCGTCGAACCGGCCGAGAGCTTTCAGGACCAGGCCACGATTGTAGAAGATGTCCGCATGCTCCGGGAGCAGCGCCAGCGCCCTGTCGTAGCTCGCCAGCGCCTCGTCATATCGCTCCAGCTCCTGCAGCGTGGTCGCGTAATAGAGGAAGTAGAGCGGATCGGTGCGCTTGAGCTTGATGGACTTGCCGAGCAGATCGAGCGCGACGTCGGCGCGTCCGGCCTGGCGCGCGAGCAGGGCCAGATGATAGAGCGCGTCCGGATGATTGGGCTGCGCGGCGAGCGTCTGCCGATAGCAGGCTTCCGCCTCCGTCAGCCGGCCCGCCTGATGATGCCAGATTCCGGCTTCGAACTGTTCGGCGGCGCTCGTGCTGAGCGCGCGCGTGAAGCTCGTTGCCTGACCGGGCGAAATCTGCCCGCGCTTGGCCGCAGACCGGCGCTCACTGCGATTCATCCGCGGTCCCCCTGACGGAATTTGCGATTGCCGGCGTTTGGCGCCGACCTCTCCGCATGGTGAAGACCTCCCAAGCCGAGCCTCTTGAGAATATTTCCGATGCATGTCACGACGGTGACTGGTTGGCGTTCAGGCGCTCGCGTTCACTCACCCGGCCGCGCCAGATGGCCGCACGACAAAATCAGGGAGACCACCGATGATCTACGAGATGCGCATCTACCGCTGCGTGCCCGGCCGCCTGCCGGCGCTGTTGAAGCGGTTCGAGGCGGTGACGCTCAAGCTGTGGGAAAAGCACGGCATCAAGCAGGCCGGCTTCTTCACCACGCTGATCGGTGAATCCAACCAGGAGCTGACCTATTTCCTCGCCTGGGACTCGCTCGCCGACCGCGAGAAGAAGTGGACGGCGTTCCAGAGCGATCCGGACTGGATTTCCGCACGGGCGAAGACCGAGGAAGACGGCCAGATCGTCGCCAACATCGTCAGCCAGATCCTGGCGCCGACCGCTTTCTCGTCGGTCAAGTAGTCGCTTTCCTGCACAGGGCGCGCCGGGATCCCCCGGCGCAACCCTGATATTCTGACGGCCCGGGCCGAATGGGGTTGATCCACCCCTCATCGCAGCTATGGTCGCGGCGAAACGAGGGAATTTGCCTTGAGCTCTTCGCATTCAGCGGCGCCGGTCGTCACCATTGGTTCGGTCAAATTCGGCAATGATCTGCCGATTTCGATCATCGCAGGACCCTGCCAGCTCGAAAGCCGCCAGCACGCGCTGGAGGTGGCCTCCGCGCTGAAGGAGATCGCCGCGCGGCTGAAGGTCGGGCTCGTCTACAAGACCTCGTTCGACAAGGCCAACCGCACCAGCGCATCCGCGGCGCGCGGCCTCGGCCTTGCGCAGTCGCTGCCGATCTTCGCCGAGATCCGTTCCTCGCTCGGCCTGCCGGTGCTGACCGACGTGCACGATGCCGCGCAGTGCGCCGAGGTGGCGCAGGCGGTGGACATCCTGCAGATCCCGGCCTTCCTGTGCCGGCAGACCGACCTGCTGCTCGCGGCCGCCGCGACGGGCAAGGTCGTCAACGTCAAGAAGGGCCAGTTCCTCGCGCCTTGGGACATGGCGAATGTCGTGGCCAAGATCACCAGCGCGAACAATCCCAATGTGCTCGTCACCGAGCGCGGCGTCTCCTTTGGCTACAACACGCTGGTCTCCGACATGCGCGCGCTGCCGATCATGGCGCGCACCACCGGCGCGCCCGTGATCTTCGACGCCACCCATTCGGTGCAGCAGCCGGGCGGGAAGGGAGCGTCTTCCGGCGGCGAGCGTGAATTCGTGCCGGTGCTGGCGCGTGCGGCCGTCGCGGTCGGCGTCGCCGGCGTCTTCATCGAAACCCATCCGGATCCCGATCGCGCGCCGTCGGACGGGCCCAATATGGTGCCGCTGCGCGAGTTCGAAGCACTGATCCGCAACCTGATGGCTTTCGACGCGCTGGCCAAAAGCACCACGCGCTGATGCAGCAGCCTGTGGTCAGGCCGTCCTCCGAGCAGAAGTTTCCGCCCGCGATCAATATCATCGCGCTCGCCGGCTTCTCGGCGGCGTTGTCGACCCGGGCGCTCGATCCGGTCCTGCCGCATGTCGCGGAGGATTTTTCGATCAGCATCACGACAGCCGCGAGCATCGCGGCCGGCTTCGCCTTGATCTACGCGCTGGTTCAGCCCGCGATCGGCGCGGCGGCCGATCTGTTCGGCAAGGCGCGATTGATGACGTTGTGCCTGGCGCTACTCGGCGTCGCCTGCATCCTGGGCGCGCTCACGACCACGTTCTCCGGCCTGTTTGCGACCCGCATCCTCGCCGGTATCGCCTCAGGCGGCGTGTTTCCGGTGGCGCTTGGTCTGACCGCCGATCTGGTAGCGCCCGCCAAACGACAGGTCGCGATCGGGCGCACGATGGCGGGTTCGATGACCGGCAACCTGCTCGGCGCATCCGCCAGCGGGATCATTGGTGATTTCATCGGCTGGCGCGGCGTGCTCGTCATCCTCGGGGCGCTCGGCCTGATTGCCGCCGTCGCGGTTGCGGCAGGTTTTCGCGGAGCCGCGCTGACGCCGCCGCCGAAGACCGACCTGAAAACCCTGCGGCAGGGCTACCGCACCATCTTCGCCAATCCCAACACGCGCTATTGCTATTCGGCCGTGTTCGTCGAAGGCTGCTGCGTGTTCGGCTTGTTTCCCTTCATCGCCGCGTTCCTGTTCGATCTCGGCGAGAAATCATTGTCGATCGCGGGCATCGTGATTGCCGGTTTTGCGGTCGGCGGGTTGCTCTACACCTTCACCGTCTCGCGCATGCTGCCGCGGCTCGGCGTCAAGGGCATGATGATCGCCGGCGGATGCCTCGTGGCATTGCAGCTCGGTGCGCTCGCATTTGGTCCGGGCTGGAAGCTGCAATTCGCCAGCATGCTGGCGATGGGCTGGGGCTTCTACATGATCCATGGCTGCTTGCAGGTGTTCGCCAGCGAGCTGTCGATCGGCGCAAGGGCGACGGCGATGTCGCTGCACTCGTTCTTCTTCTTCATGGGACAAACCGTCGGGCCGCTCGCCTATGGCCTCGGCCTCCAGCATGGCGGCAAGACGCCGACGCTGCTCGCAAGTGCGGCGATCATGGTTGTCCTGGGCCTTGTCTGCGCGCGGCTGCTCCGGCAGAGGGCGCCTTTGGACGCGCGGGCCTGAGGTGAGTATCGAATTGCCGGTCTCCGTATTTCTTCGGGATAAATCGGTAACCGGGTCCCGTCGACATTAAATCAAATCTCACCGTTCGTTCCGTAGATTGCCGGAAACCGCTAACCGGCGGCAACATCTGTGGATCAGTCGATGCAAAAGCAGCGTTCGGTCGCCCGTATCCTCGGGGCGGTGGTTGGATCTCTCGGTCTCGTCCTCATCGTCATCTGCGCCTATGCGCTGAAGCTGGCGGTCACGCGCTATTCGGACAGCAACCGCATCGTCTCGCTCGCGATCGCCAGCCGCGACCTGACCAGCACGCTGGTGATCTTTCGGCTGGAGCGCGGCGACACGCTGAGCTATCTGGCGGCGGCCGCACCCGCGCCCGACAGCGTCATGAGCAGCCTCGCCGGGCAGCGCGCCACTGTGCAGAAGAATTACGCGCAGGCCTTGCAGAGCCTCGCCTCCGTCGAAGCACCCGGTCTTGCCGACAAGCTCGACAAGCTCCGTGGCATCTGGGCCCAGCTCGAGGAGCTGCGGCCGCGCGCGATTATCGCTCTGAAGCAGGAGAAGGGGGCGCGTGAAGCCAGCCTGACGCCGAGCTGGGCCAAGATCAGCGATGCCTATATGGACGCGATCGGCGACGTCACCGCCCATGTCGACAACGCGATGACGCTGATCGACCCCGTGGTCGATCGCCTCCTGATCGCCAAGCAGGCGTCCTGGCAGGCCCGCGCCAATGCCGGCCAGAGCATCCTGGTCCAGTTCTCCTCCATCCTCGCCAACAAGACCTGGACCGCGGCTGATGGCGTTCTGTTCGCCGATCTGCGCGGCCGCATCCAGCAGTCCTGGCTGGTGGTGCGCGACCTCAGCCCGGACGTCGCCTCGCCGGAGCTGCTGCAGGCGATCCGCAACGCCGAGCCGGAAATCTCCGGCGCCCTCAGCGACGAGCGCAACGCGATCGCGACCAAGCTGCTCGCCGGTGAGCCCGCCGGCGTCGCCGGCATCGACTACCGCGATCGCCAGCTGGTCGGCGCCAACAATGTCGTCATCGTCACGCAGACCGCGCTCGCCAACATGATCTCGCGGGCCGAGGAGGGCGCCTCGCGCGCCCGCTTCAGCCTGATCCTGTTCGGCCTGCTGGTGCCGGCTTCGCTCGCGCTGACTGTCGGCGGACTGATGCTGATGCGCAACCGCGTCACCCGGCCGCTGACCGCGATCACCGGCGTGATGACCCGCTTCGCCGCGCATGATTTCGCCGGCGAGGTACCGGGCCTCGACCGCAACGACGAGATCGGCCGCATGGCCGCGGCTCTTCAGGTGTTCAAGGAGGCCATGATCAACGCCGAACGCCTGTCCGGCGACCAGGCCGCCGAGCGCGCCGACAAGGAGAAGCGCGCGTCCGAATTGTCCGGCCTCGTGCGGCAGTTCGAGGGCCGGATCGGCCAGATGGTGCAGGCGCTGTCGAGCGCCACGGGCGAGCTGGAGACGACGGCGCGCTCGATGTCGGGCACCGCAGCCGAAGCCCAGACCCAGGCCGGCTCGGCCTCGACCCTTGCCGAACAGGTCGGCGGCGGCGTGCAGACCGTCGCGGCTGCGGCGGAGGAGCTCAACGCCTCGATCCGCGAGATCAACCGCCAGGTCGAGCAGGCGACGCGCGCCACCGAGCAGGCGGTCGTCACCGTCAAGGAGACCGACAGCACGATGCGCGCGCTCGCCGACGGTGCCGGTCGCATCGGCGAGGTCATCGGCCTCATCACATCGATCGCCGGTCAGACCAACCTGCTGGCGCTGAACGCAACCATCGAAGCGGCGCGCGCCGGCGAATCCGGAAGGGGCTTTGCGGTCGTGGCGAGTGAGGTGAAGAACCTCGCCTCGCAGACGGCGAAAGCCACCGATGAGATCAGCACCCAGATCACGGAAATCCAGGGTGCGACACAGAAGGCGGTCGCGGCGATCGACGGCATCGTCAAGACCATCGAGGAAGTCTCCAGCATCAACCGCGTCATTGCCGCCGCCATCGAGGAGCAGAACAAGGCGACCGCCGAGATCGCAAACACCGTGCAGCACACGGCGGAGGCGACCTCGACCGTGACGCGCAACATCGCAACGGTATCGTCGGCCGCGAACGAGACCGGCCGCGCCGCATCCGGCGTGCTGAAGGCCGCCGCGAACCTGTCCGGCCAGTCGACCTCGCTGACCTCGGAGGTGGACGGATTCATCAGCAAGGTGCGTGCGGTGGCGTGACGCGCTGGCAACACGGCCCAATCCGACCGGCCGTCGCGGCCTCCGGCTGCGGCGGCCGTCGTCTTTTCGTGGCATCGTGCCGCGGCGCCCTGCGGTATACATGGCACAAGGATTGCTTTGATTTTGGGCAAACCGAGGTGCGAGATCGTGGACGCCCAGACCAGCCGTTCGCCCAGCCCAGCCAGCGCGCTACGATCCACCGGATATCCCACCAAGCCGCCGCTGCGGCGTTTCCTGACCGATTGCTATGAGGAATTTCGCGTCGACAATTCCGGCGAGCTGGCCGACTACATCCCCGAGCTGAAGCGCGCCAATCCCCGACCATTTCGGCATCGCGCTCGTCACCATCGACGGCCATGTCTACGAGGTCGGCGACAGCGCAGTCCCGTTCACGATCCAGTCGGTCTCGAAAGCCTTCGTCTTCGCACTGGCGCTGGAGATGGTGGGCGAGGAGCGGGTGGCGGCCACCATCGGCGTCGAGCCGAGCGGCGAGGCTTTCAATTCGATCCGGCTCACCAACGACAACCGGCCTTTCAACCCCATGGTCAACGCCGGCGCCATTGCCTGTTCGGGCCTGATCTACGCGGTGGACGGGAAGGGCGCCTTCGAGCGCGTCCGCTCAAAGCTCGGCCAGTTCGCCGGCCGCGAGCTCGGCGTCGACGAGGCCGTTCATGCCTCGGAGACCGCGACCGGCAACCGCAACCGCGCCATCGCCTGGCTGCTGCGGAATTATGCGGTGCTGCCTGACGACGTCGATGCCGTGCTCGACGTCTATTTCCGCCAATGCGCGATCCTGGTCACCGCGCGCGACCTCGCGGTGATGGCGGCCACGCTCGCCAATCGCGGCATCAATCCGGTGACGGGCGTGCAGGTGATCACGCCGCACGTCGTCGCGCGCACGCTGTCGGTGATGACGAGTTCGGGCATGTACGATTATGCCGGCGAGTGGACCTATCGGGTCGGCATTCCCGCCAAGAGCGCCGTCGGCGGCGGTATCGTGGCGGCGCTGCCCTCGCAGCTCGGGCTCGGCAACTTCTCGCCGCTGCTCGACAATCATTTCAACAGCGCGCGCGGCCTGAAGGTCTGCGAGGCGCTGTCGGCCCGGTTCGACCTGCACATGCTCAACCGCAATGCCGACGTCCGCTCCAGCATCATGGCGGACTACGACATCTACGGCATCTCGTCGCGCCGCAGCCGCCAGCCGCGCGAGCAGCAGACCCTCGACGAGCGCCACAGCGACATTCGCGTGCTCGAATTGGTCGGCGCGATGAACTTCGGCACCATCGACTACGTCACGCGAAGGCTCGCCAGCGAGCCGCCGAATGCGCCGCTCCTGATCATCGATTTCCGCCGTGTCCCTGATATCACCGCGGCCGGCGCCGAGCTGCTGGGCGAAACTCTGACTGCGCTCGGCAATGCCGACATCACCACGATCCTGTCAGGATTCGAGGAGACCTCGGCGGTGTGGGCGGCGATCTCGGCGCGGACGGCCGATCCGCGACGGCTGCTGCGCTTCGCGCTGCTCGATGATGCCATCGAATGGGCCGAGGACCAGGTGATCTACCGCTTCGGCGGCTTCACCGACGTGAAGGAGAGTTCGCATCTCGGCGAGCAGGCACTGCTGGCCGAGCTCGACACGGGGGAGATCGCCGCCATCATCAGTCTGTCGACCACGCGCCGTTATGCCGCCGGCCAGCGCATCATCGCCGCCGGCGAGCCCGCCAATTCGCTGTTCTTCCTCCAGAGCGGCATGGTCAGCGTGAAGCTGCGGAGCGGCGTGCGGCTGGCGTCGCTTGGCCCCGGCATGGCGTTCGGCGAGATGGCGATGCTCGAGCAAAGCCGCAGCGCCGACGTCTTTGCCGATACGCCTGTGGCCTGCCTCGAACTGCCGCTCGACAGCTTTGCCGACTACCGCCGCGTGCATCCCGAGGCCTCGCTGAAGATCATGCGCAACCTCGCCGCGATTTTGGCGCGGCGGCTGGTGCTCGCGAATGCGAAGGTCGATTTGCTCAGCGCTTACTGATCTGAAGCTGACACAATCAACGAGACCGATGCGCGCGTGCTGCGATCGCTTGCGCGCGTTCGAGCAGCGCTTCGGCCCGCTGAACGATCGGGATGTCGATCATCTTGCCGTCGATGGCGAAGGATGCGCGCCCCTCGGCAGCCGCTTGCTTGTTCAGGGCAACGACGCGCTCGGCGTCCGCCACCTCCTTGTCGGATGGGCTGAAACCCGCGTTGAGGATCGGCACCAGTGACGGGTGGATACAGGCCGAGCCGACGAAGCCAAAGTCCGCCGAGCGCCTGACGATCCGGGTGTATCCTTCCAGATCGGAGAAATCGGCAACCGAGCCGATGGTGCCCAGCGGCATGATGCCGGCGGCTCGCGCGGCCTGCACAATCTGCTGCTTCGGCATCAGCAGGGTCTCCTCGGTCGGCTTGGCGCCGATGGCGGTGGCGTAATCTTCGGCACCCAGCGAAATGCCGGCCAGCCGCGGGATCGAACGTGCGATGTCGTGGGCTCGCGCCAGCGGACCAGGCGCCTCGATCAGGCCGACAAACCAGATCTTGCCGACGGGCAATCCGCGATCAATCTCCAGTCTCGTCACCATCTCGTCGAGCAGGCGCAGATGTTCGGCGCCTTCGACCTTGGTGATCTTGATCGCGTCCACGCCGGCGATGACCGCGGCTTCGAGGTCAGGCACCGCCAATTCGAGCGGCTGGTTGATCCGCACCATGACGTCCGAATTTCCGGTGTCGCGAAACCGTTTCACGATGCCCGGGATCAACTTTCGGGCGGTCGCTTTTTCAGCAAGCGGCACGCTATCCTCGAGATCGATGATCAGTGCGTCCGCGCCGCGCTCGACGGCTTTGGCGACGAACCGCTCGACGTTCGCGGGGACGAACAGCGCAGAGCGCCAGACCGGGAATGTTCGCTGAAGTGTCATTTGCTGGTTTCCTTCACAACGCCCGAGGCGAGGGCGGCATCGATATCGTCAGGGCTGAGGCCGGCTTCGGCCAGGATGGTGCGGCTGTGTTGTCCGAGGCGAGGCGCGGGCGTCCGGATGCTTCCTGGCGTCTCGGACAGGCGCACAGGAACGGCGTGCATGGGGAACGTTCCCATGTCCTCGTCGGGATAGTCGGCCAGCAATTCCCGGGCCTGCACGTGGCGATCGCTCATCAACCGGACGGTGTCGTTGACCGGGCCGATGGTGACCTCGGCAGCTTCGAAGAACGTCACGTTGTCGTCGACAGTCCGGGTCGCAATGAAGTCGCCGATGATCTTGTCCAGTTCGGTGACGTGGACGAGCCGCTGTTCGTTGGTCTTGAACCGCGGATCATCGCAAAGCTCGGGGCGGCCGATCGAGCGCAGCACCCGCATGGCCATGCCTTGCGTGGAAGCCGACAGGCAAACCCAGCCGCCATCGAGTGTGCGGTAGACATTGCGCGGGACGGAGCCGCTCGAGCGGCTTCCGCTGCGCGGCTTCACCGCGCCGGTCAAACGATAGTTTGCCGCCTGAGGCCCCAGCGAGTTTACGATGGGATCGAGCAGCGGCAGGTCGATGACCTGTCCTTTGCCGCCGTTGATCTCGACCTCCCGTAGTGCCGCCATGGCCGCGAACGCGCCGGTGAGGCCGGACAAGGCGTCGGCCAGATACATGGGCGGCAGAACCGGCTCGCGATCAGGGAATCCGTTCATCTCGGCAAAGCCGGAAAAGCCTTCCACCAGCGTCCCGAAGCCGGGCCGGCGATGATAGGGGCCGGTCTGTCCCCATCCCGAGATGCGCACGATCACGAGCCTGGGCTCGAGCTTGAGCAGTTCTTCCGGCGAAAGCCCCATCTGCTCGAGCGTCCCCGGACGAAAGCTCTCGATCAGCATCGCCGCGCCGGGAATGAGCTTGCGGATCAGCGGCACCGCCTCTTCGTGACGAAATTCCAGGCAGATGCTGCGCTTGTTGCGCGAATGGATCTTCCAGTTCGTCTCGACGCCCTTGGTGCGCCAGCCGCGCAGCGTATCGCCTTCGCGCGGCTCGACCTTGATGACGTCGGCGCCGAAGTCGGCAAGGTGTTGCGTGAGAAGATTGCCCGCGACCAGCCTCGAAAGGTCGATGACGCGGAGTCCTGTCAGCGGGCCGCGGACGCCGGGCGTATAGTCAGCCCGGTGCAGTCCGCTTTCGGGAGTGGCGGCGTCAGTGGGATTTGCCATGGTTCCGTTCCGTAAACAGGATGCCGCCGGTCACGGGCAGCCACAGACGCAACTGGCGGTCAGTTGTTGCATCCTGGGTTTCGATGCGGATCTGGTTTCCGCCGACGCTCAATCCAATTTGCCAACGGCCGCCAACGTAGGAGTGACTGACCACATCGGCATCGACGATCGAACCTCCGACGGCCTGATCGTTGGCCGCGGCGAGGCGCATCTGCTCGGGACGATAGGCAAACGTGACCTTGTCGCCGAGTGATGGACGTTTGTCGGACTTGATCAGGATGCGCTGGCCGTCGGCGAGACTGACCAGCGTCTGTCCGTCGCCGTCGGGCGCCCCGACCACGTCGCCGTTCAGGAAATTCGTCGTTCCGATGAAGTCGGCCACGAAACTGTCCGCTGGCCGCGTGTAGATCTCCTGGGGAGAGCCGATCTGGCTGATGCGGCCGCCGTTCATGACCACGATGCGGTCGGATAGGGCCAGGGCTTCGACCTGGTCGTGCGTCACGTAGATCGTCGTCAGGCCGAGACGCGTGCGCAGTTCGGCAAGCCAGGTCCGGGCGCGGTCGCGCAGCTTTGCGTCGAGATTCGACAAGGGTTCGTCGAGCAAGAGGATTTCAGGCTGGTACACCAATGTTCGCGCGAGCGCGACACGTTGCTGCTGGCCGCCCGAGAGTTGGTGCGGATAACGATCCTGAAAGTGCTCCATCTCGACGAGAGCAAGACTCTCCTCGACGCGACGCCTGCAATCGGCCTTCGACACTTTGCGCAGCTTGAGCGGAAACACGACGTTGTCGTACACGGTCATGTGCGGCCACAATGCGTAGCTCTGGAACACGAGCCCGCAATGGCGGGCTTCCGGCGGCAGAAAGATCCCCTTTTCGCCGTCGAAATAGATCTTGTCGCCGACGCGAATGCGTCCGCTCGTCGGCTGATCCAGTCCGGCAATGGCGCCGAGCGTCGTTGACTTGCCGCACCCCGACGGTCCCAGCAGTGTGACGAACTCGCCATCCGCAACATGGATGTTGACGTCGTCGATCGCTTTGACCGGCCCGTACCGCTTGTGCAGGTTCTCGATCAGCAACTCAGCCATAAAGCTTTACTCCGAGAAAAGCGCGTGCCGCCGTGACACAGACTCCAATCACCAGGATCTGCACGGTCGCCAGCGCGGACACCAGGCCGACCTCGCCCTGCGTCCATGCCTGGAGCAGTGTGGTCCCGATCACTTCGCTGCCGGGAGCGAACAGGAAGATCGCGGTCGTATACTCCTTGAAGAACGTGATGAAGAGGATGATGAAGCAGGCAACCAGCGCCGGCCTCAGCAAGGGCAAGACGATGTGCCGGCTCGTCGTCCACCAGTCCGCGCCTTGCGTGCGGGCGGCGCGATCGAAATCCGGGCTCATCTGCAACAACATCGGCGCGATCGCACCGAGCCCCACGGGGATGAAGTGCATCGTGAAGGCGGCAACCAGAATCCAGATCGTGTTTCGAACGCCCCCCAGGCCCGGAACGAGTGCAAACGCATAGAAGAACCCGATGCCGGCGACGACGCCCGGGACCGCGCGGGGAAACAGTGCGATGTAGTGCAGTGGCCCGCGCCAGCGGAAGTCGGAGCGCAGCACGATGATCGCGATCAGGGCGACCATCGCAGTGGCAATGACGCCGCCGACCGAACTGACGACGAGCGAGTTCCAGATCGAGCGCGGGTAGACCGGGTATTCGAGCATGTTCGCGAAATTGCCGAGCGTCAGCACCTCGCTGATCGGCACCATCGGCGACAGCAGGCTGGTGAAGGCGCGCAGCAACAGAGCGCCGATCGGCATCACGACCGTTGCGACGATGTAGATCGCCGAGAGGATACAAAGCGGCCAGCGCAGATTGTTCAGGCGGAAAGGGCGTGGACGCGTGGCCTTGCCGCCGAGGGTGACGAAACGTCTTGTGTTGCCAAGCAAACGTCCTTGCAGCCAGACCAGCACGCAGACGACGGCAAGCATCACGACGGCGGCTGTCGCCACCAGGCCGTGATCGGGGCGGGCCGACGCCACGCCGTTGTTGTAGAGGAACGTCGTCAGCACGGTGATGCCGGCGGGATCTCCGAACACCAGTGGAATGGCGAGCAGCTCCAATCCCACCGTGAAGTTCAGCACGGCACTGTAGGCGATCGCCGGCATCAGCAGAGGCAGCGTGATCCGCCACAATGTCCTCAAGGTGCCGGCGCCAGCGACGCGCGCGGCTTCCTCCAGTGTCGGATCGGTGATCGAGGCCGATGACATGCAGTAGATGTAGGCGACCGGCGCCTGCGAAACGCCGGCGATCATCGCCATTCCCGGCAGAGAGTAGAGATTCCACGGTGCGCCGTCGAAGATCGACTGAACCAGAAGCGTCAAGTAGCCGGCCGGTCCGTAGATCGTGTACCAGCCGAACGAGAGCACCAGCGCCGAGAGATAGATCGGCCACAGGAAGAGTTCACCGAACAACCGCGCGAACGGCATGTCGGTGCGGCCGAACAGCACTGCCGCCAGCGTGCCGAGCGCCTGCGATATCACGGTGGTGAGGGTGGCGAACACGAACGTGTTCCAGATGACCAGCGCGAAGCCGTCGGTGCGAAGCAGGCGGCCGAAATTGGCCAGCGTCAGCTGCTGACCGGAATCGTAGAGCGCGCGATCCAGGAAAGACTGATAGAGAACCGGGAGGAGAGGCGCTGCGATCAGGACAAGTGTAAGCAGGGCCATGCCGTACTGGATGACGGTATCGCGGCCGGGCAGTGGCTTCGGCAGCTCGTCCGCGGCCGTCGCCCCCAGAGCGCGGCTTGCGTCAAGCGACATTGAAGGTCTTTTTCCAGCGTGCCACGAAGCTGTCGTAGTCCCGCAAGGCGTCCCGATCGTAGCCGATGTAACAGATGTTCTGCTCGCCGACGGCTTCCACGATCGACGAGTAGGTGTGGCGGATTCCGTCGCCCGGCTTCACACCGGGACGCGCCGGCGTCAGGCCGCCCCGTCCGAATGCGCGCTGGCCGTCCTCCGAGACGACGTAGTCGAGCATCAGCTTGGCGGCGTTGACGTTCTTGGATCCCTTCGGAATGGCGATGCCGCGCAGCACGACCGGTTGACCATCGCCGATGAAGCTCCAGCCGAGGATCTTGGCCCGCGCCGGATCGTTCAGGCGCGGCCAGAAGGTGATGGCAGAAACGAAGAAGCCCATGGTGTATTCGCCGGAGGTCACCTTCTCGGTCATCGGGCCGCCGGAGCGCTCGAAGCGGGGCGAAAGCTTTGCAAGCTGTGCGAACTGCTCCCAGGCTTTCTCGCCGTGCTTTTTCACGTAGGCGTAGGCGATGCCGTAGCCGAAGGTCGTTTGATGCACGCCGTAACTGGTGATGCGGTTGCGCCAGGCCTTCTCGTTTGCCATCGCAAGCTCGATGAACTCCGCAAGTGTCTTGGGACGCTTGCCGTCCGGCACCAGCGTGTTGTTCCAGATCAGCGCCATCGGGTCGGACGAGACGGTGTAGACGCCGGGAATTGGTTTTGACCAATCCGGCCAGGCCTTCGCTTCGGGCGAGGCATAGTCGAGGATTTCGCCGCGCTCCTGGAAGTCGATCCATCCGCCCGGATCGGCCGTCGCGATGAGGTCGCAGGTGCGGCTGTTGGTGCTCCGCTCGGCCAGATAGCGCTCGAAGCTCTCGCGCGAGGCGGGGAGATCCAGGGTCTCGACCTTGATTTTCGGGTAGAGCTTGTTGAAGCCCTCGATCACAGGCCGCCAGTTTTCCGGCGACATGATCGAATAGATCAGCAGGCTGCCCTCGTTATGGGCGTCGTCGATGATCTTCTGATAATTCTCGGGATATCCGGTCGGCGCAGCCTGGGCGGTGCCGCGCAGCCCCACCGTGGCGCCGAGAACCGACATCACCATTAAGCTTCTACGATCGATGCCGGACATCTAGTGTTCCTCCCGTCGATGCGATTTGTTATGCGTATTTATTGGCGCCAATTTGTGCGCAATAATTTTGACAAGTCAAGCGGTCCAAACGAGGAAGCAGCCATGAAAGTACGGAAGGAGCAGAAGCGGTTGTTGGCGGCCGAAATCGGTGCTGCCATCCTCCAGGGCGACTATCGGCCCGGCGAATGGTTGCGCCAGATCGATCTGGAGGAGGCTTTCGCTGCGAAACGGTTCGATGTCCGGAGTGCGCTGACACAGCTCGCCGCGAGCGGGATGGTGAGCCATGTCGAAAATCGCGGATACCGGGTCGCGCAGCCAGACTTGACTGTCGTGCGCGAGATATTGGCGATCCGCATGTTGCTGGAGGTTGAAGCGGCCACGCAGGCGCTACCGAATATCGGTCCGGGCGAACTCGAGAAGATCAAGCAAACCCAGAAAATCTTTGAAGATGCCGTGGCGCGCGGCAGCAAGGCGGACCAGGCGAATACCAACGCGGCCTTTCACGACGAGATCTATCGCCATGCGGCGAACCAATCGCTCGCCAGGCTCATCGTCGAGATCCGCAACCGCGCCAGACCCGGACCGATCGCGCTGTGGCCGTCGAATGCCGAGCTGCAGAGGAGCGCCGCGCACCACGTCGAGATCGTCGACGCGATCGAGTCTCGCGATCTCGCCGCGCTCGTTGCAGCGGTGCGGCGACACATCGTCGAGTCCGGCGCCAACTATCCGGCGCGCTGAGACAGTCGTGCCTGAGAGAAACTAACCCCGCCCGCGATAGGGCGCGACGCCTTGCTCCGGCACCCACAGGCCCTTCGGCACCCGGCCGGTCTGCCAGAACACGTCGATCGGGATGCCGCCGCGCGGATACCAGTAGCCGCCGATGCGCAGCCATTTCGGCTTGATCTCGGACGCGATGCGCTTGCCGATCATCACGGTGCAATCCTCGTGGAAGGCGCCGTGGTTGCGGAAGCTCGCGATGTAGAGCTTCAGCGATTTCGACTCCAGCAGCCACGGGCCGGGCGCGTAGTCGATCATCAGATGCGCGAAATCCGGCTGGCCCGTCACCGGGCAGAGCGAGGTAAACTCGGGCACCGTGAAACGGACCAGATAATCGGTGCCGCCTTGCGGATTTGGCACGCGGTCGAGCTTCGCCTTCTCGGGCGTCTCCGGCCATTCCACGGCGCGGCCGAGCTGCAGAGCAGGGGAGTTGTTCGATTTGCTGGGTTTTTTCGACATCAGGCCGCCTCCGTGTCGCCCTCTTAGCCAATCATGCGAGGGCCGTCACCCGGCCTTTTCCGCTTCGATGCATTGCGGTAGAAGCACCGCCAACTGCCCCCTTTGTTCCCCGAAAAGAGGCCCTCATGACCGCCATCATCGACATCATCGGACGCGAAATCCTGGATAGCCGCGGCAATCCCACCGTCGAGGTCGATGTCGTGCTGGAAGATGGCGCGCTCGGCCGGGCCGCCGTGCCCTCCGGCGCCTCCACCGGCGCCCATGAAGCCGTGGAACTGCGCGACGGCGACAAGGCCCGCTATCTCGGCAAGGGTGTCACCAAGGCGGTCGGCGCCGTCAACGGCGAGATCTTCGAGGCCCTGAGCGGCCTCGATGCCGAGCAGCAGGCCCAGATCGACCAGATCATGATCGACCTCGACGGCACGGCGAACAAGAGCCGGCTCGGTGCCAACGCCATCCTCGGCGTCTCGCTCGCCGTCGCCAAGGCGGCCGCGAACTCGCTCGACATGCCGCTCTATCGTTACGTCGGCGGCACCTCGGCGCGGCTGCTGCCGGTGCCGATGATGAACATCATCAATGGCGGCGTGCATGCCGACAACCCGATCGACTTCCAGGAATTCATGATCCTCCCCGTCGGCGCATCGTCCTTCGCCGAGGGCCTGCGCTACGGCGCGGAGGTTTTCCACACCCTGAAGTCCGAGCTGAAAAAAGCCGGCCACAACACCAATGTCGGCGACGAGGGCGGCTTTGCCCCGAATCTGCCATCGGCCGACGCCGCGCTGGAGTTCGTCATGAACGCGATCGGCAAGGCCGGCTACAAGGCGGGCACCGACATCGTGATCGGCCTCGACTGTGCCTCGACCGAGTTCTTCAAGGACGGCAAGTACGTCTATGAAGGCGAGGGCAAGACCCGCTCGATCTCCGAGCAGGCCAAATATCTCGCCGACCTCGTCGGCCGCTACCCGATCGTCACCATCGAGGACGGCATGTCGGAAGACGACATGGACGGCTGGAAGGAGCTCACCGACCTCATCGGCAAGAAGTGCCAGCTGGTCGGCGACGATCTCTTCGTCACCAACGTCAAGCGCCTCGCCGAAGGCATCAAGGCGGGCCGCGCCAACTCCATCCTGATCAAGGTCAACCAGATCGGCACGCTGACCGAAACGCTCGCCGCCGTCGAGATGGCGCACAAGTCCGGCTACACCTCGGTGATGTCGCACCGTTCCGGCGAGACCGAGGATTCCACCATCGCCGACCTCGCGGTCGCCACCAATTGCGGTCAGATCAAGACCGGCTCCCTTGCGCGATCCGACCGCACCGCCAAATACAACCAGCTCCTGCGCATCGAGCAGCAGCTCGGCAAGCAGGCGCTCTACGGTGGCAAGGCGGCACTGAAGGCGCTGGCATAAGCCGGCGCCTGGCAAGGACAAGGGAGGATCGACATGAGCGATGGCACAACCGGCCTGCAACTGCGTTCGCTGATCAAGAAGAGCGGTGAGCTCGAGATCTCGCTGCTCGACGTGCCGACCCCCGAACCCGGCCCGGACGAGGTCGTCGTCCGCGTTGAGGCGGCCCCGATCAACCCGTCCGACCTCGGGCTCCTGATCGGCGCAGCCGACATGAGCACGGCGAAGGCATCCGGCACGAAGGAAGCCCCTGTCATCACCGCGAAGGTGCCTGAGGGCGCGATGCGTGCGATGGCCGGTCGGCTCGACGAATCCATGCCGGTCGGCAACGAAGGCGCGGGCGTGGTCATCAAGACCGGCTCGTCCGATGCCGCCAAGGCGCTGATGGGCAAGACCGTTGCGATGATCGGCGGCGCGATGTACGCGCAGTACCGCACCCTGAAAGTGCGCGAGTGCCTGCCGCTGCCCGAAGGCACCACGCCTGCCGAAGGCGCCTCCTGCTTCGTCAATCCGCTGACTGCGCTCGGCATGACCGAGACCATGCGGCGCGAGGGCCACAAGGCGCTGGTGCACACCGCCGCCGCCTCCAATCTCGGCCAGATGCTGAACAAGATCTGCATCAAGGACGGCATCCCGCTGGTCAACATCGTGCGCAGCAAGGAGCAGGCCGACATCCTGCACAAGATCGGCGCCAAATACGTCGTCGATTCCACCGCGCCGAGCTTCCTTGCCGATCTCACCAATGCGCTGGTCGAGACCGGCGCCACCATCGCCTTCGACGCCATCGGCGGCGGCAAGCTCGCCGGCGACATCCTCAACTGCATGGAAATCGCGATCAACAAGACCGCGAAGGAATACAGCCGCTACGGCTCCAACGTGCACAAGCAGGTCTATGTCTACGGCGGGCTCGATGTCCGCCCGATCGAGCTGCCGCGCGGCTTCGGCATGGCCTGGGGCGTCGGCGGCTGGCTGCTGTTTCCGTTCCTGATGAAGATCGGGCCGGCGGACGGCGCCAGGCTGCGCCAGCGCGTGGTTGACGAATTGAAGACCACCTTCGCCAGCCACTACACCAAGGTGGTGTCGCTTCAGGAAGCACTCGATCCCGCCAATATCGCGGTCTACGCCAAACGGGCCACCGGCGAAAAATTCCTCATCGCCCCAAATAAATAATCGTGATGTGCGACGGCACGTCACCCAAAGGAGGTCTTGCCTTCTGAGCGAAGCGGGAGATTATTCCGCCGCCATTCGCAAGCGGAGAAACCGCAGGCGCTCAGAAGGGGACATCTGCATGACCGATCTCAATCGCCGCCATTTGCTCGCAGGCGCCGCTGCCGTCGGTGCGGCCGCCATGGCCGGCCTCCGGCCGACCGCCTCCAGCGGCGCAGTGCCGCAAGCCGGGGCGCAGGCACCGGGCTTCTACCGCTACAAGGTCGGCGCTTACGAGTGCACCTCGATCAATGACGGCGCGCGCACCTTCCCGATGCCGGACAAGTTCGTCGCCAACGTGCCAAAGGACGAGGCGCTGGCCGCCGGCGAGGCGTCCTACATGCCCAAGGGCATGGTGACGGTGCCGTTCAATCCGCAGCTCATCAACACCGGCTCCAAGCTCGTGCTGATCGATGCCGGCAACGGCGTCGCCAATCTCGAGCCGAGCAAGGGCGCGGTCGGCCGCACCCTGCAGAACCTCGCCGCCGCCGGCGTCGACCCGAAGAGCATCGACGTCGTGCTGCTGTCGCATCTGCATCCCGACCACACCAACGGCATTCGTCTCGCCGACGGCGCGCTCGCGTTCCCGAACGCGGAGATCATGGTGCCGGGCAAGGATTGGGAGTTCTGGACCAGCGAGGACAACGCCGCCAAGGCCGAGTCCAACGGCATGATGAAGAACTACTTTGCCAACGTGAAGAAGACCTTTGCCGGCCTCGAGTCCAAGGTGACGAAGTTCGAGTGGGGCAAGGAAGTCGCGCCCGGCATCACCTCGATCGCGACGCCCGGCCATACCCCGGGTCACACGTCCTTCGCTGTCGCCTCGGGCGATGCCAAGGTGCTGATCCAGTCCGACGTCACCAACATTCCGGAATTCTTCCTGCGCAATCCGGACTGGCACGTGGCTTACGATGCCGATCCCGCACTGGCCCAGGAGACCCGCCACAAATTCTACGACATGGCGGCCGCCGAAAAGGCGACCGTCATCGGCTTCCATTTCACTTTCCCCTCTGTCGGCTATGTCGAAAAGGACGGCGCGAAGTACCGCCTGATCCCGAAGGCGTGGAATCCGACGATCTGAGCCGTTTTGCAGAATCGCACGAAACATCAGGCCGCCGCTCGGCGGCCTGATTGTTTTGGGAGACCATCTGCTTTCGTGAAACTCAGCGTTTCCAAACCGGGCCGGTTCATGCACTTGCATCCATCGGCCCGGACCGCTTAAGTGCCGGTCCGGCACTCCCGCTCAAGCCCTCAAGGACAATTCATGGCCTACAACATCGTCACGATCGCCGGCAGCCTGCGCAAGGACAGCTTCTCTCTGAAGATCGGCAATGCGCTCGCCAAGCTCGCGCCTGACACGCTCAAGCTCGAGGTCATCACGCCCGCGGGGATCTCGTTCTTCAACCAGGACCTCGAGGGTGCGCCGCCGGCCGACTGGCTCGCTTTCCGCGAAAAGCTCCAGAAGTCGGACGGCGTCCTGTTCATCACGCCTGAGTATAACCGCGCGATCCCGGGCGTGCTGAAGAACGCTATCGACGTCGCCTCGCGGCCGTATGGCAAGAGCTCGTTCAACGGCAAGCCGGTCGGCATCATCTCCAACTCGCCGGGCCCGCAGGGTGGCGTCAGCGCCGCCAAGTCGTTGCAGAACATCCTGCCCGGCATTGCCGGTCCGATCCTGCAGCAGCCGGAGACATACCTGAACGCCGTTGGCGACGCCTTCGATGCGGATGGCAATCTGGTGAAGGACTCCCTGAAGACCGTGCTCCAGGCCTATATCGACGCCTTCGCGGCGCACGTGGCCAAGCACCACGGCTGAGGCCCTTGATCGTCATGCGCGGGGCAGGCCCGGGCATGACGATCGACGCAGCGGGCAGGGGAAATTAGCGCGCTCTTAACCAACCTGTCCCATCTTGCCAGGATGGTCTCCCGCGCCCGCCTGAAATCGATCCTGACCGGCCTTGCCCTCTATGCGATGGCGGCCGCGATCGTCGGCTATTTCGGCGTCAACGCCTATACCGGCAAATACGGCCTCAACGCGCGCCAGGAGCTCGATCAGGAGATCATCGCGCTGACCAGCGAGCTGGCGCAGCTCAAGCGCGAGCGCGCCAGGAACGAGCAGCGCGTCTCGCTGCTGCGCACCGCGAAGATCGACCCCGACATGCTGGACGAGCGGGCGCGATTCCAGCTCGACTATGTCAATCCGCGCGATCTTGTTCGGATGATCCCGGCCAAGTGATGCGCCGACGCAGGCTGCTGCCTGCGCGTGCACGGCGACCCGTCACTGATTCCATCGATCCGTCACGACCGAGACATGCGCAAGGCGCGTTGCCGTCGTGCTGTTGACGC
The DNA here is from genome assembly GCF_008932115.1 of Bradyrhizobium betae. NCBI lineage: Bacteria > Pseudomonadati > Pseudomonadota > Alphaproteobacteria > Hyphomicrobiales > Nitrobacteraceae > Bradyrhizobium > Bradyrhizobium betae. Next base: position 6,592,120 of record NZ_CP044543.1, read on the forward strand.
CGGCATGTCCGCGATCCGGCATTCCACACACCTTGGCGTGAGCACGCGGAGCTAATGTTGCCCGATCAGAGCCAAACATTGTGCAATATTTCGACCACGTTGCAGTGCGGCATAACGAAACTTGCGCCGCGTCGCCGCGGTGCTTTCGCGCGCGTTTGAACTGGGTTAGAGAGGTCGAAAGTTTTCTCTGACCCGGAATTCCCATGGCCGCACCCAAGAAAGCCGCCGCAAGCACTCCACAAGACAAGACCAACGGCGGTTCGCCTCCGGAATTCACCAGGGAGCAGGAGCTCAAGGCGCTCCGCGACATGCTCCTGATCCGGCGGTTCGAGGAAAAGGCCGGCCAGCTCTACGGCATGGGCGCGATCGGCGGCTTCTGCCATCTGTATATCGGCCAGGAGGCCGTGGTGGTCGGCATGCAGATGGCCCTGAAGCAGGGCGATCAGGTCATCACCGGCTATCGCGATCACGGCCATATGCTTGCCACCGGCATGGAGGCCAACGGCGTCATGGCCGAGCTCACGGGCCGCCGCGGCGGCTATTCCAAGGGCAAGGGCGGCTCCATGCACATGTTCAGCAAGGAGAAGCACTTCTACGGCGGCCACGGCATCGTCGGCGCCCAGGTCTCGCTCGGCACTGGTCTCGCCTTCGCCAACAATTATCGCGGCAACGACAATGTCAGCGTCACCTATTTCGGCGATGGCGCGGCCAACCAGGGCCAGGTCTATGAGAGCTTCAACATGGCGGAGCTCTGGAAGCTGCCGGTGATCTACGTGATCGAGAACAACCGCTACGCCATGGGCACCGCGGTCTCGCGCGCCTCGGCGCAGCAGGATTTCTCCAAGCGCGGTGCGTCCTTCAACATCCCCGGCCTGCAGGTCGACGGCATGGACGTGCGCGCCGTGAAGGCCGCCGGCGACGAAGCCGCGGCCTGGTGCCGCGGTGGCAACGGGCCGATGATCCTGGAAATGCAGACCTACCGCTATCGCGGCCACTCGATGTCCGACCCTGCAAAATACCGCACGCGCGAGGAGGTCGAGAAGGTCCGCCACGACCAGGATCCGATCGAGCAGGTGCGCAATCGCCTGCTGGCGGCCAAGGTCAGCGAGGCCGATCTCAAGGCGATCGACGCCGAGGTGCGCGACATCGTCAACGCGTCTGCCGACTTTGCCCAGCATGATCCCGAGCCGGATGCCGCCGAGCTCTGGACCGACATTTACCGCTGAACGCGCGCAAGCTTTCTCTTGGAGACGATATGCCAATTCAAGTGCTGATGCCCGCGTTGTCGCCCACGATGGAAAAGGGCAACCTTTCCAAATGGCTGAAAAAAGAAGGCGAGACGATCAAGTCGGGCGATGTGATCGCCGAGATCGAGACCGACAAGGCGACCATGGAGGTCGAGGCGACCGATGAGGGCACGCTCGGCAAGATCCTGATCCCCGAAGGCACCGCCGACGTCGCCGTGAACACGCCGATCGCGACCATTCTCGCCGATGGCGAGAGCGCCGCCGATCTCGCCAAGGCGCCTGCGCCGGCGAAGCCGGCAGCTGAAGCAGCTCCGCCCGCCGCTGCAAGGGCCGAAGCGCCTGCGCCCAAGGCCGCTGCGGCACCGCAGGCCGTTGCTGAACCCGATCCGGAAGTGCCCGCCGGCACCGAGATGGTGACGCAGACCATCCGCGAAGCGCTGCGCGACGCCATGGCCGAAGAGATGCGCCGCGACGCGGATGTCTTCGTGATGGGCGAGGAAGTCGCCGAATATCAGGGCGCCTACAAGGTCACGCAGGGCCTGCTGCAGGAATTCGGACCCAAGCGCGTGATCGACACGCCGATCACCGAGCACGGCTTTGCCGGCGTCGGCGTCGGCGCCGCCATGACGGGCCTGAAGCCGATCGTCGAGTTCATGACCTTCAACTTCGCCATGCAGGCGATCGACCAGATCATCAACTCCGCGGCCAAGACGCTCTACATGTCCGGCGGCCAGATGGGCTGCTCGATCGTGTTCCGCGGGCCCAACGGCGCCGCCGCCCGCGTCGCCGCCCAGCACAGCCAGGACTACTCGGCCTGGTACTCGAGCGTTCCGGGCCTCAAGGTCGTCGCACCGTTCTCGGCTGCCGATTACAAGGGCCTGCTCAAGGCTGCGATCCGCGATCCCAATCCGGTGATCTTCCTCGAGAACGAGGTGCTCTACGGTCACACCGGCGAGGTGCCCAAGCTCGACGATTTCGTGATTCCGATCGGCAAGGCGCGCATCGCGCGCAGCGGCAGCCACGTCACGATCATCTCCTGGTCGAACGGCATGACCTACGCGCTGAAGGCGGCCGACGAGCTCGCCAAGGACGGCATAGAGGCCGAGGTGATCGACCTGCGCACGCTGCGACCGATGGACACCGAAACCATCATCGCCTCGGTCAAGAAGACCGGGCGCGCCGTCACGGTGGAAGAGGGCTGGGCCCAGAGCGGTGTCGGCGCCGAGATCGCCGCGCGCATCATGGAGAACGCCTTCGACTATCTGGACGCGCCTGTCACGCGCGTCTCGGGCAAGGACGTGCCGATGCCCTATGCCGCGAACCTGGAGAAGCTCGCGCTGCCCTCCGTGGCCGAAGTGGTCGAAGCCGCCAAAGCCGTCTGCTACAGGTAGATCATGGCGGGCCCGAAGGAGCAGCCATTGCCGCCCGACGTCCTCGCCCGCGATGACGCGGTCGAGATCCTGCGCGTCTTCGTGCTGGACGGCGGGCTGTCGATGGCGTTCCAGCGCGCCTTCGAGGAACCCGACATGTGGGGCCTGCTGCTGGTCGATCTCGCCCGCCACGCCGCGCGCGCCTATGCGCGTGAGAGCGAGTATACCGAGGAAGACGCCATGAACCGGATCCTGGAGATGTTCCAGGCCGAGATCGAGCGTCCCACGGACACCGGCACGACGACACCGCGCGGGAAGGGACACTGACCGTGGCGATCGAAGCCCACCATTTCGATTTCATGCTGGAGGCGATCCGCGAGGCGGAGGCCTCGATCGCGCAAGGCGGCCTGCCGATCGGCGCCGTGCTGACGCGCGACGACAAGATCATCGCCCGCGGCCACAACAACCGCGTGCAGGAGAACAACGTGATCCTGCATGGCGAGATGAGCTGCCTGCGCGAGGCCGGCGCGATCTCGTTTCACGACACAATCATGTACACCACGCTGTCGCCATGCTCGATGTGTGCCGGCGCGCTCGCTCTGTTCAAGGTCAAGCTGGTGGTGATCGGGGAATCCGTCACCTTCGAGGGATCCAAGGACATTCTCGACAAGTTCGGCATCCCCTGGATCGATCTTGCCGACGACCGCTCCATCACCATGATGAAGAACTGGCGTTCCATCCCGGCCAATGAGCGCCTGTGGCAAGGCGACATCGGCAACTAAATCTTACGTCCTGTTCGTCCTCGCTTCCGGGGGCGAATTTTTGAAAAGTTTGTCTTGAGGTCAGCATGCCCATCAACATCCTGATGCCCGCTCTCTCGCCGACGATGGAGAAGGGCAACCTCGCCAAGTGGCTGAAGAAGGAAGGCGACAAGGTCAAATCCGGCGACGTCATCGCCGAGATCGAGACCGACAAGGCGACCATGGAGGTCGAGGCCATCGACGAGGGCACGATCGCCAAAATCCTCGTACCCGAGGGCACGCAGGACGTCCCGGTCAACGACGTGATCGCGGTGCTCGCCGGCGAGGGCGAGGACGTGAAGGCCGCAGGTAGCGCGAAACCCAGCGCGTCGGCTGCACCGCCGAAAGCCACCGAGAAAGCTGCAGAGGCTCCCGCTGCCGCGCCGGCTCCGGCCGCTGCGCCTGCCGCCCCCAAGGCTGCACCGCCGCCCGCTGCTGCGGCACCGCAGGCCGCTGCTCCCGCCGCGCAGAGCAACGGCCATGGCGGCCGCGTGTTCTCGTCGCCGCTCGCCCGCCGTCTCGCCAAGGACGCCGGCATCGACGTGTCGATGGTGTCAGGCACGGGCCCGCACGGCCGCGTGGTCGCCCGCGACGTCGAGCAGGCCAAGTCCGGCAAGGGCCTCAAGGCGCCCGCGGCGGCACCGTCCGGCGGTGCGCCCTCGATCGCGCCGACCATGTCGGACAAGCAGATCCTGTCGCTGTTCGAGCCAGGTTCCTACGAGATCATCCCCCACGACGGCATGCGCCGGACCATTGCGCAGCGCCTGACCGCGTCGATCCAGAACGTCCCGCACTTCTACCTCACCATCGACTGCGACATCGGCAAGCTGCTCGCCGCGCGCGAGGAGATCAACGCCGCTGCACCGAAGGACAAGGAGAAGAAGCCGCTCTACAAGATCTCGGTCAACGACTTCGTCATCAAGGCGATGGCGGTGGCGCTGCAGAAGATCCCGAACTGCAACGTCAGCTGGACCGAAAGCGGCATGGTCAAGCATCACCATTCCGACGTCGGTGTTGCCGTGGCGATGCCCGGCGGCCTGATCACGCCGATCATCCGCAAGGCCGAGACCAAGACGCTCTCGACCATCTCCAACGAGATGAAGGATTTTGCCGCGCGCGCGCGTTCCCGCAAATTGAAGCCTGAGGAATACCAGGGCGGCACCACCGCCGTCTCGAACCTCGGCATGTACGGCATCAGCCATTTCACCGCCGTGATCAACCCGCCGCATGCAACCATCCTGGCGGTCGGTACCAGCGAGGAGCGTCCCGTCGTGCGCGGCGGCAAGATCGAGATCGCGCACATGATGAGCGTGACCCTGTCCTGCGATCACCGCGCCATCGACGGCGCGCTCGGCGCCGAGCTGATCGGCGCCTTCAAGCAGCTGATCGAAAATCCCGTCATGATGATGGTGTGAGCCGGGAACGGTGAATTCGTAGGGTGGGCAAAGGCGCGAAGCGCGCCGTGCCCACCTTATTTCATAGCGTTGGAAGGCGGTGGGCACGCTTCGCTTTGCCCACCCTGCGAAGTTCAGTTGAATGGGAGCCGCAATGGCCGACACATCCTTCGACGTCATCATCATCGGCTCCGGCCCCGGCGGCTACGTCGCCGCGATCCGCGCCGCGCAGCTCGGTCTCAAGACCGCGATCGTCGAGAAATCCTATCTCGGCGGCATTTGCCTGAACTGGGGCTGCATCCCGACCAAGGCGCTGCTGCGCTCCGCCGAGATCTACCACTACATGCAGCACGCCAAGGATTACGGCCTGTCGGCGGACAACATCTCGTTCGATCCGAAGGCGGTGGTGCAGCGCTCGCGCGGCGTCTCCAAGCGGCTGAACGACGGCGTCGGCTTCCTGATGAAGAAGAACAAGGTCAGCGTGATCTGGGGCGCCGCCTCGATCGACGCGCCCGGCAAGGTCACCGTGAAGAAATCCGACGCCGAGGCGCCGAAGGGCGTGCTCGGCGAGGGGAGCTACCAGGCCAAGCATATCATCGTCGCGACCGGCGCGCGGCCGCGCGTGCTGCCGGGGCTCGAGCCCGACAAGAAGCTGATCTGGACCTATTTCGAGGCGATGGTGCCGGAGAAGATGCCGAAGTCGCTGCTGGTGGTCGGCTCCGGCGCGATCGGCATCGAGTTCGCCTCGTTCTTCCGCACGATGGGCTCCGACGTGACCGTGGTCGAGGTGCTGCCGCAGATACTCCCGGTCGAGGACGCCGAGATCGCGGGCCTCGCGCGCAAGCGGCTGGAGAAGCAGGGCATCAAGATCATGTCCTCGACCAAGGTGACCAAGCTCGAGAAGAAGGCCGACAGCGTCGTCGCCACCATCGACGACGGCAAGGGCAAGCCCGTCACCACCGAGTTCGAGCGCGTGATCTCGGCGGTCGGCGTGGTCGGCAACATCGAGAATCTCGGCCTCGAAAAACTGGGTGTGAAGACTGACCGCGGCTGCATCGTGATCGATGGCTACGGCAAGACCAACATTCCCGGCATCTACGCCATCGGCGACGTCGCGGGACCGCCCATGCTGGCTCACAAGGCCGAGCATGAGGGCGTGATCTGCGTCGAGGCCATCAAGGGCCTGCATCCGCATGCCATGGACAAGCTCCTGATCCCCGGCTGCACCTATTGCAATCCGCAGGTCGCCTCGGTCGGTCTGACCGAAGCCAAGGCCAAGGAGGGGGGCCGCGAGATCCGCGTCGGCCGCTTCCCCTTCGTCGGTAACGGCAAGGCGATCGCGCTCGGCGAGGACCAAGGCCTGGTCAAGGTGATCTTCGACAAGAAGACCGGTCAGCTGCTCGGGGCGCACATGGTCGGTGCCGAAGTCACCGAGCTGATCCAGGGTTACGTCGTCGCCATGAATCTGGAGACGACGGAAGAAGAGCTGATGCACACGATATTCCCGCATCCGACCCTGTCGGAGATGATGAAGGAAGCCGTGCTGGACGCCTATGGGCGGGTGCTGAATATTTGATGCCAAAGCCGTCATCCCTTCGCAAACGGCAAAGCCGTTTGTCGCTGGAGTTGCGAGCCTTGCGGCGCAATTGCGCCGCTGGGCGAGCCTCGAAGGATGCACGGCCGAGATGTAGCAGTCGGGCTCGTCGCCCTTCGAGGCCTCCGCTTCGCTTCGGCACCTCAGGGTGACGAGTTCAACAGCAACCAAGTAGAACAAAAATCGGGAAACACCCCATGCACGACAACGACAATCTCACCATCGAACGCCCGACCTTCGTCACCCATCTTGAATGCGCGATGGAGGGCGATCATTACGCCGCTGATCAGGTCCACAATCTCTCCAAGGCCGGCAAGCCGCTCTTGGTGCGCTACGACCTCGCCGGCGTGAAGACCGCGCTGACCAAGGACGCGCTGGCACAGCGTCCCGCCGACATGTGGCGCTACCGCGAACTGCTGCCGGTGCGCAAATGCCAGGACATCGTCTCGCTCGGTGAAGTCACCACGCCGCTGATCCGGCTGCCCAAGCTCGGCAAGAAGCTCGGCGGCGGTGAGATCATCGTCAAGGACGAGGGACGGCTGCCGACCGGCTCGTTCAAGGCACGCGGCCTCGTGATGGCGGTGTCGATGGGCAAGGCGCTCGGCATCAAGCATATGGCGATGCCGACCAACGGCAATGCCGGCGCGGCGCTCGCGGCCTACGCGACCTCGTGCGGCATCAAGACCACGATCTTCTGCCCGGCGGATACGCCTGAGGTGAATGTCAGCGAGATCGAGCTGCAGGGCGCGACCGTCTACCGCGTCAACGGCTATATCGACGATTGCGGCAAGATCGTCGGCGAGGGCAAGGCCAAGGTCGGCTGGTTCGACACATCGACGCTGAAGGAGCCGTATCGCATCGAAGGCAAGAAGACGATGGGCCTGGAGCTCGCCGAGCAGCTCGGCTGGGACGTGCCCGACGTGATCTTCTATCCGACCGGCGGCGGCACCGGCCTGATCGGCATGTGGAAGGCTTTCGACGAGCTGGAGAAGATCGGCTTCATCGGCAGCAAGCGTCCGCGCATGGTTGCGGTGCAGGCCTCCGGTTGCGCGCCGATGGTGCGCGCCTATGAGGCCGGCACCGAGCATGCGACGCGCTGGGAAGACGCTCACACCATCGCGTCGGGCATCCGCGTGCCGCAGGCGATCGGCGACTTTCTGATTTTGCGCGCGGTGCGGCAGAGCAAGGGCTTTGCGATAGCGGTCGACGACGACAAGATCTCGGCCGCGCTGAACGAGGTGGCGCGCGAGGAGGGGCTGCTGCTGTGCCCCGAGGGCGCCGCGACCTACGCCGCCTACAAGGACAGCCTCGCCGACGGCCGCGTCAGCAAGACCGATCGCGTGATGCTGTTCAACTGTGCCATCGGCCTGAAATATCCGCTGCCGCCGGTCACCCGTACCCTCGATCGCCACAAGCCGATCGACTACGCGCAGTTCTGACTTGCTTCCCCCTCGCCCCGTTCTTACGGGGGCGCGACGAGCTTCGCTCGCGCTGGGAGGGTGGGGTGAGGGGCCTCTCTCCACGAATGAGATATTCGTGAGACCTGTACCCCTCACCCGAATTGCTTCGCAATTCGACCTCTCCCCGCAAGCGGGGCGAGGTAAAGAAAAACAAAAATGACATCGCTGGGAGAAAACAATGAAGAAGGCCGCCTGGGCTGCGCTGATCGGCATTGTCGTGTTCACCGGCGCCGCGCGCGCCGACGACTATCCCTCACATCCCATCACCGTCATCGTGCCGTTCGCGGCCGGTGGTCCGTCCGATGCGATGGCGCGCGTGCTGGCCGAGCGGATGCGGACGTCGCTCGGCCAGCCGCTGGTGATCGAAAACGTTACCGGCGCGGGCGGCTCCATCGGCGTCGGCCGCGCCGTGCAGTCGGCGCCGGACGGCTACACTGTCTCGTTCGGCCATCTCGGCACCCACGTTGCCAACGGCGCCGTCTACAAGCTCAAATACGATCTCGTCGCCGATCTCGAACCGGTGGTGCTGCTGCCCAGCAACCCCATGATCGTCGTCAGCAAGACCGCAGTGCCCGCGACCTCGCTGAAAGAGTTGATCGAATGGCTGAAGTCGCGGCCGTCGCCGCCGACCGCGGGCACGGCCGGCGCAGGCTCCGGCAGCCACATCGCCGGCGTCTATTTCGAGAGCGTGTCCGGCATCAAGCTGCAATACGTGCCGTACCGTGGCACTGCGCCCGCGCTGAACGATCTCATCGCAGGCCAGATCGACGTCATCGTCGACCAGACCTCGAACTCCATCACCCAGGTCCGCGCCGGCACCATCCGCGCCTACGCCATCACCGACGACAAGCGCCTCGCCTCGGCGCCCGAGATTCCGACCGCGGGGGAGGCGGGGCTCAAGGGCTTCAACATGACGCTGTGGTCTGGCCTGTGGGTGCCGAAGGGCACGCCGAAGGAGATCGTCACCAGGCTCAACGCCGCAGCCGTGGAGGCGCTGAACGATCCCGCCGTGAGGAAGCAGCTCGAAAGCCAGGGCCTCGAGATGACGCCGCAGGATCAACTCACGCCCGAAGCGCTCGGTGCGCGCCAGAAGGCCGAGATCGCCAAATGGTGGCCGATCATCAAGGCGGCGAACATCAAGGTGGAGTGAGCGGGGACGTCGCTGCGTAGGGTGGATTAGCGAAGCGTAATCCACCACCTTCTTTGCTGCACGAGAAGAGGTGGATTACGCCTTGGGCTAGTCCACCCTACGAATCCGGTGTTTATTCTACGGGCGCCGCCACCGCAGCGGCATCCTTCGTCACCACGCGCTGGTCGCTCTTGCCGGCGACCGCGCCGCTGCCCTCGAACCGCGCGCGGTAGACCAGCACGTTCTCGATCACGCGCTGGACGTAGTTGCGCGTCTCCGACAGTGGAATCCGCTCGACCCAGTCGACCGGATCGATTTTGGGATCACGTGGGTCGCCTCGCGCCTGCACCCATTCGCGGACACGTCCGCGGCCGGCATTGTAGCCGGCGAAGGTCATGATCTGGTTGCCGCGATATTCCGACAGCAGCGCGCTGAGCTCGGCCGCGCCCATCTGCGTGTTGTAGACGGGATCGGAGACCATCTTGTCCCAGTCATAGGTCAGGCCGAAGCGCTTCGCGGTGTCGCGGCCCGCTTCCGGCGTCACCTGCATCAGGCCGACGGCGTTGGCGGGCGACTTGTCGCGCTGGTCGAACGAGCTCTCGGTGCGCGCTACCGAATAGATCACGCTGGTCTCGATCGCGGGCGCGACCTGCTTGTGCTCGGGGATGCCGATGGTCGGGAAGGCGTAGTGGTCGAGCGCGAGCCCGCGCGCCAGCGCCGACTTGCCGACCTCCAGCATCACGCGCGCATCGTTGCGACGGCTGGCGAGTTCGCCGAGCGCCTCCAGCGCCGCAACGTCGGTGCTCTCCCTGGCGAAGTCCTCGGCGTAGGTGAACACCATGTCGCGCTCGCCGATGCCGTAGAGCATCTCGGCGGCGCGCACGCGCTCGTCCGAGGGCGGGGTGTCGGCTGCGGCCAGCACGGGCGAGGGCGGACGAAGCTCGATGCGGTCGAGGCCGAGCTTCGCGCGGGCCAGCTGGCCGTAATAGGCGGTCGGATAGCGCGCCGCGGCCTGATAGCTCTGGCGCGCGTCTGCCGCTGCATTCATCGCCTCGGCGGCGCGGCCGCGCCAGTAATGCGCACGCGACAGCGCGAGCGGATTGGTGGAGCCTTCGTCGATGGCGGCGAAGTGAGCCAGCGCCGTCCTGGGATCGTCGAGATAGCGCAGCGCGATCCAGCCGCACATGAAATGATGGTCGACCCGGTAGACTTCCATGGCCGGGACGGCCGCCGTGCGAACCACGTCGTAGGCGGTTTTCGACTTGCCCTGGTCGAGCAACTTGCGCGCGAGCAGGCGCCGCTCGCGCCACCAGGCGTCGGTGTCCTGCGCCGCCATCGTGTCGGGCGCGGCGGCCAAAATCACCTCGGCTGCGTCGTCGATGCGGTCGTTCTGGAGATGCCATTGCGCGCGGCAGAGAACATAGCCGAGATCGCGGCGCGCTTCGGTCGAGACGTCCTCGAGATAGTCCTTGGCTTTGCTGGCCTTGCCGGTGACAGCGGCGCAGGCCTTCACGATCGCAAGCGCATCCTCGCCGAGGCGCTTGGCGGCGCGCCGCGCACCGGCATAGTCCTTGGCGCCAAGGCGCTTGTCCATGCGGGCGCGATGGTCGTCTGCAGTCAGCAGATCGCGGAACGCTTCGTAAGAATCCTCCTCGCTGCGTTCCGACAACTCGTCGGTGCGCCAGGCCTCGCGGACGAGACGCGCGGCTCTGTCGCTGTCGCCTTCAGCGAGTAGCACGCGGGCGAGCGCGAACTTGCCCTTGGCGCTGGTCGGCCGGTCCATGGTGAATTTGTGCACGATGGCCGCATCGCTCTTCTCCTGCCACAGCCGCGCCTCGGCGCGGCGGCGGAGCAGGGCGCGGCTCGGCCAGTCCGGATTGGCGGCGAGGAAGGCGGCGTAGCGCTTGAAATTCGCGGTGCTCTCGGAATGGCGCAGCATGAACCAGTCGGCCAGCTTCTGCCCGGCGGGATCGGCAATGCGCTCGCGCGCCGCGCTCGCCTCATCGGTCTTGCCCTTGCGCGCTAGATCGATCGCGTCCTTCAGCGCGGCGAGATCGCCGGTGAGCGGCGGCGCCGCCGGCTTGTCCGAGGCCTCGTCGTCGCTCTTCGACTTGCGTTTGGCTTCGGCGTGCTTGCCGTGGCGCGACTTCGCCGCAGCGTGACGCTGCTTGCCTGCTTTCGCCTCATGCGTCTTCTTCGACGCGGACGATTTGTGACTGCTCTTAGCCGCCAGCTCGGCGGGAAGGAGGGCCATCGCGGCCACGGCAACGACACACGCGAGCGAGCGTAGGCACTGGTTCATTGCGTGGTCCCCCTGCGAAACCAGTACAAACCAAAGTCCGCGACGACATGCGGCTCGAGAATCAAAGACGACAACCAGACGATGTCGCGACATCGTTTCGCATTTCTCACGCTCCCGCAACAATGCGGCAAAATACAGATGGGAACTCTGGAACTTCCGAAATCGGAAAAGACAGCGATTTTAACCTTTGTTAACGAATGGGGCTCGCGCGACGGTTGCGCACGGCCCACGGCGCCGTGAACGGACAGATTGCGCGTGTTCCCGCGGCGAAATCCGGTGTAATGAGTTCCCTGAACCTCCTTTCAGCGTTTGCCCAGCCCCCATGCCGCTTTTCAACCAGTCGATCCGGCGCAAAATCGTCGGCATCGCCCTCGGATTGATCGTCCTGATGCTCGTCACCTCGATCCTGTCGATGGTGATGTCGAGCCAGGTCGGCGTCCTCCTCGGCGAGCTGACCGATCGCTACATCCCGGCCTATAGCCATCTGGCGCGGGCCAATATCCGCTCTCTGGAGCGGGCGCTGTCGCTACGGCGGATGGTCATGACCCGGATGGAGTCGCCGTCGGACGAGGACGCCTATGCGGCGCGGCTTCGCGACTTCAATGCCTTGGACCGCAAGTTCGAGGAGGAGGCCGAAACGGCGCGTAAGCTCATCAACGCCATCATTGAGGATCCCAGAACCTATTCCGACAATGCCGCGCTGGCCCGGCTCGACGTCCGCATCGAGAACGCCGTCACCGAGCTGCGCCGCGATCTTGACGAGGGCAATGCGAGACTTCTCAAGCAGGTGGAGGCCAAGGAGAGGACCGAGGCCCGGGTCACGCTGGAACAGCTTGACACGATGCGCGATGCGTTCAACCGGAAGGTCGATGCGATCCGCGCCGATATGCTGACGCAGGTCTTCTTCTCGACCTCGCAGGTGATCAGCCGGCAATATCAGGCGATCATCGTGTCGGGAGCCGTGACCCTGCTCGCAGCAATTGTCGGATTTGCCTTCGCGCTGCTCGTCTCCAGCGGCATCACGCGGCCCGTGCGCCTCTTGCTCGCCGGCACCCGCGAGGTCGAGGCGGGCCGCTTCGACAAGACCATCACGGTCTCGACCCAGGACGAGATCGGCGAGCTCGCCGCCGCCTTCAACCGTATGACCGAGCAGTTGCGGCACAACGAGCGCATCCGCGAGACCTTCGGCCGCTACGTCGATCCCAAGGTAGTGCAGGGTCTGATAGACCGGCCCGAAGTCGCCATTGATGGCCAGCGCCGGGTGATGACCATCATGTTCTCCGACATGAGCGGCTTCACCTCGATGAGCGAGGGCATGACCCCGCGCGGCCTCGTCAAGGTGATGAACCACTACTTCACGGTGATGTCTGCTCCGATCAGGATGCACCGCGGCGTGATCGACAAATATATCGGCGACGCCATCATGGCCTATTGGGGCCCGCCCTTCATCGAGGAGGACGAGCCGGCGCTGCTCGCCTGTTTCGCCGCCATCGACATGGCCGACCAGGTGCCCGCGCTGCAGAAGCAATTGCCCGACCTGCTCGGCATCCGCGCCATGCCGGCGCCGTGCGACTTGCGGATCGGCATTGCCACCGGCGAGGTCCTGACCGGCAGCATCGGCTCCGAGCTGATGATGAGCTTTACCGTGATGGGCGACGCCGTGAACCTCGCCTCGCGCCTGGAAGCCGTCAACAAGACCTACGGCACCCGCATCCTGATCGCGCAGGCGACGGCGGCTGCGATCGGATCGAACCTCGAATTGCGCGAGATCGACCATGTCGTGGTCGCCGGCCAGAGTGTGCCGCAGCCGATCTTCGAGGTGATGGGCAGGGCAGGCGATCTCAGCACGGCGCAAGCGAGCCTGCGCGCGCGCTATGCCGAAGGCCTCGCTGCCTATCGCGCCCGCCGCTTCGACGAGGCCCGCGTCGCCTTCAACGCCGCGCTCGAAGCCGTCCCCGGCGACGGTCCCTCACGCACGCTGCTCGCCCGCATCGCGCAGTTCGAGGCCAGCCCGCCGGACGAAGGGTGGGACGGTGCCTGGCGGCTGGAGCAGAAGTAAGCGGCCGCGGCGGTGTCTCCACGCCGCCTGCGCCGACGAAAATTGATTCTACTCCATAACGATGTTCGCCGTGACCTATTTCCCGGGCTTAGGTTTGCTGTCCTTGAGGCGTTTGATGGGGATACGCCGATGACAGATCTTGAGGACAGGCTGGAACGGTTCGAGACGCTCACCGCCGAATGCGAGTTGATCACCCAGCTCGCCACCGACAGCACCAAGCGCGAGTTCTATCTGAAGCTGGCGGAGCAGTGTCGCCAATTGGCGGTCGATCTGCGGCAGGAGATTGCCACCAAGGCCGACGCGACCAAGACTGCTGCGACCAAGGCTGCGGCTTGAGGTCGATCCTGACATAAGCGCCGGACATGCAAAGCGCGGCATGAAGCGTGGAACCATTGCGGTGCCGCGCAGTCGAAATCCGTTTTTAACGTTTGTCACGCATCCTTGACGCGTGGAGATGTTTGCCGGGTTGCTCCGCTGCGGGAATGCCGGGGGCTCGTTGCAATGCAGCGCGACTCGCGGATGTCGTTTGATCGTGCCTCACAGGGCCCTCCCATGCGTCTGCTTGCGGTGATCGTGCTCGCGCTGATGACAGCAGCCTGCAACCAGGAGCAGGACATCACCGGCTCGACCCCGGTCTGCGCGTTGCGGACCTACAGCCCGTACAATCCCCGCGACATCAGTCAGTGCGTTGCGGCCTGCAAGGCGTGCGACCACGGCAACACCGTGACCTGCTCGACGTCCTGCACGCTCAAGGGCGCGCGCTGAGCGGCGCCCGTTCCCCCGTGACTGGACTGACGGTGCCCCGGCACCGGAACGATTGCGTCGGATCATCATTAGAACAGGCAGGCAGGTCACGGAGTCCAATGGAATGGGGATGCTTGATCCCGGTCGGTTTCTGGTGTCGTGCTCGCATTGCGAGGCCTGGCCGATGGCCGCCAATGTGAAACGCGCGAGCTGGTCGGCGTCCCCGCACGAAGTCCGCTTCATGTGCCCGCGCTGCCGCCGCGAGGAGACCGCCATCATTTCCGCGTCCGGTCAACTGATGCCGATCAAGCGCGCTGACATCCCGACGCACGACGTGGCCGCGGCCCAGGCCCAGCGGTCAAGAGGGCGAGCGTAGCTTGCCCGTATGCCGGCGAGCGGGCGGTGGTGCGGACGCGCTTCGGAATGGAACCTGCCTGATTGCGCCAGCTCAATCTTCGGTGCGGGGCTTCGGCGCTCATGCAACCGGCCGATTGACTCCCTGCTTGCCCGGCTCGTAGATTGCTCGGTGACGGTTCTCCTCACGGAGATCAAAAGGGAACGTGGTGCGCGAATGTCCCAACTCCGGGATTTTTCTCAATGCCATGGCTGCCCCCGCAACTGTAAGCGGTGAATCTCTCGTCATATGCCACTGGGAATCTCGGTCCCGGGAAGGCGACGCAGAGGTAACGACCCGCGAGCCAGGAGACCTGCCGTCAGCCGTGGTCACACGCGAAGATGTCGGTCGGGGAGTACAGACATTGGTTTCACCGGAGCAGTCCATCGCTCCGACCTGAAACCTCGTTCGCTGTGACGTGCCACTGACGTCACACCGAGGTTACAATTGTGTCCCGTATTGTCTCTGCCGCCAGGCGCCTCAGCGCCGGCCTGTTCGCGACCACGTCCCTTTATTCGCTTGATCCATCGATCGCCCGCGCGCAGCAAGCCGTCGCCGAGCAGCTGCCGCCGATCGAAGTGACGAGGCCCGACGATCCGAACCGCACGCGCGCCCGGGCCACTGGCGACGGCGATACGACGAGCCGGCGCGCGCCCGCGAATGTCGCCCGGAGCGGAGCGCCGGCGGCCGGCTCCTCCGGCGCCGCCAGTGAAGCCGTCGCCGGCAACGGCGGCATTGTCGGGGCCGCCACGACCGTGATCACGGCCGCGGACATCGCACATGCGCCGTCGCAGACGCTCGCCGAGATCATCGCGGTGCAAGTCCCGGGCGCTCAGATCACGACGCTCTATGGCGGGCCGGTCGCCGCGAAGACCGGCGTCGATTTGCGCGGCTTCGGCGCCTTCGCCACCGCCAACACGCTGGTGCTGGTCAACGGCCGGCGGCTGAACGACATCGACATGGCGCAGGTGGACCTCTCCACCATCCCGCTCAATTCGATCGAGCGCATCGAGGTCACGCGCGGCAATTCCGGCGCGGTGCTCTACGGCGACAATGCGGTCGGCGGCGTGATCAACATCGTCACCAGGAACGGCGTCGGCGCACCGCCCGTGGCCGCGCGCATCGAGGCCGGCTTCGGCTCGTTCAACACCAGGCTTGCCAACGTCTCGACGTCGCTCAATTCCGGGCCGTGGTCGACCTCGTTCTACGGCAATGCCGTCAGTACCGACGGCTACCGCGACAACAATCGCTATGTTCAGAAGAACGGTGTCGGCAATCTCAACTACACGACATCGGGCCTGACCGCTTTCCTGACCGTGACAGGCGACGATCAGGAACTGCGGTTGCCGGGCGGCCGCACCGTCGATCCCTCCATCGGCCTCGACGAACTCGCAACCGCCCGAAGGGGGACCAGCACGCCCTTCAACTACGCCAACCAGCAAGGCTTCAGCGCCACCGCGGGCTTCACCAAGACCCTGGTCAACGGCGTCGATCTCATCGTCGATGGCGGCGTGCGCGACAAGAAGCAGCAGAGCGCGTTCTTTGCGAGCCCGATTCCGGTGCCCGCGTTGTTCACGTCGACCTATGTGGGCGCGGATCTGACGACCTGGTCGATCACGCCGCGGCTCAGCGTGAAGAGCCTGCTGCTGGGACTGCCGTCGCAACTGTTGACCGGCATCGACTATTACGATGCGAGCTTTCGGCAGAACCGCGGTGCCGGGCAGGGGCTCGCGCCCTGGCACACTTACGACCTCAGGCAGCAGACGGTTGCGGGCTATTTTCAGCACACACTGGGCGTCGCGCCGGCCACTGACGTCTCCTACGGCGCGCGGGTGCAGACCATCAGCCTTTCGGCACGCGACAAGTTCGATCCGGCAGCCCCGTTCAACGCCGATATCGGCGCGCTTCCGCTCAGCAGCAACGAGACCCAATACGCGCTGCATCTCGGGGCCGAGCATCGCCTCAATGACACGGTCTCGTTGTTCGGCCGTGCCGCGCGCGCCTTCCGCACGCCCGACGTCGACGAGCGCGTGTCTTCAGGTCCGTCGTTCGACCCCTTCACCTTTGCAGCGATCCCGCAGACGTTCCAGCTCAAGACCCAGACCTCGCAGGACGCCGAGGGCGGGCTGCGCATCAAGGCGGGCGGGCTGCAATTGCAGAGCAGCCTCTATCTGATGGATCTCAGCAACGAGATCCATTTCAACCCGATCCTGTTCTACAACACCAATCTCGATCCGACCCGCCGTTACGGTTCGGAGACCAGTCTGTCCTACCGCGTCAACGATACGCTGCTGCTGCGTTCCGGCATGGCCGTGACGCGGGCCGTCTTCCGCGAAGGCGTCTGGACCGGCAACGACGTGCCGCTGGTGTCGCGCTACACCGCCAGCGCGGGTGTCACCTGGAACATCTGGCAGAACTATGTGGTGCTCGATGCCACCGCCCGATTCTGGAGCGAGCGGCGGATGGACAACGACCAGGCGGGAACCCAGAAGCCGATCCCTGCCAACGGCACGATCGACCTCAAGCTCAGCGGCCGGGTCGAGCGCTATTTCTGGTCGCTGAGCGTCAACAATGTGCTGAACGCGCTCTACTACGACTATGCGATCGCAAGCACCTTCACTGACGGCCGCTTCAGCGCCTATCCGCTGCCCGGCCGCACCTGGCTGCTCAAGGCCGGCGCCACGTTCTGACCTCGGGTGGGGCTGTCATACGCCCTCAAATGGACTAGAATTCAAACAGAAGGAGATTATCCATGGCTCTCGACATCCTGCCGTCTCATGGCGACCGTCTGCGGCTCCATCCGGTCGCGCCGCGGCTTGCGCCGATGTTCGGCTTCGTGCTGCTGACATTGTCATGCGCGCTCGCAAGTTTTGCGTTCGCTTGTGCCACGCCGTTCGCGGCTTTCGCCGTCGTCGCCGCGGCGATGCTCCCGCTGCGTCCGGCGCTGCTCGTCGTCACCGGCGCCTGGCTCGTGAACCAGAGCATCGGCTTTGGTGTGCTGCACTATCCCATCGATGGCAGCACCATCACCTGGGGCCTTGTCATCGGAGCCGCTGCGCTTCTCGCGACCATTGCTGCGTCGGGCATCCTGCGCATGCTGCCGCAGGGCCGCACGCCGCTGATGCTGGCGATCACGCTCGTCGCCGCCTATGCGGTCTACGAGCTCGCACTGTTTGCCGTGACGCCGTTGCTCGGCGGCGGGGGCGCCTTCACCGCCGCCATCGTGACGCGCATTGGCCTGACCAGCGCTGCCTGGCTCGCCGGCCTCGTCGCTACCTGCGAGATCGTCCGCCTGGTCGATCCGTTCGGGCGCAAGGGCGCGATGTCGACCTGAGTAGCGCTCCATCCGGGCTTCTGTAACGGGCCCTGGTTAGTCAATCCCTTTTTGCGTCGTCCACTCGCCGGGAACCTGCTTCTGTACGGGATCGGCGCGGTGGCCGTCGCCTGATGGGGTTCTAGAGAGGAGCAGGTCGGCCAATCTACGGAAGCGTGATCGCATCGACGGATGCGTCGACAACCCGGATGACGGCCTGGCCTGATCCATCGTCCCGGCGAAGGGACTTCGCTTCGGGGAGGCTGGTGTGATGCCCGCCCGAATCTGTGTGCTCTTGCTTTAAGCCATGGCAGTCGTCCTGAACGGTGCGTTGTCCTTGAGCATGCGCAGCATGATCACGGCGAGCTTGCGTGCTAACGCTACCTTGGCCTTGTTCATGCCGGCGCGCTTGGCGATCCGCATGGCCCAGCTCTTGAGCGGCGCGCAGCCCTTGATCGGCTTGGTCAGGATGATGTGGGCGGCTTCATAGAGCGCCTCGCGCACGGAGGCGTCGCCATTTTTACTGATGCGGCCGCAGTAGTCGGTCTCGCCTGACTGGTACTTCTTCGGCGTCAAGCCGAACAACGGTCCCGCGCGCTTCGCCGAGTTGAAGCGCGAGGGGTCATCGATGGCGCTGGCAAAGGTCAGCGAGATGATCGGTCCCACGGCCGGTGTCGACATCAGCAGCTTGGCTTTGGCATCCAAAAGCGACATCGCCCGCACCCGCTTCTCAAAGCCGTTGAACTCGCGCAGTAGCACTGCATGAACCGCCAGCGTCGCAGTAGCGATCGTCTCGAGGGCCGGATGGCCGGCCACCAGCTCACGGATGCGTGCCGCAAAACTGCGCTTCGTCGTTTTGCCAACCTTCAATCCGAAGCCGCGCAGGATCCCGCGCAGGCTGTTCTCGATGTCCTGAAGCTTGGCCTGGATCAGCTTGCGCGCCGTCAGCATCGCACGGGTCTCCTGGGCACTCATCGACTTGCAATGCACCGGCCGGAACCAGCCGAGCCGCATCAATTGCGCGATGTTGCGGGCGTCGTTACGGTCCGACTTCACCGGCATCGCCTTGAAGGCATCGCTCACGTGCCGCGTTTCCAGGAGCTCGACCGCGAGGCCCTCGTGCTTCATGGCTGTATAAAGCCACTGAGACAGCGGTCCGGCCTCCAGCCCGATCCTGGCGAGTTCGAACCCGAGCGAGCGGAACCAGCCAATCAGCGCCACAGGCTCGCTGGCAACCTTGACCTCCCGAACGATCTTTCCGCTCGCGTCGACAATGCACACGCTGGAGCATTCCAATGACACGTCGATTCCGGCATAGTAGTCCATGGTCGTTCCTCCTTGATGCTTGGAGCGAAGCTTAGGCCTCGACTCCGCTACACCATCAATGTGAGGGACGACCGCAAACCTTCCAGTCAAGCCGGGCGACGCGCGCAATCAAAATAGCGCCGTAGCTAGCGCGGCTTGACTGGAAGGCCTCCGGGGCCCGTTACCCCATCTACCGAACCTTGCTCCACCGCCGCAAGGCGACCGCTGTCCAGACCGTCTCGACAAGCCCGAACGGCCAGGCGCCCTGGAGAAAGCCGTAGATCCCGCTCAGCGCGCACGCCGCCGCGAAGGCCAGCACATAGTGCGGCCCGCGCGGCTCGAGCGCGTAAAACAGCAGCATGGCGCTGACCGACAGCAGCCCGAAGATGGTCAGGGCGTCCATCAGTTCGCGGACGGCTTCGGTTTCTTGACGACCCCGAGGGCGTGGAAGACGACTGGCTCCAGCACCGGCCACAGCGCCGCCGTCGCCGTCAGCACGGTCGCGGCGCACATCGCCGCCAGCACCGACGATCGAATTTTCAGGCCCGTCGTCCGCGATCGCCACACGATCCAGCCCCAGGCGCAGAGCACCACGGCGAGCGACAGCTTCGTCATCAGCCCGTGCGCGTGGTCGAGCACCGCGATCAGGCTTCCTGCGCTGGCGAGCACGACGGCAGGCAATGTGAAGGGCAGCACACAGCACGCCGTGCAGGCCGCGGCGACAACTGCGGTCGCGACAGCGGTGCCAGCGGCCTTGCCTCCGCTTGGTTCGGTCTTCGCCGCGCAGCCGCATCCTGGCGATGTCTCGGACGGAATGTTGCAGGACGGTCCAATAACGCTCATGTGATTCTCCTCATGCTTGTGCGTCGTGGACCGGATCGCTACGCCCTCAAGCCACTTGAGGTTCAAGCGAAAAGTGAGAGCTTCCATGCGAATTGGCGTCCTCGCCAGCACGGCCGGCGTTTCGGTCCCCACCATCCGCTATTACGAAAGCATCGGTCTTCTTGCGCCGCCGGCGCGCCAAGGCGGCCAGCGCATCTATGGCGTTGACGATCTGAAAGCGCTCAGCTTGATCCGCCACTGCCGTGAGCTCGACTTCTCGATCGACGAGACGCGCGACATCCTCGCATCGGTTCAGAAGCGATTGCCCTGTAGTGAGACCAAGACCTTCGCGGAGACGCATCTCGGATCGATCCGGCGAAAGATCGCAGAACTGCGCGCGCTGGAAGCGACGGTGGCGTCGCTGGTGAGTGGCTGCGAGACGACGTGCTGCAATGGCGCGGCGCCCGATTGCGTGATCCTGCGGCCGTAGGATGGGTAGAGCCCTTGCGAGACCCATCATCCTCCGCGAGGCGAGCGCGTGATGGGTTTCGCTTCGCTCTACCCATCCTACGAGTGCTGCGCTCGCAATGACGAGGAGGAGAGAGCGCGCGTTACACGCCGACTCACCTGGCCGCGCTCAATCCCCGAACCAAACGCGGGTGCGCCGTGCCCGCCACAAAACCGGAGATTGTGACTCCTCATTTTCGCGAGGTATCGAAGTAAGCCAGTCCGTGTCCTCCGGGCCACGATTGTGCCGTCCATGCAACAGTTCCGGGCGATTTAACCGTTATCGCAGTCCGTTCGTATCAACGCCGCTTTTTGGCCACACCCGAACATGAATAAAATCGCTCTAATGTTTAGGGCTGCGGTGCGCCCATGGCAGGCGAAGGGAAATCCCAAGGTCGATCCAAAAGGTCGATTCAAATCTTGGGTCTGATTTTCCCGGTCTGACAAGGGTTAGCCAAGGAAACTGGTCGCGATGGACGCGAAGACCAACATCAAGCAGAGGCTGCCGAGCCGTCACGTGACGGAAGGCCCTACGCGCGCGCCCCATCGGTCCTACTTCTACGCCATGGGTCTGACCACCGAGCAGATCCACCAGCCCTTCGTCGGTGTTGCCTCGTGCTGGAACGAGGCCGCTCCCTGCAACATCTCCCTGATGCGCCAGGCGCAGGCGGTGAAGAAGGGCGTGGCGTCCGCCGGCGGCACGCCACGTGAATTCTGCACCATCACCGTCACCGACGGCATCGCCATGGGCCATGACGGCATGCGCTCCTCGCTGCCGTCGCGCGAATGCATCGCCGATTCCGTCGAGCTGACCGTGCGCGGTCATGCCTATGACGCGCTGGTGGGCCTTGCCGGCTGTGACAAGTCGCTGCCGGGCATGATGATGGCGATGGTCCGCCTCAACGTGCCTTCGATCTTCATCTATGGCGGCTCGATCCTGCCCGGCAATTTCCGCGGGCAGCAGGTCACCGTGCAGGACATGTTCGAGGCGGTCGGCAAGCACTCGGTCGGCGCGATGTCGGACGAGGACCTCGACGAGATCGAGCGCGTGGCCTGCCCGTCGGCGGGCGCCTGCGGCGCGCAGTTCACCGCCAACACCATGGCGACCGTCTCTGAAGCCATTGGCCTGGCGCTGCCTTACTCGGCCGGCGCGCCGGCCCCTTATGAAATCCGCGACGCCTTCTGCATGACCGCGGGCGAGAAGGTGATGGACCTGATCGCCCAGAATATCCGGCCGCGCGACATCGTGACCCTCAAGGCGCTGGAGAATGCGGCCGCCGTTGTCGCCGCCTCTGGTGGCTCGACCAATGCTGCACTGCACCTGCCGGCGATCGCGCATGAGTGCGGCATCAAGTTCGACCTGTTCGACGTCGCCGAAATCTTCAAAAAGACACCTTATGTCGCGGATTTGAAGCCGGGCGGCCGTTATGTCGCCAAAGACATGTTTGAAGTAGGTGGCATACCGCTTCTGATGAAGACGCTGCTCGACAACGGGTTTCTCCACGGCGACTGCATTACGGTCACCGGTCGAACGATCGCCGAAAACCTCAAAAGCGTGAAATGGAATCCGCACCAGGATGTGGTGCACCCGGCGGACAAGCCCATCACCGTGACTGGCGGTGTGGTCGGTCTGAAGGGCAATCTGGCGCCAGAAGGTGCGATCGTGAAAGTCGCGGGAATGTCCAACCTCAAATTTACCGGTCCGGCCAGGTGCTTCGACCGCGAGGAGGATGCTTTCGAGGCGGTCCAGAAGCGCACCTACAAGGAAGGCGAAGTCATCGTGATCCGCTACGAGGGGCCCAAGGGCGGCCCCGGCATGCGGGAAATGCTCCAGACCACCGCGGCTCTGACCGGCCAGGGCATGGGCGGCAAGATCGCGCTCATCACCGACGGCCGCTTCTCCGGCGCCACCCGCGGCTTCTGCATCGGCCATGTCGGGCCGGAAGCGGCCATCGGCGGCCCGATCGGGCTGCTGGAGGACGGCGATATCATCGAGATCGACGCAATTGCCGGAATTCTTAACGTAAAATTGAGCGATGCCGAGCTCGCCCAGCGCAAGACCAAATGGAGCGCTCGCGCGACTAACCACACGACGGGCGCGCTCTGGAAATATGCTCAGCAGGTTGGACCAGCGGTCGGTGGGGCAGTGACCCATCCGGGCGGCGCGCACGAGAAGCAGTGTTATGCGGACATCTAGGCGTGCCATTGTTGCGTTTGTGTTGGGGGCCAGTGCGCTGGCCGCGCCGGCGTTTGCCTTCGACGGCTCGCCGGCCAACAACAAGGACGCCACCATCCCGGTCGTGACCACCTTGCCGGGCACTGCGGGGACGGTCCGCAGCAAGGTTCCGGCGGCGACCCAGGAGACCTCGCTCAGCGCGCTGCAATATGCCGCCGAGGGTGGCCATCCGATCGCGCAGTGGAGGCTCGGCCGCATGTACGCCAACGGCGACGGCGTGGCCCAGGACGACGTGCGCGCCTTCGAATATTTCAGCCGGATCGCCAATGCGCATGCCGAGGACAGCCCGTCGGCGCCGCAGGCGCAGATCGTGGCCAATGCCTTCGTCGCGCTCGGCCGCTACTATCTCAGCGGCATCCCGAACTCGAAGATCAAGCCGGACCAGGACCGGGCGCGGGAGATGTTCTCCTACGCGGCCTCCTATTTCGGCAACGCGGACGCCCAATACGATCTCGCCCGGCTGTACCTGAATACGCCGGACGCCTCGCGCGAGGATTTCCGCTATGGCGCGCGCTGGCTCGGCCTCGCCGCCCAGAAGGGCCAGCATGAGGCCCAGGCGCTGCTCGGCCAGATGCTGTTCAACGGCGACCGCCTGCCGCGGCAGGCCGCGCGCGGCCTGATGTGGCTGACGCTGGCGCGCGACAGCGCCGGTGCCGAGGAGACCTGGATCAAGGAAAACTACAACCGGGCCTTCGCCAAGGCCTCCGACGACGACCGCGCCATGTGCCTGCAAATGCTGGAACAGTGGGTGCAGGGCCGCCGCGAATAGGCGCCGCGACCTCGGTGCCGTAGGGTGGGCAAAAGCGCCTTGGCGCCGTGCCCACCATCGTTTCGGGATTTCGGCCTGAAGTCGTGGGCACGCTGCGCTTTGCCCACCCTACGGCAGTGGTGACTGCCGCGCGCTCCTACCAGCTCCGCGCAAGGTCTATGCCGCCTCGAGATCCAGATCCGCCCACACCGGCACGTGGTCCGACGGCTTCTCCCAGGCCCGCACATAGCTGTCGATCCCGACATTGGCGAGCTTGTCGCTGGCCTGCGGCGACAGCAGCAGATGGTCGATGCGCAGGCCATGGTTCTTCTGCCAGGCGCCGGCCTGGTAGTCCCAGAAGGTGTAGAGCCCGGGCTCGTCGGTGACGGCCCGCAGCGCATCGGTCAGGCCGAGGCCGAGCAGGGACTGGAAGCTCTCCCGGGTCTCCGGCTTGAACAGGGCGTCCTCGGTCCAGGCAGCAGGGTTGTGGACGTCGCGGGCGTGCGGGATGACGTTGAAGTCGCCGGCGAGGATCAGCGGCTCCTCGGCCTTGAGGCGCTCCTTCGAATACTCAAGAAGCCGCGACATCCATTTGAGCTTGTAGGGATATTTCTCGGTCCCGACCGGGTTGCCGTTGGGCAGGTAGAGGCAGGCGATGCGCAGCACGCCGCGCTTCAGCGTCACCACGCCTTCGAGGAAGCGGGCATGGGCATCCTCGTCGTCGCCGGCCAGCCCCGACTTGGTCTCGTCGAACGGGAGCTTGGAGAGCAGGGCGACGCCGTTGAACGTCTTCTGCCCGTGCGTGACCACGTTGTAGCCGAGCGCCTCGATCTCCAGCCGCGGGAAGGCCTCGTCGACGCATTTGATCTCCTGGAGGCAGACGATGTCCGGCTGGCACTCCTTCAGCCAGGTCAGGAGGAGATCGATCCGCTGCCGGACCGAGTTCACGTTCCAGGTGGCTACTCTGATGGGCATTTGGGCGGCTCCGGACAGGGGCCATGGTTAGAACAAACTGCAAACGCGCCCGTCAAGGACGCCGCAAAATCTCCCACAAAATTAACCCGGCTTAAGCCGCCGCTGCGCCATTGATATCGAAGAGGTTTTCGAATGGGATGGCCGGACAAATCCATGAAGCGAAGCGAGCCGCGCGACGGGCTGGTCGGCGCGTTCCTGTACTGGCTCGGCGGCTTCGAGATCGAGGACGGCCTGACCGCCGATCTCAGCGAGCGCGAAATGCGCCGCATCCGCGCCAAGCAGATCGACGCGGTGACGCGGCTGATCCCGGTGACGATGGGCGTCACCCTGCTCAACGTCGCCATCGTGCTGATCCTGTTCTGGGGCAAGGGCTGGAATGATTTCCTCGCGATCTGGGGCCTGACGCTCGCCGCCACCGTCTCGCTCGCGGTGCGCTCGTGGCGCCGGTCGCACAAGAACCCGCCGCAGGAGGCTTCGCCGCGTGCGGCGCGGCACATGCTGCGGCAGGCATTCTTCCTCGCCGCGATCTGGGGCACGCTGCCGCTCGCGCTGTTCAGCCGCATCGATCCGACCAGCCAGCTGATCCTGGCCTGCCTGATGGTCGGCATGATGTCCGGCGGCGCCTTCACGCTGTCGACCTTCCCGCGTGCCGGCCTCGTCTATCTCGCCACCATGACGGTCGCTTGCGCCGGCGCGCTGTTGCTGTGCGGCACCGGACCTTATCTCGTGACCTCGGTGTTCCTGCTGCTGTTCGCGTTCTTCATGGCGCGCAACATCGTCTCGCAAGGCAATTTGTTCCTCGGCAATCTCAAGGCCCAGCTCGAGCTCGAGCGGCAGACCGAGATCATTTCGCTGCTGCTGAAGGATTTTCAGGAGAACGCCAGCGACTGGCTGTGGCAGACCGATGCCGAAGGGCATCTGGTCGACGTGCCGCAACGCTTCGCCGATGTCGCGCAGATGCCGCTGCCGCTGCTGAAGGGATCACTCTTCGCCGACGTGCTCGACATGCTCTGCCCCGAGGACAAGAGCGCGGCCTACAACATCGTCGGCCTGATGGAGCATGCCGAACCGCTGCACGAGATGAACCTCAAGGTCGTCGCCGGCGGCGAGGCGCGGCTGTGGTCGTTCACGGCGAAGCCGGCCTATGACCGCGACGGCCAGTTCCTCGGCTATCGCGGCTTCGGCCGCGACGTCACCGAGCGCTGGCGCGCCGAGAAGGCCGAAGCCGAGAGCCGGGCCAAGTCGGATTTCCTCGCGGTGATGAGCCACGAGATCCGCACGCCCATGAACGGCGTGCTCGGCCTTGCCAGCATGCTGCTCGAAACCAAACTCGATTCCGAGCAGCGCGAGGCCGTCATCACGATCCGCGAGTCCGGCGACAACCTCCAGCGCATCCTCAACGACATCCTCGATCTCTCCAAGCTCGAGGCCGGCCGCTTCACGTTCGAGGCGGTCGATTTCGCCCCGCAGACGCTGGTCGAAACGGTCGCGACCGTCGTGCGTGCGGGGGCCAAGAGCAAGGGGCTCGCGGTCAATGTCGTGCTCGACCCGAACCTGCCGCCGACGCTGCGCGGCGACGTCGCGCGCATCCGCCAGGTGCTGCTCAACCTCGCGTCCAACGCGGTGAAGTTCACCGATGCCGGCGAGGTGACGATAGCGGCGACCTGCCAGGCGCGCCGTGATCTGCTCGCGACCGTCGAATGGACCGTGACCGACAGCGGCATCGGCATCGCCCCCGACAAGGTCGGGCAGCTCTTCAGCGACTTCGCCCAGGCCGATGCCTCGATCAGCCGCCGCTTCGGCGGCACCGGGCTTGGGCTTGCGATCTCCCGGCGTATCATCGAGCAGATGGGCGGCACCATCGGCGTCACCTCGACGCCGGGCGAGGGCTCTACCTTCCGCTTCACGCTGGTGCTGCCATGGAGCCAGGCGCAGGCGTCCGACCAGGCGACAGACCGCGACGAGGCCGACGAGCTGAAGGCGCGTATCGCCGAGCTCGAGCGGCCGCTCAGGGTCCTGGTCGCCGAGGACGATGCCGTCAACCGGATGGTCGTGAGCAAGATGTTGGGCGGCTTCGATGTCGATCTGCGTGTGGTCACCGACGGCATCGCAGCCGTCGCGGCTGCGTCCGAGCACGACCATGATGTCGTGCTGATGGACGTGCGCATGCCCGGCATGGACGGCCTTGCCGCGACCCGCGCGATCCGTGCGCGGGGCGGAGGCTTCGATGCCTTGCCGATCATTGCGCTGACTGCCAACGCCTTCCCTGAGGACGTCAAGATCTGCCGCGAAGCGGGCATGTCGGACTTCCTGGCAAAGCCGCTAAGGAAGCCCGCGCTGGTCGCGGCCTTGCTGCGCGCGCTGGACGGCTTCGTTGCACCCCAGGAGGCGCCGCTTCAGCCGGTCCTGATGCCGGTCGAGGTGGAGTGGACGGACGAGGAAAGGCAGATGACGGGCGCTTAGGTGCTCAGATCGAGAAGCTGGTGCCGCAGCCGTCACAATTTTCCATAGACCCGCGCGGCGACCGCCTTCAGCCGTTCGACCGAGCCGGACTCCGGGTGTGGCTTGACCGGCGCGAACAGGATCGAAGCCTGCCGGCCGTTCTTCCAGACAAAGATGTTGACGGCATTGCCGTTGCCCTTGGTGCAGGAATGCTCGCCGAACGCTTCACTGCCGAGCTCGGGGATCGCCACGTGCTGGCACGGGCCCGCGCGCTTCATCATGCCGATGACGGTGTCGCGCGACATCGAGATCACCGCGACGGCCATGGTATTGGCCTCGCGATCGAACATCATGCAGCTGCCCGCGCCGGTCCGCTGGACCTGCAGCGTGCTCTTGTCGAGGAAGCCGTCGGCATCCGCGGCCGTGAGCCACTCGCAGTCGCCGAACCGCTCGCTGGTCTTGGTCACATTTGCGATGGCAATGCGCGCGGCTTCGGTGGCCGGTCCGAGCAGCACGTTGTCGGCACGCCGGCCAGCTGGATAGACGCTGATCTGCAGAATGTAATTGCCGGACAATGCCACGACCGAGGCCTCCTGGCGCTGCGCGTCGGCAGCGGTCGTTCCGCCCTGGCTTTCATCGCCGATCCCGGATAGCGCGCTCAGCGGTATGCGCTCACTGAGAGTCTTTACGAAGGTCGCATACAATTCCCTGGCGCGGTCCTTGTCGGGATTGCGGAACACGGTCAGCATCATCGTGTCGCCGCGTCCGCCTTGATAGATGCAGCCGCGGCCGTCCTGATTTGAAATCAGCGACCATTTGAGCGCCGGCATCGCGCCGGCGAGCTCCTTGGCGCTGATGAACGGGCAGGTTTGGGCAGCATGCACGGGAGGCGCGGGGAGGGCTGAGACTGCGAGGAGTAGGACGAGGCAAGAGAGCAGGCGAACGATCATGCGCATTGGAAATTGACTACCGCTATCGGCGCCGTTGACGATGTTTCATTTTTCGAAGGACTAAACTGCGGGCAGGGGCCGCTTCGGCAACTAGGCTGCATCGAACCCGCCGCGCGTGTGCCTGGTCGAGATCCCCGCCATTTGGAATCTCGCGATGATCCCACCTTACCCCTGTTTTGCCCGACGCGTCAATCGCCATTCGTAAAAGCCGAAATACATCCCGCCGGCCTGCCGGCTACTGTGCATGGGGTTGTTTTTCCGATTTTGAGTCGGATCAGATCGAGAAGCTGGTCCCGCAGCCGCAGGACGCCGTCGCGTTCGGATTGTTGACGCGGAACGAGGCGCCGATCAGATCGTCGACGAAATCGACCTGCGAGCCCGCCAGGAACGGTTGCGAGGCGGAATCGACCAGCACCACGGCACTCTCCTGCTCGATCACGAGATCGTCGTCGGTGCGGGCGCGATCGATGTCGAACTTGTACTGGAAGCCGGAGCAGCCACCGCCCTCGACGGAGATGCGCAGCATCGCGCCTGTGCCTTCGCCCTTGAGGATCTCCCCAATCCGGCGTGCGGCGCGGTCACTGATGGTCACGTCTGTCGTCATGGCTCGTCTCCGATAGGCCCGCGGTCATACCAAGTTCATTTGCCCAATTCATTTGGTATCCCGCGTCCGGCATAGTTAAGTGCAAGGATACGCAGAATCAAATGGATAGGGACTAAATTCGTCGTGTCCGTCGGAATGGCAGCCCCCCGTGCGCCCTATGCCTGCGACCCCGATCGCAGCCGCGGCCGGCTGGTCGCCGAGCCCCCGAGCCGGACCCGCAGCCCGTTCCGCCGGGACTGCGACCGGGTGATCCATTCCACCGCGTTCCGCCGCCTGAAGTACAAGACCCAGGTCTTCGTGTTCCACGAGGGCGACCATTACCGCACCCGGCTCACCCATTCGCTGGAGGTGGCCCAGATCGCCCGGGCGCTGGCCCGGCAGCTTGGGCTCGACGAGGACCTCACCGAAACGCTGGCGCTCGCCCATGATCTCGGCCATCCGCCGTTCGGGCATGCCGGCGAGCGGGCGCTGGACGCCTGCCTGAAGGATTTTGGCGGCTTCGACCACAATGCCCAGACGCTCCGCGTCGTCGCCTCGCTCGAGCACCGCTATCCCGAGTTCGACGGGCTCAACCTGACCTGGGAGTCGCTGGAGGGGATCGTCAAGCACAACGGCCCGCTGACCGATCGCAGCGGCGCCCCGGTCGGGCGCTATCGCGAGCATGGCATTCCCGTCGGCATCGCCGACTACACCAGGACATACGACCTCGAACTCTGGAGCTTCGCGTCTCTCGAAGCGCAGGTCGCCGCGATCGCCGACGACATCGCCTATGACGCCCACGATATCGACGACGGGTTGCGCGCCGGCCTGTTCCACCTCGACGACCTCAAAGTGATGCCGCTCACGGCGGAGATCATCGACGAGACTTCCGCGCATTACCCTGACCTCGAAGACGTCAGGCGCGGTGCCGAGCTGGTGCGCGAGCTGATCTCTCATTTGATCGGCGCGGTGTTCGCGGAGGCGCAGAAGAACCTCGCCGCGGTCAAACCGCAATCTGCCCAGGACGTGCGCCAGCAGAGCCGGGCGCTGGTCGTGTTCCCCGCTGAGGTCGCCGAGGAGGAGGCCGCCATCAAGCGCTTCCTCTATCAGCATATGTACCGCCACAAGCGGGTGATGCGGGTGATGGGGGAGGCCGAGCAGATCCTGTTCGACCTGTTCGCGAAATACCTGAAGGTGCCGGCCGAGCTGCCGCCGGAATGGCTGGCGGGGGCGGCGGCGGACGACGAGGGCGACCGGGCCCGGCGGATCGGCAATTTCATTGCCGGAATGACCGACCGTTTCGCCCTAACCGAACACCAGCGGCTCTTTGACTCGACCCCCGATTTGCGTTAGGCGGCGGCCATGCCCGACACATCCTCATCCCTGCATTTGTTCGCCGACGTGCTCACACGCGTGCACGCCGCCTGCCGCGCGCTCGCGGCGGACGCCAGCTGGCCCGAGGGCATCGATTTCTCGCGCGTGGTGGTCGAGCCGCCGCGCGATGCCTCCCATGGCGACATGGCGACCAACGCCGCGATGGTGCTTGCGAAAGAGGCAAAGGCCAAGCCGCGTGATCTCGCCGAGCAGATCGCCGAGCGGCTGCGCGCTGATGCGCTGATCGCCAAGGTCGACGTCGCCGGTCCCGGCTTCATCAATCTGACGCTGCAGCCGGCCGCCTGGGCCGAGGCGCTGCGTACCGTGCTGCGTGAGGGGGCCGACTACGGCCGCGTCCGGGGCGGCTCCAAGGTCAACGTCGAATACGTCTCGGCCAATCCGACCGGGCCGATGCATGTCGGCCATTGCCGTGGCGCCGTATTCGGCGACGCGCTGTCGAGCCTGCTGGATTTCGCGGGGCACGACGTGACGCGCGAATATTACATCAACGATGCCGGCGCACAGGTCGACGTGCTCGCGCGGTCAGCGTTCCTGAGGTATCGCGAGGCGCTCGGCGAGGATATCGGCGCCATTCCGGAAGGCCTCTATCCCGGCGACTATCTGAAACCGGTCGGGCATGCTCTTGCAAAGGAACACGGCGACAAGCTCCGCGCGATGAGCGAGGCGCAATGGCTGCCGACGGTGCGCGCCAAGGCGATCGCGATGATGATGGACGAGATCAAGGGCGATCTCGGCGCGCTCAACATCCGCCACGACGTGTTCTTCTCGGAGCGTTCGCTGATCGAGAGCGGCAACAACAAGGTCGCCGAGACCATCGATTTCCTCAAGGCCAAGGGCGACATCTACGAGGGGCGCCTGCCGCCGCCGAAGGGCGCACCGGTCGAGGACTGGGAAGACCGCGAGCAGCTGCTGTTCAAGGCGACCGCCTACGGCGACGACGTCGATCGTCCGCTGATCAAGTCGGACAATTCCTACACCTACTTCGCCTCCGACATCGCCTACCACAAGAACAAGTTCGACCGTGGTTTTGCGGAGATGATCGACGTCTGGGGCGCCGATCATGGCGGCTATATCAAGCGCATGCAGGCGGCGGTGAAGGCGACGACCTCCGGCAAGGGCGCGCTCGACGTCAAGATCGTCCAGCTCGTGAAGTTGCTGCGCAACGGCGAACCGGTGAAAATGTCGAAGCGGAGCGGGGACTTCGTCACCTTGCGTGAGGTGGTGGATGAGGTCGGCCAGGACGCCGTCCGCTTCATGATGCTCTACCGCAAGAACGACGCGGTGCTCGACTTCGACCTCGCCAAGGTCATGGAACAGTCGCGCGACAACCCGGTGTTCTATGTGCAGTACGGCCACGCCCGCGGCCACTCCATCTTCCGCAATGCGCGGACGGAAGTGTTCCCGGATTTGCCCGAGGACTCGGACAAGCGGATCGCCTGGCTCGGTGAGTCGGCGGTAGAGCGGCTGTCAGACCCCGTCGAGCTTGACCTGCTCAAGCGTCTCGCAATTTATCCGCGCCTGCTGGAAGCGGCCGCCGCGGCCCATGAGCCGCACCGTATTGCCTTTTATCTCTATGACTTAGCGAGCGAATTTCACGCACTTTGGACGAAGGGGCGGGATTTGCCCTATTTACGCTTCATTATCACTAATGATGCAGAGCTAACGAAGGCGCGGCTGGCCATGGTCCAGGGCGTCGTCTCTGTCCTGGCATCGGGCCTCGCCATCCTCGGCGTCCATGCTCCGGACGAGATGCGGTAGTTTGGGGCGAACTACTTAAGGGGAATTTGGGGGTAACCGGCAGAAGCCGGATCGCTTAGACTTTGTTCAAAGCCTTGTGGGTCGAAGGCCGTGCCTTGGTCGAGGGGCGCGCGGCTTTCCCGAAGGGACGCATCATCACGATGGCCGAACGATATCAGGACAAACGATTTCCTTCCGACGACTATGGTCGCGGTGGCGACCAGCATGGCAAGGCGGAAGCCGATCCCTTGGCCGAGCTCGCCCGCCTGATCGGACAGACCGATCCGTTCGCGGCGCAGGGGCGGCCCAGTGCACCTCCGCCGGCTGCTCCAGCGCCCACCCAGAACTATCAGGACGACGATTATCCGCAGGACGACTATCAGCAGGATTACGCCGAGCAGGCCCCGCCGCCGCCCGGGCCGCCCTCATGGATGCGGCGCGCCAACGTGCAGCCGGCGCCAGCGCCTGAGCCCGACTATCCAGTCTCCGTGAACCCGGTTCATCCATTGCATCGCTATTCAGCCCAGCCGACGGCGCCCGAGCCTGATTTTCATCAGCCGCAAGCCTATCAGGACCAAGCCTATCAGGATCAGGCGTATCAGGGGCATACGCTCCAGCCGCAGGATCAGGCGTACCAGGAGCCAGCCTATCAGGAGCCGTATCAGCAGCCCGATCCGGCGCGCTACGACGATGCGCTCTACGGACGGCTTGAGGCGGGCGAGCAGGACTATCAGCGCGATCCTGCCTTTCCCGACGATCCCTACGCCTTTCAGAGCGATTATCCCGAGGCGGATCTCGACGAGCCGAAGAAGCCGCGCGGCGGCATGATGACGGTCGCGGCGATCCTCGCGCTCGCCGTGGTCGGCACCGGTGCGGCCTTCGCCTACAAGACCTATGTCGGGTCGCCCCGCAGCGGCGAGCCGCCGATCATCAAGGCCGACAACACGCCAACCAAGATCGTGCCGGCGCCGACGGACTCCGCGGGCAAGGTGCCCGATCGCATGGCGAGCGGCGATGGCTCCGAGAAGATCGTGCCGCGCGAAGAGGCACCCGTCGACGTCAACGCCAGGGCGGGCGGTCCTCGTGTCGTGTTTCCGCCGCTGAACCAGAATGCGAACCCGCCGCCAGTATCGAGCGTCTCACCGTCCGCGGCGTTGCCGCCGGGCGCAGGTTCGCAGCCGAGCAACGGCACGTTGCCGAACAACTCGCCGCGCCCGGTCAGGACCGTGGCCGTGAGAGGCGATCAGACCGATAGCGCCGTGCCGCAGTCGGCTGCGGCCAAGCCGGCCACTGCACCGAAGCCCGTGGCTGCGCCCGCAGCGCCGCGCAATCCGCCGACCTCGGCCAATGCCAGCGCCAATCAGCCGCTCTCGCTAGCCCCGCAATCGGCGCCCGCGGCCGAGCCGCCGCAGCGGATGGCCGCAACCAACCCGACACAGCTCGCACACGCCAGCAGTGGCAGTGGCGGCTACGTCGTGCAGGTCTCCTCGCAGCAGAGCGAAGACAGCGCGGCTGCGTCCTACCGCGTGCTTCAGAGCAAGTATGGCAGCGTGCTGGGCTCCCGCTCGCCTGTCATCAAGCGGGTTGACCTCACCGACAAGGGCAAGGGGGTCGTCTACCGCGCCTTCGCTGGGCCCTATGGATCGGCCGAGGAGGCGACGCAGGCCTGCAACAGCCTGAAGTCTGCGGGCTTGTCGGCCTGCTTCGTCCAGAGGAATTAACGGCCGTTTCCTTGACCCCCTCGCGGGGCAGGGTTAATCGGCCCTTATGAGCACGCGGGCCTTCATTACCGGCGTAACCGGAACGGAACTGACCGCCGCCGAGCGGGAGTTTATCCGTACCGAGCGCCCATGGGGCTTCATCCTGTTCAAGCGCAATGTCGCGACACCGGCTCAAGTTGCTGCATTGGTTGCGGAATTGCGGGCAGTGGCAGGGGCCGCTGACGCGCCCGTCCTGATCGATCAGGAGGGTGGACGGGTGCAGCGGCTGGGTCCACCGCACTGGCCGGTGTACCCGCCGGGCGCCGTTTTCGCGAATTTGTATGACATTGATTCGGCGCTCGGGGTCACCGCAGCGCGTCTCAGCGCGCGGCTGATAGCGGCGGATCTCGCCGATCTCGGCATTACCGTGGATTGCTTGCCGCTGGCTGATGTCCCGGTCGCGGGCGCAGACGCGGTCATCGGCAACCGGGCCTACGGCACCGAGCCGGGCAAGGTTGCCGAAATTGCCCGCGCCGTCACCGAGGGCCTGGAGCAGGGCGGTGTGCTGCCGGTGCTCAAGCACATCCCCGGCCACGGCCGGGCCACCGCCGACACCCATTTCAAGCTGCCGACGGTCGATACGCCCTGGGACGAGCTCGAACGGACCGACTTCGCCGCGTTCAAGCCGCTGGCGGACCTTCCGATGGCCATGACTGCACATGTTGTGTTTAGCGCGGTCGACCCCGCCCATCCGGCGACGACTTCTGCGACAATGATCGCTCAGGTGATTCGCGGCGTGATCGGGTTCCAGGGTTTGTTAATGAGTGATGACGTGTCGATGAACGCGCTGTCGGGGAATATCGCCGAGCGGACCCGCGCCATCTTCGCGGCCGGCTGCGACGTCGCCCTGCATTGCAACGGCAACATCGAGGAGATGCGCGAAGTTGCCGGCCAGACGCCTGAATTGTCCGGCAAGGCGCTGGAGCGGGCGAACGCCGCGCTCGCCGCACGCAAGGCGCCGCAGCCATTCGACCGGGCAGCCGCACGCGCCGAACTGGACGCATTGATCGCACGGGCAAACACGGCATCCGCATGACCGCAGAAATCCTATCGTTTGAAACCGGGCGGCCCGCAGAGCTCGCCGAGGGTGAGCCGGCGTTGGTGGTGGACGTCGAGGGCTATGAGGGCCCGCTCGACCTGCTGCTCGCGCTGGCGCGGCAGCAGAAGGTCGACCTCGCCAAGATCTCGATCCTGGCGCTGGCCGACCAGTATCTCCACTTCATCGAAGCCGCGCGGAAGATCCGGCTCGAGCTTGCCGCCGACTATCTCGTGATGGCGGCCTGGCTCGCCTTCCTGAAGTCGCGTCTGCTGCTGCCGGAGCCGCCGAGCGCGGAAGGTCCGAGCGCGGAGCAGATGGCAACCGCGCTAGCCAACCGCCTGCGCCGGCTGGAAGCCATTCGCGAAGCCGCCAACCGTCTGATGAACCGACAGCAATTGCTGCGCGACATCTTCCCGCGCGGCGAGCCCGAGCAGATCGCCGAGATCAAGCATCCGAAATATACCGCGACGCTGTACGACCTGCTCACCGCCTATGCCTCGCAGCGCCAGTCGCGCGTGCTGGCGAGCGTGCATCTGGCCAAGCGCACGGTGTGGTCGCTCGCCGAGGCGCGCGCCACGCTGGAGCGGTTGGTCGGCAGCATCAGCGAACAGGATGACTGGGGCGTGCTCGACGACTTCCTGGTCCGCCACGTCGCCGATCCGACGCAGCGCGCGACGGTGTTCGCCTCGAGCTTTGCGGCGGCGCTCGAGCTGGTGCGCGAAGGTCAGCTCGAATTGAACCAGAAAGAGGCGTTTGCGCCGATCTATTTCCGCAAGGGGCGTCCCAAGCCTGTTCCGGACGCAGCTCCTGCGCCCGACGCGCCGGTCGCTTAAGTGCAAGAAGGAGAATCTGCCATGGCAAGCCTGGCTGAAGTGCGGGTCGACGAGGCCGAGCCGATGGAGAACGAATCCCAGGCGCGTCCCGAGGAATTGCGGCTGCTGGAAGCGCTGCTGTTTGCGTCGAGTGAACCTCTGGATACCGCGACGCTGGCCAAGCGCATGCCGGAGGGCGTGGACGTCAAGGCCGCGCTGGAGCAGCTGCAGGCCGACTACTCCCTGCGCGGCGTGAATCTCGTGCGGGTCGCCAACAAATGGACCTTCCGCACCGCGGGTGATCTGGCCTGGCTGATGACGCGGGAGAGCACCGAGACCCGCCGGCTGTCGCGCGCCGCGATCGAGGTGCTCGCGATCATCGCCTATCACCAGCCGGTGACGCGCGCCGAGATCGAGGAGATCCGCGGCGTTGTCACGTCGAAGGGTACGCTCGACGTGCTGCTGGAGACCGGCTGGATCAAGCCACGCGGCCGGCGCAAGACGCCCGGCCGTCCCTTGACCTTCGGAACAACCGAGGACTTCCTGTCGCAGTTCACCCTGGAACAGCTCGGCGACTTGCCGGGTCTGGAGGAGCTGAAGGGCACGGGTCTGCTGGATTCGCGGCTGCCGACCGGCTTCAGCGTGCCGACGCCGTCGGATGACCCGCAGTTGCGCGAAGACGAGGATCCGCTGGAACCCGGCGAGGAGCTCGATCTGGCGCTGGCGCCTGCGGTCGAGCCCGAGACGCCTGAGGAGGCGCCGGAAGGCGGCAATGAGGGCGGCAGCGAGGACTGACGTCCCGGCCTTTCTCAGGTCCCCTGCGACAGGTTAACACTAGCAAGATTACGTAGCGCCAACAGCGAATTGGCGCTGCCTTGGTCCTTGTTTTTGACACCTGCCAAGCCTACGTTCCGGTCAAGATCGGCCGGGTCCCGGCCATGGTTGTTTGGAGGGTTGCAGGATGGGTTCGCTTAGCATTTGGCACTGGATCCTGGTGATCGCAGTCGTCCTGCTGCTGTTCGGCCGCGGCAAGATTTCGGATCTGATGGGCGACGTGGCGCAGGGCATCAAGGCGTTCAAGAAGGGCATGCAGGACGACGACAAGGTCGCCGACAAGCCCGAGCCGGCCAAGTCCATCGAGCACACTGCCGCGCCGACCGCGGCACGGTCCGACGTCGGCAGCAAGGCCGTCTGAGCCAAAGCGTGGACGGACGCGGACGGCCCCCGATCCTGCGCGGAGAGGATTGGGCCGGTCGCGGCTGGCCTGAACGGAAGACCTCATGTTCGACATCGGGTGGAGTGAACTGGTCCTGATCGGGGTCGTGGCCTTGGTCGCCATCGGCCCGAAAGAGCTGCCGGGCGTGCTGCGCATGGTCGGGCAGTGGATGGGCAAGGCCCGCAAGATGGCCGCCGAATTCCAGGGTCAGTTCCAGGAAGCGATGCGCGAGGCCGAGATGGCCGACCTCAAGAAGAGCTTTGACGAGGTCAAGGAAGCCGCCTCCGGCTTCGCCGGCAACAATCTGATGACCTCGCTCCAGAAGGACGTCAGCGACGCGCTCCGCGTCGATCCGCTGGACAAGCCGGCCGAGACGCCCACAACCGCTGTTGTCGAGCCTCCGGTGACGCCAACCACCCCCGAAGCGCCGACACCGGAAACCTTCGTGGAAGCCGAGGCGCATGCGGCGGTGAGCGAGCCGCTCGCGATCACGCGTGAGATCGAGCAGGCGCAGGTCGCTCAAGACACCGTGCCACCCGAAGCGATCAAGGACGCCAAAGCGTCATGAGCGACGCCGATATCGAGGCCAGCAAAGCCCCTTTGATGGACCATCTGATCGAGCTGCGTTCGCGGCTGATCAAGGCGCTGCTCGGCTTTGGCGTGGCCTTCATCCTGTGCTTCTTCTTCGCCAAGCAGATCTACAACGTGCTGGTCTGGCCGTTCGTGTGGGTCGCGGGTCCGGAGAATTCCAAGTTCATCTATACGGCGCTGCTGGAATATTTCATCACCCAGCTCAAGCTCGCGCTGTTCGGCGCCGGCTTCATCTCGTTTCCAATCGTCGCGACGCAGATCTACAAATTCGTCGCGCCTGGCCTGTACAAGCACGAGAAGAACGCCTTCCTGCCGTATCTGGTCGCGACACCATTCTTCTTCGTGCTGGGCGCGGCGCTGGTCTATTTCGTCGTGCTGCCGATGCTGGTCCGCTTCTCGCTCGGCATGCAGCAGGCCGGCAGCGATGAGACCGCGCAGATCCAGCTGCTTCCCAAGGTCGGCGAATATCTGTCGCTGATGATGTCGCTGATCTTCGCGTTCGGCATCGCCTTCCAGCTTCCGGTGATCCTGACGCTGCTCGGCCGGATCGGCATCGTCTCGGCAAAAATGCTGCGCGAGAAGCGGCGCTATTTCATCGTGATCGCCTTCGTCATCGCGGCCGTGTTGACGCCGCCCGACATATTGAGCCAGTGCTCGCTCGCGATCCCCTTGCTCCTGCTGTACGAGGGCTCGATCATCGCGGTGGGGATGGTGGAGAAGAAGGCGGCGGCCGCGCAGACCACCCCCGGCACCGACGTGTCGACGCCGGCCAATCCGGCGGAGTAGGGGCCACAACCGCGGTGTCATTCCCCGCGAATGCGGGGAATCCAGTACGCCGTTGCCTCTCGGAGAATTACCGGCGTCTCTGGAATACTGGATCGCCCGCTTTCGCGGGCGATGACAGCTGTGCTAGGGGGAAGCCCGTCAGTGTAAACATACAACGTTGACGTTGACTGTTTGCACGCTGCTCCAGGACCACGGCCATGCACGACATCAAATCGATCCGCGACAATCCGCAAGCCTTCGACGCCGGCCTTGCCCGGCGGGGTCTGAAGCCGTTGTCGGCCTCGCTGCTCGCGATCGACGAGAAGCGGCGTGCGGCGATCCTGGCCTCGGAGCAGGCGCAGGCGCGGCGCAATGCGGCCTCCAAGGAAATCGGCGACGCCAAGAAGGCGAAGGACGAGGCGCGCGCGGCCAAGCTGATGGCCGAGGTCGCCGAACTCAAGACCACGATGCCGGAGCTCGAGGCCGCCGCGAAGGCTGCCGACGAGGAGCTTGCGAAAGAGCTGTCCGCCATTCCGAACATTCCGTTCGACGAAGTGCCTGACGGTGTCGACGAACACGGCAACGTGCAGCACCATGTGTTCGGCAACAAGCGCAACTACAGCTTTGCGCCGAAGCTGCATGACGATCTCGGCGTCGCGCTCGGCTACATGGATTTCGAGGCGGCGGCAAAACTCTCCGGCGCGCGCTTCGTCGTGCTGAAGAAGGGGCTGGCGCGGCTCGAACGCGCGATCGGCCAGTTCATGCTCGACCTGCATACGACCGAACACGGCTACACCGAGATCAACCCGCCGCTCCTCGTGCGCAACGAGGTGATGTTCGGTACCGGGCAATTGCCGAAATTCGAGGACGATCAGTTCTGGGCGATCAGCGGCGAACTGCTGGCTGCACCTGATCTTGAGCGGCTGAAGACCGAACGCCTCGGCCTGATCCCGACCGCGGAAGTCTCGCTGACCAACCTGGTGCGCGAATCCATTCTCGACGAGAAGCAATTGCCGATGCGGCTGACCGCGCTGACGCCATGCTTCCGTGCCGAAGCGGGCGCGGCCGGGCGCGACACCCGCGGCATGATCCGACAGCACCAGTTCACCAAGGTCGAGCTGGTCTCGATCACGACGCCCGAGGCGAGTAAGGACGAGCTGGAGCGGATGCTGTCCTGCGCCGAACAGGTGTTGCAGAAGCTCGACCTGCATTATCGCGTGATGACGCTATGTGCAGGGGATATGGGCTTTTCGTCGCAAAAAACCTATGACATCGAGGTCTGGATGCCCGGGCAGGGCGACGGCGGCATGTTCCGCGAGATCTCGAGCTGCTCGATCTGCGGCGACTTCCAGGCGCGGCGCATGGACGCGCGCTCGCGCGGGCCGGACGGCAAGCCGCGCTTCGTGCACACGCTGAACGGCTCGGGCACCGCAGTCGGTCGCGCGCTGATCGCCGTGATGGAGACCTATCAGCAGGAGGACGGCTCGATCGCGGTCCCCAGCGTGCTGCAGCCCTATATGGGCGGCCTGAAAGTGGTGGCGCGCGACTAATCGCGTTGCCAGTCTGAAACGCGGAAACGTTTGGTTGCGTAGATCGGGCGGCCGGCTATCCTGCTGGCCACCCGACAACGCGAACCACCGTGCATGGCTTTACACCGCGACATCTTCTGGGTCGGCAGACAATGGGCGGTGACGGGTGCCGGCATCCAGGCCGTCGACCAGCGGCTGCGCGGCGTGCTCGACATCGATGTCGCGCGGCTATGGGACGACGCTCTGGTGCAGAGCCGGCGCGCCAAGCCGGGAGTCAACGCTGCGGATTTCGACAAGGCCCTGACGATGGCGCGCGAACGCTTTCCGCAGACGGTGGAGGCGGCTCCGATCGTGGCGCAGCTGGAGGCGCTCGGTGTCATCGAGGCGCCCGTCGTGTGCCCGGTCGTTCCGGCGATGACGCTGCGTGCCGAAGGCCGGCTCGCGCGCTTCCTGCCGCAATGGCGCATCCGCCGTTAATGCGGCACCTCGCTCGTCCAGGGTAGCGTGCTGCGCCGCCGCAATGACCTGGCTCCCGGGTTGCCACCGGTTTGCCTCCCCGGCCATAGACGGATAAGACGGCCCAAACAGGAATTGATCTTTCGCATGCGCATTCTCTGCACCAATGACGACGGCATCCACGCTCCCGGCCTCAAGGTCGTGGAGGAGATCGCCAAGGCGCTGTCCGACGACGTCTGGGTGGTCGCGCCCGAGCTCGACCAGTCCGGCGTGTCGCATTCGCTGTCGCTGAACGATCCCTTGCGCCTGCGCGAGGTCGGTCCGCGGCACTTCGCCGTGCGCGGCACGCCGACCGACTGCGTCATCATGGGCGCGCGGCACATCCTGGGCACCCAGCCGCCGAACCTCATCCTGTCCGGCGTCAACAAGGGCCGCAACGTCGCCGAGGACGTGGTCTATTCCGGCACCATCGCCGGCGCTCTGGAAGGCACCATTCTGGGGCTGCCGTCGTTTGCGCTGTCGCAGGAGTTCAGCGTCGAGACCCGCGACCGTCCGCCGTGGGACACCGCGCGCAAGTTCGGGCCCGACATCCTGCGCAAGGTGATCGCCGCCGGCATCCCGAGGGACACCGTCATCAACGTCAATTTTCCGTCCTGCGCGCCGGAAGACGTGCTCGGCATTCGCGTCACGCGCCAGGGCAAGCGCAATCTCGGTTTCCTCCGGATCGACGAGCGCAGGGACGGCCGCAACAATCCCTATTTCTGGATCGGCTTCGAGCGCGCCGCGATGATGGATACGCCGGCTGAAGGCACCGATCTGGCAGCCCTCCGCGAGCGCTACGTCTCGGTCACGCCGCTCAGGCTCGACCGCACCAACGAGGCGTTTTCGGAAGCGCTGAGCGCGACGCTGAAGTAATCGCTAGCCGCCGCGAAGCGCGGCTTCGATGGTCTTGCCGAGCGCGTCGAGCTGGAATGGCTTCTGAAGCGCCGGCCGGTCGCGGTACTGCTCGGGCAGGCCGGAGGAGCCGTAGCCGGTGGCGAAGATGAACGGGCAGCCCTTCGCCTTGATCAGGTCGGCAACCGGCGAGATGACCTTGCCGTTGACGTTGACGTCGAGGATGGCGATGTCGAACTGGGTCGCTTCGGCAAGCCGCATGGCCTCGGCGACATCGCCGGCTTCAGCCGCCACCTTGTAGCCGAGCTCTTCGAGCATATCCGCGACCATCATCCTGATCATCACCTCGTCCTCGACGAGGAATACAGAGCGGCCCGAAAGCCCTGTCGCGGTCATTGTCGTTGAGTCCTTGCCCATTTGTGGAAAACGTTCGCAGATAACGCGAATCGACGCAATGCGCGTTTCGGCGAACGATCGAAAATGGCCCTTGCGGCTAACCCGCCGCAAGCCAATTTGTGGTCAAATACAGCAGGCAAAGGCTATCATGGGTTCCTTAGCAGGAACAAGATTCTTGGACCGGGCTTTGGGCTCCGCAAGCGACGATCCGGACGACACAAACAGCGATGACCTCCAATCAGCCTCCGCCGGAAAAGATGATGTTTCAGCTCTCGCTGAGGCGTCGGGGCATCAGCGACCAGGCGGTGCTTCGGACCATGGAGGAGGTGCCGCGCGATCAGTTCGTCGAGGAGGCCGATCGCGAGGGGGCCTATCGTGACAGCGCGCTGCCGATCGCCTGCGGGCAGACCATCAGCCAGCCCTTCGTCGTCGCCTACATGACCGAGCAGCTCCAGCTCCAGAAGCAGCATCGCGTGCTGGAGATCGGCACCGGCTCCGGCTATCAGGCCGCCGTGCTCTCGCGGCTCGCCGGGCAGGTATTGACGGTGGAGCGCTACCGCAAGCTGGCGGACGTCGCGCGCGCCAGGATCGAGAAGCTCGGCTACCACAATGTCGAGGTGATGCTGGGCGACGGGCTCAATCTGCCCGCCACTATCGGTCCGTTTGACCGCATCATCGTCACGGCCGCGATGGAGCAGATCCCGGAGAACCTGGTCGAGCGGCTCGAGGTTGGAGGCATCCTGATCGCGCCGGTCGGTCCGCATCAGGGCGTGCAGACGCTGATCCGGCTGAGCCGGACCGAAGCCGGGATCGAGCGCAAGGAACTCGTCGAGGTCCGCTTCGTGCCGGCGCTGCCCGGCGTGGCGCGGGAGCTGTAGATTTCCGGACTGGCTGTGCGGCCAACATCTTATTGGGAGGGTTAAGCCGTTATTTACTCGGCGCGTGTTTACTTAAAAGACCAGTTCTGTTGCGTACGAGTGAGTAACCATGTCAGTTGTCGCCGAGTTGCTTTACTCGCGCCGCGTGCCGCAGGTTGCGGTGCTGGCGCTGATCTCGTTCAGCTTTGCAGGGTGCAGCGCCGACATGCAGTCGCGGCTGTCCCAGTCGAATTTCTCCAATCCCTTCTCGTCTGATCAGACCGGCACGGTGCAGCAGGCGCCGCCCGCGCAGCGTGAGCTGCCGCAATATTCGCGGCCGCAGACGCAGCCCGGCTATTATCAGTCGCAGCCCTTGCCGCCGCCTTCGGTATCCGCGCCGCAATCCTATCCGGTCGCTGCAGGTGGCGGCGTGTCCGGAGGTGGCCGCGGCGTGAGCTCCTACGCGCCCCCGGCGCAGCCGCATCTGGAGACCACGGCCACCGTGCCGCCGCGCTCGGTCGCGGCTGCCCAGCCAGCGGGCGGGACCAAGATCATCGTCGGCACCAGCGACACGCTCGACGTGCTCGCCAAGCGCTATCACGTCACGCCGCAGGCGATCATGGCGGCTAACGGCTACAAGGGCCCGCGCGCACTCTCGCCCGGCCAGCAATTGATCATCCCGCATCCGGGCGCGACCGCTGCTGCGCCCGCGCCGGTGTTGGCTCCCGTCGCGGCGGCTCCGGCGCCTGCTGCCAGGCCGGTTGCAGCCATGGCTGCGCCGTCGAGCATGCACTTCATCAACCGCGGTGATACGCTCGCCAGCATCGCGCGCAAGAACCACATCTCCGCGGCTGAACTTGCCCGCGCCAACGGTCTCGATCCCTCGGCGAAACTCAAGCTCGGCGCCAAGCTGACCGTGCCAGGTGCAAAGACTGCCGCTGTCGCAGCGCCGGTTGCTCCCGTCATGGCTGCTCCGGTCGCCGGCACGCTGCAGCCCGTTGCTGCTGCTCCCGCGCCTGCCACCAAGATGGCTTCCGTCGTGGCGCCGGTGCAGAGCGCGCGCCTGGCTCAGGCTACGGCCAATGTCGAAGAGAAGCCGGCCGAGGCGCCGGCAAAGGCTGCGGAAGCCACCGGCGCGCTGCCGACCTTCCGCTGGCCGGTGCGCGGCAAGGTGGTCACGAGCTACGGCGCCAAGACCAACGGCAAGTCCAATGACGGCATCAATCTCGCGGTGCCCGAGGGTACGCCGGTCAAGGCGGCTGAAGACGGCGTCGTTGCCTATTCCGGCAACGAGCTGAAAGGTTATGGCAATCTGGTCCTGGTTCGGCACTCCAACGGCTACGTCACCGCATATGCCCATGCGAGTGAGCTGATGGTGAAGCGCGGCGATACCATCAAGCGCGGTCAGGTCATTGCCAAGTCGGGTCAATCCGGGGAGGTGGCGTCGCCGCAGCTCCACTTCGAGATCCGCAAGGGATCGAGCCCGGTTGACCCGCTTCAATTCCTGAACGGGGCGTGAGGCCTAATTTGCCTCCACGCTGAAGCTGTCGTCGTCCGGCTTGACCGGGCGACCCAGTACGCCGCGGCCCCTCGATTGATCACAAACGTCTCTGCAATACTGGATCGCCCGCCTTCGCGGGCGATGACAGTTGTGAGTGCGGCTGCAGTTCGGGCTACGTCCCCGTCAGCTTGACGCCCAGCCGTCCCGCAAGCTCCTGCACGAACTGCCAGGCGACACGGCCCGAGCGCGAGCCGCGCGTCGTCGACCATTCCAGCGCCTCTCGCTCCAGCGCCTCGTCGTCGAGCTTGACGCCGAAATGGCTACAATAGCCGCGCACCATGGCGAGATATTCGTCCTGGCTGCAGCGGTGGAAGCCGAGCCACAGGCCGAAGCGATCCGACAGCGAGACCTTCTCCTCGACCGCTTCGCCGGGATTGATCGCGGTCGAGCGCTCGTTCTCGATCATCTCGCGCGCGAGCAGATGACGGCGGTTCGAGGTGGCGTAGAGGACGACGTTCTCGGGCCGGCCCTCGATGCCGCCTTCGAGCACCGCCTTGAGCGACTTGTAGGACGCATCATTGCCGTCGAAGGAAAGGTCGTCGATGAACACGATGAAGCGGAAGGATGAGGCGCGCAGCTGCTCCATCAGAGCCGGCAGGCTCTCGATGTCCTCGCGGTGGATCTCGATCAGCTTCAGTCTGTCGGAGGCCTTGCGCTCCGCGTTGATGGTGGCATGCGCAGCCTTCACCAGCGACGACTTGCCCATGCCGCGCGCGCCCCAGAGCAGGGCGTTGTTGGCGGGCAGGCCATTGGCGAAGCGCTCGGTGTTCTCCATCAGGATGTCGCGCATCCGCTCGACGCCCTTGAGCAGGAACAGCTCGACGCGGCTGACGCGCGGCACCGCCGCAAGGCGACCGTCGGGGTGCCAGACATAGGCATCCGCTTGCCGGAACGACTCGCGTCCGGCGGCCGGCTTGCCCTGGGCTGCGAGATGCGCCGCGATGGTCTCCAGCGCGCGGACGATGCGGTCCTGGGCGAGGGCGGGGGTTGCCTTGGAAGCTGCCTTGGAGGCCACCGTGGGGCGTTTTGCCGCGACGCGGGCGGGCTTCCTGGCAGGGGTACGGGGGCCTTTGCCGGCCGGGCTTTTGCTTGGTTTTCTGGGCATGTCCGAAGTTCCTGAGAATGCAGCCTTATCGGGCCTGAGGCCGCGCCGCAAGGTGACCAAAAGGGCGGTCTGGCAGCGTTGCAATTGGGACGGTGGCCGCTATAGTCCGCGCGAATTTGACCGAACCGGTCGCCTTTGAGGGCCTGACC
The DNA here is from genome assembly GCF_008932115.1 of Bradyrhizobium betae. NCBI lineage: Bacteria > Pseudomonadati > Pseudomonadota > Alphaproteobacteria > Hyphomicrobiales > Nitrobacteraceae > Bradyrhizobium > Bradyrhizobium betae. The sequence goes on from NZ_CP044543.1 coordinate 6,636,756, forward strand.
GGCTTTCCCCCGTTTCCACGAGGATCGTTCCGAATGCTGATTACCCCTGCGTATGCCCAGGCCGCGGGCGCCGGCGACACCAACAGCATGTTGATGTCGCTGCTGCCGTTCGCCCTGATCTTCGTGATCATGTACTTTCTGATTCTGCGCCCGCAGCAGAAGAAGGTGCGCGACCACGCCGATCTCGTGAAGAACATCCGCCGCGGCGACACCGTCGTGACCTCGGGCGGCCTCGTCGGCAAGGTCACCAAGGTCGTCGACGACGACCAGATCGAGTTCGAGATTGCCGACGGCGTGCGGGTGCGGCAGATGCGCTCGATGGTCTCCGGCGTGCGCGCCAAGGGCGAGCCGGCGAAAGACAGCTCGAAGGAAAGCGCCAAGGAAAACGCAAAGGACGACGCCGCGTCGAAGTGAGCACTTCCGCGAGTCTCTCCCCAGTCTCCTGATCTGACAGGTCCAGTCGATGTTGTATTTCACGCGGTGGAAGGCGCTGGGGATTATCCTGACGGCGCTGATCGTGTGCCTCTGCGCGGTCCCGAATTTCTTCCCGGAGTCGCAGGTCAAGACCTGGCCCGCCTGGGCGCAGCGTCGGCTCGTGCTCGGCCTCGACCTCCAGGGCGGCTCCTATCTGCTGCTCGAGGTCGATTCCGCCTATGTGAAGAAGGAGCGGCTGGATCAGGTTCGCGACGACGTCCGCCGGACGCTGCGTGATGCCAAGATCGGCTTCACCGGCGGCGTCACCGTGCGCAACGACGCGGCCGAGGTTCGCATCACCAAGGAAACCGACGTGCAGCCGGCGTTCGCCAAGCTGCGCGAGCTGTCCCAGCCGCTGGGCGGCCTGATGGGATCCAGCGGTCAGCGCGACCTCGAGGTGACCGATGCCGGCGGCGGCGTGATCCGGCTGACCGTCCCGCAGGCCGCGATGCTCGACCGCATGCGCAAGACCATCGAGCAATCGATCCAGATCGTGGAACGCCGCGTCAACGAGCTCGGCACCGTCGAGCCCGTGATCCAGCGCCAGGGCAACGACCGCATCCTCGTGCAGGTCCCGGGTCTTCAGGACCCGACGCGCCTCAAGAAGATACTCGGCGAGACCGCGAAGATGGAATTCCGCATGGTCGACACGACCGTGTCGCCGGACCAGGCCCAACAGGGCAGGTTGCCGCCGGAATCCGAGTTGCTGATGAGCGCGTCGCCGCCGCCTACGCCCTATGTGGTGAAGAAGCAGGTGCTGGTCGCCGGCGGCGATCTGATCGACGCCCAGGCGACCTTCGACCAGCGCACCAGCGAGCCGGTCGTCAGCTTCAAGTTCAATACGTCGGGCGCGCGCAAGTTCTCGCAGGCTACACAAGAGAATGTCGGGCTGCCGTTCGCGATCGTGCTCGACAACAAGGTGATCTCTGCACCCAGGATCAACGAGCCGATCACGGGCGGGCAGGGACAGATCTCGGGCAGCTTCACGGTCCAGTCCGCCAACGATCTGGCGATCCTGATGCGCGCCGGCGCGCTGCCGGCGCCGCTGACCGTGGTCGAAGAGCGCACCGTCGGTCCGGGCCTCGGCCAGGACTCGATCGAGAAGGGCGAGCTTGCGGCTTACGTCGGCTCGATCCTCGTCGTGATCTTCATGCTGTTGACCTACCGGCTGTTCGGCGTGTTCGCCAACATCGCGGTGGCCATCAACGTCGCCATGATCTTCGGCCTGCTGTCGCTGCTCAACGCCACGCTGACACTGCCCGGCATCGCCGGCATCGTGCTCACCGTCGGCATCGCGGTCGATTCCAACGTGCTGATCTACGAGCGTATCCGCGAGGAGCTGCGCGGTGGCCGCAACGCGATCTCGGCGATCGACGCCGGCTTCAAGCGGGCGCTGGCGACCATCCTCGATTCCAACATCACGACTTTCATCGCCGCCGCCGTGCTGTTCTACATCGGCACCGGCCCGGTACGCGGCTTCGCCGTGACGCTCGGCATCGGTATCATCACCACGGTGTTCACCGCCTTCACCCTGACCAGGCTGATCGTTGCCTGGTGGGTGCGGTGGAAGCGGCCCCAGAACGTGCCGATCTAGGAGCCTGATCGTGACTCAGACCGTTCTCATCGGGCTCGGCGTCCTCATCGCCATTCTCACCGTGGTCGCAGCCCTCGGCCTGCTGCCGTCGCTGCGTATCGTCCCGGACGACACGCATTTCGACTTCACGCGCTTCCGCCGCATCAGCTTCCCGATCTCGGCGGCGCTGTCGATCGTCGCCATCACGCTGTTCTTCACCCACGGACTGAACCTCGGTATCGACTTCAAGGGCGGCACGCTGCTGGAGGTACGGGCCAAATCCGGCGCCGCCGACATCTCGGCGATGCGCACGACGCTGGAAGGCTTGCGTCTTGGCGAAATCCAGCTGCAGCAATTTGGCGGCCCCGAGAACGTCTTGATCCGCGTCGCCGAACAGCCCGGCGGCGACAAGGCGCAGCAAGATGCCGTGCAGAAGGTGCGCACCGCTCTTGGTGATTCCATTGAATACCGCCGGGTCGAGGTGCTTGGCCCGCGCGTCGCCGGCGAGCTGCTTGCCTACGGCATGCTCGGCCTGATGCTCGCGATCGTCTCGATCCTGATCTATCTCTGGTTCCGCTTCGAATGGCAGTTCGCGCTCGGCGCCATGATCGCGAACGTGCACGACATCGTGTTGACGATCGGCTTCATGTCGGTCAGCCAGGTCGATTTCGACCTGACCAGCATCGCCGCGCTTCTGACGATTCTCGGCTATTCGCTCAACGACACCGTCGTCATCTACGACCGCATCCGTGAAATGCTGCGGCGGTACAAGAAGATGCCGATGCCGCAGCTGCTCAACGAATCGATCAACTCGACGCTGTCGCGCTCGATCATCACCCACTTCACGGTGACGCTGGCGCTGCTCGCGCTGCTGCTGTTCGGTGGTCACGCTATCCACAGCTTCACCGCGGTGATGATGTTCGGCGTGGTGCTGGTCGGTACCTACACCTCGATCTTCATCGCGGCTCCGATCCTGATCTATCTCGGCGTCGGCGAGCATCGCGAGGATGCGCCCGATACGGCTACGCCGGCGAAGAAAAACAAGGCATGATCCGAACCGCACGCCCTCGCATGAGTTTGCGAGGGCAGTAAGCTCATTCGGACGAGGCTGATGGCCGGCGATCCCAACGCACCACATTTCCCGCGCTCAGCGCCAATCGAGGCCTACGGCAAGGGCGGCTTTGCCTTTGCGGGCATGTCGCATCGCGGCTCGCTGCTGTGCCTGCCGGACGCGATCTGGGCCTGGGACGTGACCGACCCGGCGAAGATCGATCGCTATTCGCTGGATCGGGTGTTCACGGCCGCAAACAGCATCGACACGCTTCTGATCGGCACTGGAACCGGCGTCTGGCTGCCGCCGCCTGAGCTGCGCCAGGCCTTGAAGGCGGTGAGGGTGGTACTGGACACCATGCAGACCGGCCCCGCCGTGCGCACTTACAACATCATGATCGGCGAACGCCGGCGCGTCGCGGCCGCGCTGATCGCCGTGCCATGAGCAGCGCTGCTGTTCCGGCCGATTCCGTCACCTTCTGCGCCGATCTCGTGCGCAGTCATGACTTTCCGCGCTATGCCGCGACCCTGTTCGCGCCGGCCACCGAGCGCCGCGCGCTGCTGGCGCTCTATGCCTTCAACGTCGAGATCGTCCGCGTCCGCGACCAGGTGAGTCAGCCACTGCCCGGGGAAATCCGCCTGCAATGGTGGACCGACATGCTGTCGGGCCAGGTCCATGGCAGCGCCGAGGGCAATCCGGTAGCGGCCGAGCTGCTGCGTGCGATCCGCGATTTCGACCTGCCGGTCGAGCCGCTGTCGCTGCTCGCCGACGAGCACCAGTTCGATCTCTACAACGATCCGATGCCGACGTTGACGGCGCTGGAAGGCTATCTGGCGGCGACCTGTTCGGCGCTGTTCGCGCTCGCGGCGAGGATCATGGCGCCGCCTTCGGAGGCAGCCGAGCATCTGGCAAGGCATGCCGGGCTGGCCCAGGGCATCGTGCAGATCGTCACGAGCCTGCCGCGCGATGCTGCGCACCGGCAGTTGTTCCTGCCGCAGCAGCTTCTGACGAGCCATGGCTGCAGCATGGAGGACGTGTTCGCCGGCAATGAGAGCGCCAAGCTCGATGCCGTGCTGGACCAGCTCATCGGCGAGGCGCGGCAACATTTGACCACCGCCTTGTCGCTGTTGGCGGAGGTGCCGGTATCGGCGCGGCCTGCGTTTCTGCCGCTCGGGCAGGTTCGGGCCGACCTCAAGCGCCTGTCGCAGCCGGGACGTCATCCGTTTACACCGCAGCCGTCGTCGCGGCTGCGCACGCTCTGGACGTTGTGGCGGGCGTCACGATCGCGGGAATTTACCAAATAGAGGTTGGCTTATCGCCTCGATTTGCCAAATGCTCTATGCTGTTCCATGGCCGAGTTGTCCCAAAGCATGTCCTCCGATCCGAGCGATTTTCCGGTCGCACCTGATGACATTCGTGCCGCCGCCGAGACCATCCGGGGCGCTGTCGTCGAGACGCCTTGTAGCTACAGCCGGACGCTGAGCAATATCTGCGGCTGCGACATCTGGCTGAAATTCGAAAATCTCCAGTTCACGTCCTCGTTCAAGGAGCGCGGCGCGCTCAATCTCCTGACCGCACTGACGGCGGAGGAGCGTGCGCGCGGTGTCATCGCGATGTCGGCCGGCAACCATGCGCAGGGCGTCGCCTATCACGCCAAGCGGCTCGGCATTCCCGCCACCATCGTGATGCCCGTGGGCACGCCGATGGTGAAGGTCGAGAACACCAGGCACCACGGCGCCGAGGTGGTGGTGACGGGCGCGACGCTGGAGGAGGCGGCCGCGTTCGCGCGCAGCCACGGCGAAGCCCGCGACATGATCTTCGTCCATCCTTACGACGATCCGCTTGTCATCGCGGGGCAGGGGACGGTCGGGCTCGAGATGCTCAAGGCCGTACCGGAGCTCGACACGCTGGTCGTCCCGATCGGCGGCGGCGGCCTGATCAGCGGCATCGCCATCGCCGCGAAATCGATCAAGCCCTCGCTGCGGATCCTGGGCGTCGAGGCCTGGCTCTATCCCTCGATGTACAATGCCATCCATGGTGGCACTCTGCCTGCGCGCGGCGATACACTCGCCGAAGGCATCGCGGTGAAATCGCCGGGCAAGATCACGACCGAAATCGTCCGGCGCCTTGTCGACGACATTGCGCTCGTGAACGAAGCCGAGCTCGAGCGCGCGGTTGCGACCCTGATCTCGATCGAGAAGACCGTCGTGGAGGGCGCCGGCGCCGCCGGCCTCGCCGCGCTGATGTCCGATCGCTCCCGGTTCGCCGGCCAGAAGGTTGGCCTGGTCCTGAGCGGAGGCAATATCGACACGAGGCTGATCGCATCGGTGCTCACGCGCGAACTGGCCCGCGAGGGACGGCTGACCCAGCTGTCGCTCGACATCCCCGATCGGCCGGGCCAATTGGCCGCGGTGGCCGCGCTATTGGCCGAGGCCGGCGCAAACATCATCGAGGTCTCGCATCAGCGGACCTTCTCCGACCTTCCGGCCAAGGCGACTCTGCTGCAACTCGTCATCGAGACCCGCGACAGCGCGCATCTCGACGAGGTCATGACACGGCTCAGTGCATCCGGATTGAGCGCGCGCTGCACCTGAGTGGCGCGCGGCCATGCGCTACCGCGGCGCCAGGCCCGCCAGATGGCCGATCAGCCGATCGATCTCGGCTTCCGTGTTGTAGTAATGCGGTGAGGCGCGCATGAGCGGCGGCAGCGCGCGGACTTCGGCATCGATGCGTGTGCTCGCGGGATCCGAAGCGCCGATGATGATGCCGGCGGCGGCTGCGCTTTTGACAATGGCGCCCGCCTCATGCCCATCGACCGTGAAGCTGACGATGGCGCCCGGACGTCGACCGAGGTCGCGAATTGTGACGCCGCGAATGGAGGCGAGGCCGCCGCGCAGACGGTCCGCAAGCAGTCGGCAGCGCTGCTCGATGGGACCCATACCGATGTCGAGCGCGTAATCGACGGCCGCGCCGAGTCCAAGCCGGGCGGCGTAATTGTTCTCCCAGGTCTCGAAGCGGCGTGCGTCGTCGCGCAGCCGATATTGATCGCGCGAGACCCATGGTGCCGCGAAGTGGTCGATCATCGGCGGCTCGAGTCGCTGCAGCAGCGCCCGGCGGACATAGAGAAACCCGGTGCCGCGCGGGCCGCGCAGGAATTTGCGGCCGGTGGCCGACAGCATGTCACAGCCGATGGCTTCGACGTCCACCGCCATCTGGCCGACCGCCTGACAGGCGTCGAGCAGATAGGGAATGCCCCGCGCTCGCGCGATCCGGCCGATCGCCGCCGCCGGATTGACCAGTCCGCCATTGGTCGGAACCCAGGTGATCGCGATGAGCTTCACGCGCTCGTCGATCATGCGCTCCAGCGCGCCGATATCGAGCTCTCCGCTGGCGTCGCTCGGCACGACGTCGATGACCGCGCCCGTGCGCTTGGCGACCTGAAGAAAAGCGACATAGTTGGCCGCATACTCTGCCTCGGCGGTCAGGATACGGTCGCCTTGACGAAATTGAAGCGCGTAGAACGCCATCTGCCAGGCAACGGTGGCGTTCTCCACGAGTGCGATTTCATCGGGCGCGGCATTCAGAAGTCGGGCTACCGAGCCATAGACCGCTCCGAGCCGATCGGACTCGCGGTCGGCGGCGGCGTAGCCTCCGATCTCGCTCTCGAGATCGATGTGCTGCTTCATCGCCTTAACGACGGGTGCCGGCATCAGAGCCGCGCCCGCATTGTGGAGATAGGCAAGCCGCGAGGTGGCTGGCGTGTCGGCCCGAATTCGGTCGATGTCGATCAAGGACGCCTCTACCTTTCGCGATGCTTCTGCATGAATTAGGCGCAGTCGAGAAGGCTAGCAAGACGGCGGGCCGCAAGGGACAATGCCCGGTTTCGTCTCAGATGCAGAGCCCGAGCAGCTTGACGTGGCAGCTGCTCGTTTTCGGCTTGCGGGCGGGCGCGGCCTCGCGCTTCACCGCAACCAGCGGCTCGGTGTCCTTCTTGCCCTTGCCCTTCTTTGGCTCGTAGTCGCCGGCGATCACCATCGCCCAGTAAGTGCGCTTGCCGCTGGCGTTCCTGGCGTTCGCGATTCCGACGCGGGAAGCGTTGTGCAGCAACAGGTTCTTGCGGTGCCCGGACGAGTCGATCCACTGTCCCAGCGTCTTCTCGAAATTGTCGTAGCCATAGGCGATGTTCTCGGCGGCGCGGCCCGCGCCGGCCGGCGCGACGCGGCGATTGAACGGGCCAAGTGCATCATGGCTGAGGTCGTCCTTCGCCGCCATCGCGCGGGCCTGATCCATGGCAATGCGATCGAGGGTGGCATCGCGCACCACGCGGACTTCACCATGCTTGAGGCGGAAGCTGGAGATCAATTCGGCCGGGGATTCGGCCATCGCGGGCGCTGCCGCAAGCAGAACAAGGCCGGCGATCATGCCGCCAACCACCCGATGTGTCGTTCCCTGAGTACCCATAAGCCCGCCAAGCCGCATGATCCCAGCTTCTCTATCGCCAATGTGGAGGCTTCATGGCGCGGACCACGGAGCTAGCTCGCCGGCAGGTCCGCCTCGAAATTGAAGCGGTCGCGCAGATTCTTGCGCTGCTCCAGGATGTCCTTGAGGAACGCGCGGTCCTGGTCGTTCTTCATCATCGGCTCGATCAGATCGAGCTGGTTCATGGCGACCAGCTGCAGGATCTCGGTGCGGGGCTTGCCGCTGCTGTCGCGCGGCAGCGCATGCACGACCTGGATGTGTTCCGGCGGCTTCGGGCCCTTGACGGCGGCAAGCTCGTTGTGGAGCTGGCCTTCAAGCGCAGCCTGATCGCCTTCGACGAACGCGTAGAGCCCGACGCCGGACCGGCGATCGGCGAACGCGACGATGGCCGTGTCGCGCACGGCCGGGTTCTTGCGGATCAGTTCCGCCAGCACCGGGGCATCGTTGACAAGCCGGCGGCCGCCGCCCTCACGGTCGGTGAAATTGAACAGGCCGCGTGTGATCGCCCGGTAGACCTTCTTGCCGGTGGCGAGCCACAGGCTCGCGGCGAAGGATTTCTTCGCCAGGATCTTGCGCTCGCGCGGTGTCAGTGCTTCGGGTGCGTAGGAGCGCTTGTGCTTGAGCAGATGCCGGAGATCTTCATAGGCCAGGATGCGATAGAGCCGGCCGCGCCGTTCGAAGCAGGCCGCGAGCTGGAAGTCGGTGACATAGGCGTGGCCGTCGCGTCCAACCAGCCAGTTCTGTTCCTTGGCCAAATCGTTGTGGCAGATGCCGGCACGGCGCAGCCTGCGCAGCGCCGCCTTGGCCGAGCGGAAATAGGCGAGGTCGCCATGTGGTTTTGCCAGATGCAGCGCGACGCCGTCCACGAAGCCGCGCACCAGCGCCCGGCGGCCGGCCCACAGCAATTCGGGACCGACGTTCAGGCCCTTGGCCAATCTCAACGCATACTTCTCGCGCGCGAACAAATGCCGCGCCAGCAGGAACGACCACCACGGCACCTCGTCAAGCCGGCGCAGCACGGCGTCGACCTCGCCATTGTCACTACGAAAGCGGCCGCGCTCGACGGTCGAGAATACGTCGCGCTTGAGCAGCACGCCCTCGGTCCAGCGCGCCGACAGTGTCGCGGCGTCGTCTTTCGGGAGACTCATGAGGCTCACGCTGCTGCGGCGATGCGCAGGTGATCGGCGATCCAGCGATCGAGATCGGCGAGCGCCAGCGCGCTCATCGCCTGCTTCTTGGCCACCGTCTTCTCGTTGCCGCGCAGGCGGGTCCCGTCCGGCTTCCTCGTCGGAGCGCTCGCAAGCGGCGGGAACAGGCCGAAATTGATGTTCATCGGCTGGAACGAGCGGGTGCCCGGCTCGATAGCCTCGATATGGCCGCCCGTGATGTGGCCGAGCAGGGATCCCAGCGCCGTCGTGCCGGGCGGGCTCGCAAGGGTCTCGCCGCGGGCGTCAGCTGCCGCATAGAGGCCGGCGATCAGGCCGACGCTGGCCGATTCCACATAGCCCTCGCAGCCCGTCATCTGGCCGGCGAAGCGCAGCCGCGGCTGCGCGCGCAGGCGCAACGAACTGTCGAGCAGCTTCGGCGAGTTGAGGAAGGTGTTGCGATGCAGGCCGCCGAGGCGGGCAAATTCGGCCTTCTCCAGCCCCGGAATGGTGCGGAAGATGCGCTGCTGCTCGCCGTACTTCAGCTTCGTCTGGAAGCCGACGATGTTGTAGAGCGTGCCGAGCTTGTTGTCCTGCCGGAGTTGCACGATCGCGTAGGCTTTGGTCGCGGGATCGTGCGGATTGGTGAGGCCGACCGGTTTCATCGGGCCGTGGCGCAGCGTCTCGGGGCCGCGCTCCGCCATCACCTCGATCGGCAGGCAGCCGTCGAAATAGGGCGTGTTGGTTTCCCACTCCTTGAACTCGGTCTTCTCGCCGGCAATCAGCGCGGCGACGAAGCCGTCATACTGCTCCTTGGTCATGGGGCAGTTGATGTAGTCGGCGCCGGTGCCGCCGGGACCGACCTTGTCGTAACGCGATTGGAACCAGGCCACCGACATGTCGATGGATTCGCGGTGCACGATCGGCGCGATCGCGTCGAAGAACGCGAGCGCGTTCTCGTCGGTCAGCTCGCGAATGGCGTCGGCGAGAGGTGCCGAGGTGAGGGGGCCGGTCGCAACGATGACGTTGCTCCAGTCGGCCGGCGGCAGGCCTGTGACCTCGCCGCGGGCGATCTCGATCAGGGGATGGTCGTTGAGCGCCTTGGTGACGGCCGCAGAGAAGCCGTCGCGATCGACCGCCAGCGCGCCGCCGGCGGGCACCTGATTGGCATCGGCCGCACGCATGATCAGCGAGCCCAGCCGGCGCATCTCGGCATGGAGCAGGCCGACAGCGTTGTTGGCGGCATCGTCCGAGCGGAATGAATTGGAGCAGACGAGCTCGGCGAGCCCGTCGGTGCGGTGCGCCTCTGTCATGCGGCTCGGCCGCATCTCGTGGAGCACCACGGGCACGCCGGATTGGGCCACCTGCCAGGCGGCTTCCGAGCCGGCAAGGCCGGCACCGATGACGTGCACGGAATTGGATTGGGGTCCTGTCATGGGCGGACAGGTAGCGCTTTTCGGCGGTCAGTGGAATCGCCGAGATCGAGTTTTCTGCCACCGGATACGACAACGCCCGCACGAGGCGGGCGCTATCGGCTGGTCCGGTGAGGGCTGAACGATATCAGCCCTGGTACTGACCGGCGGCAACGCGCGGGATGTCCGAGCGATCGAGGCCGATATCGGCCAGCTCGCGATCGCTGAGCTGGGACAGCTCGGCAACATTGCGCTGATAGTCCCGGAACGCCTGGATCATGCGGATGAGCGAGAGCAGCATTGGTAGTCTCCTGTAGTTCGATTCAGCCCTTGCCCGGGCGTCATCGTTGAAATGAATATAGATGAGTGTGGTGCACTGCGAAAGTTCCGATGTTGCGATGCAGCTAAGCGAAGAGCGCATGGCATCGGTAACCAACGATTAACCCGCGGGCAGTCCCGCCCAAACGCTGGGCGGAACGGGGAGGAAAATGCTATAAAGTCCCGTGAATTCACTGGGTTATAGCTACGTCGATCGTTATGGTCGAAGGAGAAATAAGTTGCGCGTTGGTCGCTCGCAAGCCGATCAATCAGCTCCTAAGCTCAAGTCTCGCATGCGCAAATCGCATGATGCTGGAACCGTATAAATGAATATATGTTCATTTATGGCGATGTTGGGATTTGGTCTGGATTCTGACGGACGACCGATTCGCCACGCTCCCACCAAGGCAATCGATCCAGCGAAGGCGGCGGATTGGCGGGGCTAGCTGGATTCGCTCCGATTTGCCGCCGGAAATCCACCCTGGTGCAGTGCACGCGCCTGGAACACGCGCTGTTGATTACACAGACGTAATGAAAATCAGAAATTTCGCATGCGGCTCTGCGCTTCACGCAACATCACGCAATTCTCGTGAGGATTTTATTGCGACATGTTGCCGCGTCGGGAGGAAAGTCATGTCGCAGATTCCGACAATGTCGCTGGTTCTGTCCCAAGAAGAAGAGAAGGAAGGTAACATCATGACGAAGTTGCTCGGGGTTATCGCAATTGCCGCCGTCGCATTCGCCGTCGCGCCGGCCCAGGCCGCCAAGCACGCCATGGGCGGCTGCAGCTCGGCTAATCTGGAGAAGACCGAGACCGCGATCGAGAACATGGCCGACGGTGACGGCAAGATGGTCGCGCAGAAGGAGATCGCTTCTGCGCAGGACTCCATGCTCAACGGAAAAATGGGTGCGTGCGGCGCGCACCTGAACAAGGCGATGCACGCCACCATGGGCAAGTAAACGGATAGGCAAACGCACCCAAAAGAGGGCCGGTCGCCGGGCGATCGGCCCTACGCGTCTTGCACGCCGCCTATGGGGCGCGCGCGAGCTGGGTCGCGAAAGAGGCAACGGTCTTGGAGTAGACCTCGCTCTTGTTCCACTGCTGGAGCACCGCAAAATTCGGAGCGCCGGGCTGCCAATCCTTGCCCTTCTGCCAGCCATAGCCGGCGAGATAATTGGCGGTGGAGGCGAGCACGTCTGGTGCGTTGTGCAAGAGGTCGCGCTTGCCATTGCCGTCAAAATCAACGGCGTATTTCATCCAGGACGACGGCATGAACTGGGTCTGGCCGAGCTCGCCGGCCCAGGCGCCCTTCATGTCGGCCGGCGCGAGATCGCCGCGCTGGACGATGCGCAGCGCATCCAGCAACTCGGCGCGAAACTGCTCGGAGCGGCGGCAGTCATAGGCCAGCGTCGCCAGCGAGCGGATCGTCGCGAACTTGCCGGTGTTGACGCCGAAATCCGTCTCGAGACCCCAGATCGCGACCAGCACTTCGCCCGGCACGCCATAGGTCTGCTCGATGCGGGAGAGCACCGAGCCGTATTGCTTCATCATGTTGGAGCCGCGCGTCATGCGCGGCGGCACCATGCGGCCGGAAAACTCCTCGAAGGTCTGGGTGAAGACCTTCTGCGAGCGATCGCGATTCAGCACGGCCTGGTCGAGCGTCACCCCGGCAAGCCCTGAGGCAATGGCCTGCTGAGAGATGCCTTTGGCTGCGGCATCGGTTTTGAAGTCCGCAAGCCAGGCGTCGAAATTGCCCGATCCGCAAGCAACGGCGGCGAGCGCGGGCTGGGCTGACAGGATGGATGCGGAAAGGGCGAGGGCTGCGAGAGCGAGACGAGAAATCGTCGGTGTCATCAGATGAAATTTATTCCGTGAAGTGATCTGACCGGCGTGTGCAATCTCGATTGTAACCGCGGCCAAAGCAAGGCGTATGACAGCGCGCGGTCCTGCCCGAGCCGGGCCCGGGCAGGATCCCATGTCACGATACCGTCAGGCGTCCGTCCGATTGCGCCAGGGGAAGAGGTTGGCGGGGAAGTCGGCGGCCGGCTTGCGCGGGCGATGCGGCGGAGGCGGCGCCGGACGCGCACCGGGATCGGAGACGATCACCTTGCGATAGAGGTGCCATGTGGCATGGCCGAGCAGGGGAATCACCACGGCAAGCCCGAGGAAGGCCGGGATCGTGCCGAGCGCCAGCAGCACCGCGACGATCAGGCCCCAGGCCGCCATCGGCACCGGGTTTTTCGCGACGACGCGCAGCGAGGTGACCATGGCCTCGAATGCACCGGCATGGCGGTCGAGCATCAGGGGGAACGACACAGCGCTGATGCAGAGCGCGGCGAGCGCGAACAGGAAGCCGGTGCCGCATCCGACCACGATCAGCCACCAGCCTTGCCGGGTGGTCAGCACGCGCGTCAGAAAATCGGAGACGCCGGACGCGCCCTCGTAGCCGAATGCCGCGATGTAGATGGCCTGCGCCGTCGCGACCCAGGTCACGAACAAAGCGAGAAGCAGCGTGCCGAGGCCGAGCATGGCGCCGAACGAAGGCGAGCGCAGCACCTCCATGGCATCCCAGGCGCTGGCCTCCTCATAGCGTTCACGGCGGCTGGAGAGCTCGTACAGACCGAGCGCCGCGAAGGGCCCGATCAGTGCGAAGCCCGCAGCCAGCGGGAACAACAGCGGCAGCACCGAGTAGCCCATCACCACGCGGGCGAGCACGAGGCCGAGCACCGGATAGATGACGCAGAGGATAATGGCGTGGCTCGGAACCGCCTTGAAATCCTCCCAGCCGCGCCTGAGTGCGTCGTGAAGGTCGGAGAGCTGGATGGTTCGGATCACCGGTCCCGCCGCTTCCGCGGGCGGGGCCATCGTGGGGACATTGCCCTGGTAGAGTGTGGCCATTGTCGCTAGCTCCCTTGCCGGCGGCCGAATCCGGCGCCGGCAGACGGCGCGAGCGGCCGCTCTTCTCTGAGGTTCGCGATTCCAACCAGACGCGAATTCCGGACGGGATCGCGAGTTGTTCGTGAAGGCTACTCCCAATTCCGAGTCCTGTCCCTCACGCTTGGGTGAGATTCGATGCCGCAGTGCAACCTCGGCGATGTCATTCGGTCGTCATTTCGCCGCAGATAAGCTGATGCTGTTTCGTTGTTCGCAGAACTTCGCGGGCGCATCGCGGTAACTTCGTCTATAAGTGCCACTCACGGCCCTTCCAACGGATCCATTTCGGGGAGCAGACATGAGCATTTTCGGGAAAATCATGGGCGCGATCTTCGGCAGCAACCCGGCTTCCGCCGCGCCTGCCGGTGGCGCACCCGCAGGCGGCGCGCCCGCAGGTGCCGCGCCGGGCGGATCGGCACCCGCAGCAGCGCCGATGGCAACCGTGGACGTGGCGGCCATCGTCGACAAGCTGGTAGCAGCCCAGAAGGAGAAGCTGGAATGGCGCACGTCGATCGTCGACCTCATGAAGGCGCTCGACATCGACTCCAGCCTCGCTGCGCGCAAGGATCTCGCCAAGGAGCTCGGTTACAGCGGTGACACGAACGATTCGGCGAGCATGAATGTCTGGCTGCACAAGCAGGTGATGTCCAAGCTCGCGGCAAATGGTGGCAAGCTGCCGCCGGAGATCAAGCACTGACCGATCGCTCGGTCGTCGCCAGGGGCCCGCGATCTCGCGGGCCCTTTTGCGTTCAGGCGACGAGGTCCGCGTCCTCCGGATGCTTCTCGAGATAGTCGACGACGAAGCCGCAGCCGGCGATGACCTTGTTGCCGTCGCGGCGGATCAGGTCCAGCGCGCCCTTCACCAGCTCGGAGGCGATGCCGCGGCCGCGCAGCGCGTGCGGCGTCTCGGTGTGGGTGATGATCACCGCCGACGGCGTCAGCCTGTAATTGGCGAAGGCGAGGTCGCTGCCGACATCGAGCTCGAAGCGGCTCCTGTCCTTGTTGTCGCGTACCGATGGGGCCATGCGCGATCCTTCCGAAGCGGTGTGTGTGCTTTCCGATCTAGTCAGTCTCGATCGCTTCGCAATGACGGCTAGGTCTTCACCAGATCCTGATAGTCCGGGTGCTTCTCGATCCACGCCTTCACGAACGGGCATTCAGGAATCACTTTCAATCCGGCTGCGCGGACCTGGTCGAGCGCACCTTGCACCAGCTTCGAGCCGACGCCCTTGCCGCCGAGCTCCTTCGGCACGTCAGTGTGCTCGAACGTGATTATCTTGCCGTCGAGCTTGTAGTGCTCGGTCGCAAGATGGCCCTCGACCTCCAGCTCGTAGCGGTGATGGGCCCTGTTGTCGATAATTTCGCTCATGGCGTCTCCGGTCAGCTCTTCAGCGAGTCCGTCAGCATCTTGCGGATCGACCAGGCTTCGCCGTCGGACGAGCCCCTGATGTCGTCGATCCGCCAGCTATTGGCCTCGCGCACGAAGTCGTAACGCACGATCAAATCGGCGGGTTTGCGGTCGTTGCGATGGCCGGTGATGGTCACCGCGATGATCGCCTTGTCGGCCTCCATCTTCTCCGCGTCAACCTTGAACGATTTCACGTCCGGTTCCTGCGAATTGGTGACGGGATCGAAATCGACCGGCCCGACGTCGCCCTTCGGCGTATGCGCATCCGCTTTGGCCCACAGCGCGATCAACGCCTTGGAGAGATATTGGCTCTTGGCGGCCTTGTTCTCGATGATGAAGGCACCGCCGGCATCGCCTTTGCCCTTGGCCGCGCGGGTGTAGATCGCGGTCAGGATGGCGACGGGATCGCCGGGGGCAGGCATCACGGCGAATGCCGGGGAGGCAGTGGCAAGCAGGGAGGCGGCGACGAAGGTCCGGCGGGTGAGCATGGCGTTCCTCTGGATAGGCGCGTGATCATGGACCGAGTTGGTCCGCGCGTATCTCAGTAGACCAGCCCGAGAGCGGATCGGTTCAATCGGCCGCTTTGGCCAGGCGCGCGTCTTTCGGCTGCTGCTGCTGTTGGCGCAGGCAGCCCTGGCAGATGACCAGCGATCGGTTGAGATTCGCGTCCAGGTCGGTCTCGATGACGTTCTCTGCAGACCGTGTTGCAGCCCGCGCCGCGCGTCTCGGTTCCGCCGCGCGGTTGGGCTGATTTGGGTCCCGGCCGGCGCCGTCCCAGGCGTATCGCGCGGGCTTGAATGCGGGATCTGGCGCCAGTTGGGCTTGCGGAGCCATCGCACATCCGGCAAGCGCCATCGACAACAGGAAGACGGCGGGCGCTTTGACCATGATGCTGCACTCTGTAGGCGGAGACTGACCAAGGTTGCCCCGATCATGTTTAAGATTCCTTGAACGAACGTGTGGCCGACGCAGCTTCTGACGGTCTTGCTAGGCTGTTGGCGATGACGATAAATGGGCTGCAATGAGCGGGCGGCCGGTGTGCCGTCTGCCGTCGAAGAGGAAGCCCGATGCAGCCCCTGCGCATGTCCCGCCGCGTCATGAATCTCGCTCACATGCTGACCCAGAATGCGCGGCGGCATGGGGCGCGTCCCGGTTTCGTTTGGGGTGACATATCCTGGACGTGGCACCAGATCGAGGCCCAGGTCTCGGCGCTGGCGGCGGCGCTCGCCGCGCGCGGCATCGCCAAGGGCGACCGCATTCTCGTCCATTCCAAGAATAGCGACGAGATGTTCTTCTCGATGTTCGCCGCGTTTCGGCTCGGCGCGGTCTGGGTGCCCACCAATTTTCGCCTGATGCCGGACGAGGTCACCTATCTCGCGCAGGCCTCCGGCGCGAAGGCGTTTCTGTGCCATGTCGATTTTCCCGAGCACGCGGCGGCCGTGAAGGGCGGTGCGCTGGAATTCACCTGGAGCCTCGAGGGCAAGGCCGCGTTCGGCGAGACGTCGGTTGCCGACGCTATCGCCTCGCAGGCAGGCCGCGTTGTCGCGAACGTCGCGGTCGAGCACGACGATCCCTGCTGGTTCTTCTTCACGTCCGGCACCACTGGCCGCTCCAAGGCCGCGGTGCTGACCCACGGCCAAATGGGCTTTGTCGTCACCAACCATCTCGCCGATCTCACCCCCGGCGTGACGGAAGCGGATGCGTCGCTGGTGGTGGCGCCGCTGTCGCACGGCGCCGGCGTGCATCAGCTGGTGCAGACCGCGCGTGGCGTCTGCACCGTTCTGCTGCCGACCGAGAAGTTTGACATCGACGGGGCCTTCCGCCTGATCGAGACGCACCGCGTCGCCAATCTCTTCACCGTGCCGACCATTCTGAAGATGATGGTCGAGCATCCTGCCGCCGACAAATACGACCACTCCTCGCTGCGGCACGTGATCTATGCGGGCGCACCGATGTATCGCGAGGACCAGAAAGCCGCGCTGAGGAAGCTCGGCAAGGTCATCGTGCAGTATTTCGGACTCGGCGAGGTCACCGGCAACATCACGGTGCTGCCGGCGGCGCTGCATGATCCCGAGGACGGGCCAGATGCGAAGATCGGCACCTGCGGCTTCGAGCGTACCGGCATGCAGGTCTCGATCCAGGACGACGAGGGCCGCGAGCTCGCGGCCAACCAGAGCGGCGAGATCTGCGTGATCGGTCCCGCCGTTCTCGCCGGCTATTACGACAATCCGGAGGCCAATGCGAAGGCGTTCCGCAATGGCTGGTTCCGCACCGGCGATCTCGGCCATATGGACGAGGAAGGCTTTCTCTACATCACGGGACGCGCCTCCGACATGTACATCTCCGGCGGCTCCAACATCTATCCGCGCGAGATCGAGGAGAAGATCTTGACCCATCCCGCGGTCGGCGAGGTCGCCGTGCTCGGCGTGCCCGACGCAACCTGGGGCGAGGTCGGCATCGCCGTCTGCGTTGCGCGCGAGGGCGAGACACCGGTGAGCGAAGCGGAGATGGCGGCGTTCCTGCTGCCGAAGGTGCCGCGCTACAAGATGCCGAAACGGTTCTTCTTCTGGGAAGCGTTGCCGAAGTCCGGCTACGGCAAGATCCCGAAGCGCATGGTGCGCGACGAGCTCGAGGCGCGCGGGCTGCTCGATCTCGACAAGACGAAGTCGGGTTGAACGTAAGCGATGCGGAGCATCAAGCAGCCGGGCCTGCCGGTCACCGAGCGCATCCAATGGGTGGAGGCGAGGGGACGCGCATTCTCGTTCACGCTTCAGGCAGGATTGCCGCTGCTGGAAGCCGCACGCCGCGGTTTTGCCGCGGAGGGCTTTGCGGGTGGCGTGCTGAATTTCGGCAGCGGCACGCTCGCGCCGTTCGCCTACGTGATGCCGGCGCTGTCGAAGACCGGCGAAAACGCCGCGTTCTACAGCGATACGTACCGGCCTGGCGGCGTGACGCGGACCAGGCTCGGCAGCATGACGCTCGGCACGCGCGACGGTGCGCCGTTCTTTCATTGCCACGGGCTGTGGCTTGAGGCGGACGGCAAGGCGAGCGGCGGCCACATGCTGCCGGACGAGACTGTTGTCGCCGAGGCGTTCGAGGTCGCGGCCTTCGGCCTCGATGGTGCGATCTTCACCGCCGAGCCCGATCCTGAGACCAGCTTCAAGCTGTTCGGACCGGTCGCTGTTGCGAGCACCGGCGCACGCGCGACGAACCGGGCGTTTGCGCTGCGGCTGCGCCCGAATCAGGATTTCGCCGGCTGCCTCGAAGAGTTTTGTCGCGCGCATGGCATCGCGCACGCGAAGATCCACGGCGGCGTCGGCTCGACCATCGGCGCGCGCTTCATCCACGGCGGCGTGACCGAGCCGTTCGCAACCGAACTGGCGATCACTGCCGGTGCAATCGAGCCGGGAGATTCCGGTGCGCTCGAAGCTGCGCTCGACGTCGCGCTGATCGACTACACCGGCGGCATTGCGGAGGGCCGTTTGATCCGTGGCGACAATCCCGTGCTGATGACGATGGAGCTGGTGCTCGAGGTGCTGGGCTAGTGAGCCCGCAATCTGGCGATGGCCAGATACGTGGCATCGCTCATGCCCGAGATGCCTGAGCCCGATCCCTGAAAGAGATTGAGCAGGGGAGATTGACCTTGACCGGTGCTGTCGCTGTTCTTGACGTCATACATGGCTGAGAACCGGCTCAGCAGCTTCTCGACCTTGGCGGGATCGGAGAGATCCTTGATCTTCATGAATTTGTCCACGAACTTGGCTTGCTGGTCGATCGGCATCGCCGCCATCGAATCAGGCAAGTCGAAGGCGGTCCTGAACACCTCCGAAAGAGCCTTGTCGGCCAGGATGTCGTATGCCGACGTGATGTCTCCCGCCTTGCGCTGGAAATACAGCGCCAGGCGCACGCCGGGATTCGTATCCCCCTGCTGCTGCTCCAGGCTCTGCTCGAGATAGTTGGTTTGTGTTTCCAGGAATTGATCGCGCTTCTGCGGACCCATCGTCGGGAGGCGCGCGACGTTGCCCTTGGCGTCGAAGTTGAACGAGGCCACGATCTCGGCAAAGCGGGGATCGCTCTGCGTGTTCACGAAGCTCTTCTTGTCGTTCAGGTCGGAGGCGAAGACCTTCTTGAGAAAGTCGTCGCTGACCTTGCTGGGGTTCAGACCCTTGGCGAGAAGAATGAAATCGACCATCGGCCGGTTTGCAAGCAGATCGGAAACCTTGTCGATGCCTGCGATCGCCTGCTGATATTCCGTCGCATCCTTGGTGGCTTGTGCCTTGACGGCCGCCTGCTGCTGGGTGGTCGCCGTGCTTGCGCTCTTCACCGCTGAAATGATGTAGTCCCTCGCAATCTGGAGGACTTCCGCCGAGTCCTGCGCGACCAGGGGGGTCGTCAGATTGCCCTTTGCATCGAAGTTGAAGGCGCGCGCGAGCTGAACGTAGCGATCGTCCTTGAGGGTATACACGTAGCTCTTGGGATCGGTGAGGTCGCTTTCGAGGACTTTCTTGATGGTATCCTGCGGGACCTTGTCGGGGTCGAGGCCGACGGCGCCCAGCGCAAAATCATACACGCCTGGTGTGGATACGAAGGCCTGGACCGAATTGATCTTCAGGAGTTCCGTTCTGAATTGCTTGATCGCCACAGCTTCGTAGATCGGGCTTGCCGCCGCGTAGACATCGGCCTTGCTGTCGTCGAACTGTTTCTTGGTGAGCGTGATATTTGCGGCGGTCTGTGCAGGCGTACCTGCCGGAAGCGACCCGTCGGGCAGGAACTCGAACGCGCCGGCCAGGTCTTTGAAATTGCCGATCGTTCCGATCTGGTCGTTGAGGCTGGAGACGTTCTTCGTTGCCGTCTCCAGATGATATTTCTCGACCAGGATCTGGACCTGCAACTGGGGCACGTTGGCGCCTGGCTGCGAGAGTTGGGCGGTATAATTGGCGATGTTCGAATTGGCCGTGCTGACGTCCGATTGCGCCTGGGCGAGCGACGCGTTGAGGCCGCTCAGCTGGGACGTGAAGGTGGTGTTCACGTAGCTGGCTGGATCGGATGGGTCGCTGCGCAGGACCTGGCTGATCGTGCTGGCCGGCCACTTGCTCTCGTCGATCCCGAATGCCGAATAGACATAGTTGCGAAGTCGATCGTCGTTCAGAATCTGGTCTGCGTTGGTGATGCTGCCGATCTTGGCGCTGTAGTAGTTCGTGTCGCTGGCAATCGCATCGACCTGGTTTTTCTTGGTCGCCGTGTACAGACCGATCATCTCGTCGGTCTGGTTCGCCGATTGCGCAACCGGCGTCGCGCTGCCATTGAAGGAAAATGCCGCGGCAAACTCGCGGTAACGCTTGTCGACCAGCTGGTTGACGAAGCTCTTGGAGTTGTTGAGGTCGCTCTGCAGCACTTTTTTCATGAAGGCCTTGGCGTAAGCCATGTCTTCCAGGCCATATGCCTTCATCGCGTAATGATAGAGTCGATGATCCTTCATGAGATCATCGACCGTCTTCACCTTGCCGATGTTGGCCTTGTAGTAGGCGGCCTCGCGCGCGACGTCCGTTTGCTGTTCGACCCGCGTCAGGGACTGCTTGAGATTGCGCGTGATGTAGTTGAAACCGAAATACGTTGATACCATCGCGCACTCCTCGCGGCTTCTTACGTTCCCGGACGTCCGTCAATCATTGCGGGGTCGCGAGGTGCGGAGCCGGCCTCATGCCGGCGAACTGTCTCGTAGCCAGGTTTTCTTAACCCGGGCCGGTGGACGAGCAGCGGGTTTGTTTCAATTTGTTTCCGCATGTTTCTCAGATGCAGCTTTCGCGAGGGTTTCGTTCCTGATATGTTCATGTCGTGGAATTCGTCGGGAATGGGTTGGCGGTGAGGGATGAGGCGAGGAAGCGTTCGAACGATCAATCTGCCGGCGCCCTACCTGAAGCGGGTCTGGCTCGACCCGTCGAAAGTTCACGATCGCGAGGCCTATCCGTTTTGCCTGCCGATTTTTCCCGATGATTTCGAGCTCAACTTCGAGGCTGCCATCACGATCATCGTCGGAGAGAATGGCACCGGGAAGTCGACGATCCTCGAGGGGATCGCAGCTCTCGCCGGTTACGACGATGCCGGTGGCGGGAAGGGATACATGCCCGTCGACCATTCCGAAGCGCGGGAGACAATGGGCGGACAACTCTCCGAAGCCTTGCGGGCAAGCTGGCTGCCGAAGATCACCAATGGCTGGTTTTTTCGCGCCGAGAGTTTCTTCTCGGTGGCGCGGTATCTCGACAAGGCCGCACGCGATGCCGGGCAGGTCGGCCCCGATTTCCTGTCGCATTCCCATGGCGAGGGCTTCCTGCGCTTCTTCGAGGAGCGTTGCCAGCGTCAGGGCATCTTCATCTTCGACGAGCCGGAATCGGCGCTGTCGCCGGCGCGACAGCTCGAATTCCTGAAGCTCCTGCGACGCATGGAAGACTCCAGCATCTGCCAGGTCATCATGGCAACCCATTCGTCGCTGCTGATGGCCTATCCCAATGCGCAACTGCTGCGGCTGGGGAAATACGGCCTGGAGCCGACGACGGTGGAAGAGACGGATCATTACCGGGTGATGCGGGAGTTCTGCGACGATCCGCGCGGGTTCGTCGAGGCGACGCTGGCGGAATGAATGTGCCATGGTCGCAAAACCGTTGCATCGGACTCTCATTCCGACCAGTGCGGGACACACCTTCGCCCCCTCGCGGCCTATTCGGCCCGAGCTTTGCCAATGGGTTCGCCCCCAGAAGTGCCGAGGGCGCAGGGAAGGCCGGGTGCCGGCTGGCACCCGCGGTCCACTGTGCGAAGGTTGCGCTACAAGAGGCTGCACAGCGGCATACAGGTGAAGCCAAACATCCGGCCTTCCCTGCGCAGTGGTTTGACGGCTTATGTCGTGCTCTCCCCGGGGAGCGATGCACTATTGCCCCCGTCGCCTTGCGGATGACTGATGGACGCGCCCGGTCGGGCCGCCACATCACCGCAACGCTTGACGCCAGCCTGCGGGCGCCAGGACCACACGATTTTGCCGTACGCAGGCTGCACCGGTCGTATGCGCGCCGCGTTTGCTCACGGTGTGACCCGCCCTGCAATCACCTTCGCGCCGACGCAGCCCAGCGTCCACCACGTCCCATCCCGCGTTCGTGACGATCGCGATAACGCCCCTCGGCCCGGGACGGGATGTGTTTATCTACGATAATCCGAAATTCGTATAAAGAGAATTATTTCCACTCGGTGGTCTTGACCCTCCCATTGGGTGTTTTGCCCGCCGGGCAACGCAACAGCTTGTGGGCGCGTGCAGGCGTTCCGCCGCAACCGTGCCACGAACGGGTCTCCCCATGGCCGCAAAATGCGCTACGATGAGGCCAGCGCGCACCAAGTCGCGCAGATTCAAGGGTGAGGAAACGACATGCGGATGCGAAGCGGAACGGCGATCGCGGGAGTGGCGGCGCTGGCGGTGGCGGGAATGGCTCTGGGCGCCGCGTTTGAGCCGGTTTCGGCCCACGGCCCGACCCGGCAGAAGGTGCGGGAATCCATCGAGATCAATGCTCCCCAGGCCAAGGTGTGGGCCGCGATCGGCAATTTCCAGGACATGAGCTGGCTTCCGCCCGTCACCAAGACCGAGGGCGAGAAGGGCAACGAGATCGGCGCGACACGCAAGCTCACGCTCGAGGGCGGGGCAACCGTGGAGGAGGAGCTCTACAAATACGAACCCGACATGCTCAGCTATTCGTACCGGATCACCAAGGTCGACGTGAAGGTGTTGCCGGTCACCAACTACTCCTCGACCCTGACGGTGTCGCCGGCGCCCGACGGCAAGGCGAAGGTGGAATGGGCCGGCGCGTTCTATCGCGGCTTCCCCAACAACGATCCGCCGCCGGAACTGAACGACGAGGCTGCGGTGAAGGCGGTGAGCGGGCTCTACAAGGTCGGCCTCGAGGCGCTGAAGAAGAAGATCGAGAGCGGAAGCTGACCGTGCGGGCGCGGGTCCTGGCGGCGCTCGCCGCCAGCCTTTGCCTCGCCGGGTTTGGCTGCGCCTCCGCCGAAGAGGCGTTCGTCACCAACCAGCTCAGCGACGACCTGATGGTGGTGGACCTCGCCACCGCGCGCAGCGTCGCGACCATCCCGATCGGCGGCAAGCCGGCCGGCGTCGCTGTCAGCGCGGACGGGCGCTTTGCCTATGTGACGAGCCCCGACGCCAAGGCCGTGACGGTGGTGGACGCGGCAACGCGACAGGTCGCCGGCCGCATCGAGGTCGGCGGCGGCCCGCTCGGCATTGCGGTCGCGCCCGACGGCCGGACCGTCTATGTCGCCGACTGGTACGCGGCGGCGGTGCGGGTGATCGACGCGGCGACGCGCAGCGTCACGGCCAGCATCGCGGTCGGGGCCTCGCCGTCGGGCCTCGCCGTGACGCCGGATGGCAAGCTGCTGCTCTCGGCCGACCGCGACGACGACAGCGTCTCGGTCGTGGACACGGTCACGCGCGTGCGCAAGGCGACCGTCAAGGTCGGCACCCGGCCGTTCGGCGTCACCATCGATGCCGAGGGCAGGCGCGCCTACACCGCCAATGTCGGCTCCGACGACGTCTCCGTGATCGACATCGGGGAAGCGCGCGAGATC
This sequence comes from Bradyrhizobium betae, assembly GCF_008932115.1. NCBI lineage: Bacteria > Pseudomonadati > Pseudomonadota > Alphaproteobacteria > Hyphomicrobiales > Nitrobacteraceae > Bradyrhizobium > Bradyrhizobium betae. The sequence continues at coordinate 6,660,173 of NZ_CP044543.1, forward strand.
GGCCGCTTGCCGGTCGGGATGCGTCCCTACGCGGTGGCGCTGACGCAGGGGCGCGGCTTCGTCACCGATCAATATGGCGGCACCGTCAGCGTGTTCGACCTGGCGACGCTGAAGCCGGTGAAGCGCATCAATGTCGGCGACTATCCCGAAGGCATTGCCGCGACCGCCGACGGCAAGCGCATCGTCGTCGCCTGCTGGGAAAGCAACACGCTCGTTATTATCGACGCGGCCGAGCTGAAGGTGATCGGCGAGGTCAAGACCGGCGACGGCCCGCGCGCGTTCGGGGCGTTTTTGCGGAGGACGGAATAGGGCTCTGTAGGGTGGGTTAGCGTTAGCGTAACCCACCAACTTCGTCCCGCAATCGCGGAGGAATGGTGGGTTACGCCGAGCAGATGCGCTTCGCGCATCTGCAGGGCTAACCCACCCTACGATTTCGGCGGACCGCGTCCGCGATCTCGTCCATCCGCTCGAACACGTAATCCGGCGCCCGCGCCCGCAGCGCCGCCGGCGCCGCATAGCCCCAGCACACCGCGCCGCAGGCAACCCCCACCGCGCGCGCCGCCTCGATGTCGCGGACCTCGTCGCCGATGGCGATGACCTTGCCCGGCTCGACGCCCGCGCGCCGGACGAGGCGGCGAAATTTCGTGGGCTTGCCGAACAGCGACGCCGAGCAATCGAAATGCGAGAACAGCGCGGCGGAATGGCCCAGCTTCTCGCGCGCATTGGCCTCGCTGTCCGACGTCACCAGCGCAAGCTGCACGCCATTTTCAGTCAGCGTCCGCAGCATCGCCTCGACGCCGGTAAACAACGAAATCTCTGCCGCCGCCTCAGCCTTCAGCCGCCGCGCATGCCGCGCGATCGCCGGCAGCTTCCACAACGGCACCTCGAGCCGGCTGAGGATCTCTCGCGTCGACGCATGGCGCAGCTCCTCGACATCCTCATCAGCTACGCGACGAAAGCTGAAGTGATCCGCGATGTCGTTGATGGTGCGCAGGAACCACGGAAAGCTGTCGGCGAGGGTGCCGTCGAGATCGAAGATGGCGAGGGAGTAGGGCATCGGGCTGGGTTTGGAGCTCGCTGACAAGTGAGACGTCGCGTGCTATTATTGGGCAGAATTCGAGGAAAGCCATGCGGCACGAGCGGATTGAAATCAACCCGGCGATCATGGACGGCAAGCCTGTCATCCGCGGAACGCGCGTGCCGGTCGAACTGCTGCTGCGCGAACTGGGCGCGGGCATGACGGCCGAGACCATCATCGCGGAGCATCCGCGGCTTACGCCTGATGATATTCGGGCGGCCCAAGCCTTCGCTGCCGACTATTTGGCCGACGAAGACATCATTTATCGCTGATCATGCTCTGGCTGGCGGACGAGGGTGTCACAGCCTCTCTGGTTCGAGAGCTGCGCGGCGCTGGTCACGATGTGCTCTCCATTGCCGAATTCGCGGCCAGTCTGAGCGACGTGGAGGTCATCGCGTTGGCGTCCCGGGAAGGTCGTCTTCTCCTCACGGCCGACAAGGATTTTGGCGAGCTTGTCTTTCGCCGCGGCCACCCCGTTCCCGGCCTGATCTTGCTGCGTATCGATCCGGGTAACGGGCCGCTTGTGCTGGCGCGGCTACTGGAGGCCATCAACGAGTTCGCTCAAGGCCTCCACGGCCGTTATGTTGTGATCGACGAGATTCGTTTCCGATCTCGTTCGCTATAGCGCGCCCACACGGCGGGGGTATCACTCCGCCGCCTCGCTCGTCCTGTCGCGCTTCGGCTTCCGTGCTTTCTTCAGCACCGGCGCCAGGAACTTGCCCGTATAGCTCCGCGGCGCCTTCGCGATATCCTCCGGCGGGCCCCAGGCGACGATCTCGCCGCCGCCGTCGCCGCCTTCGGGGCCGAGGTCGATGACCCAGTCGGCGGTCTTGATGACTTCGAGATTGTGCTCGATGACGACGACCGTGTTGCCCTGCGCGACCAGCTCGTGCAGCACTTCCAAGAGCTTCTTGACGTCGTGGAAGTGCAGGCCGGTGGTGGGCTCGTCCAGGATGTAGAGCGTGCGGCCGGTGGCGCGCTTGGACAATTCCTTGGCGAGCTTGACGCGCTGGGCTTCGCCGCCGGACAGCGTAGTGGCCTGCTGACCGACGTGGATATAGTCGAGGCCGACGCGGTGCAGGGTCTGGAAGGTTTCGCGCACGCGCGGCACCGCCTTGAAGAACTCGGCGGCTTCCTCGACGGTCATGTCGAGCACGTCGGCGATGCTCTTGCCCTTGAACAGGACCTCCAGCGTCTCGCGATTGTAGCGCTTGCCCTTGCAGACGTCGCAGGTGACGTAGACGTCAGGCAAAAAGTGCATCTCGATCTTGATGACGCCGTCGCCCTGGCACGCCTCGCAGCGGCCGCCCTTGACGTTGAAGGAGAAGCGCCCTGGCTCGTAGCCGCGCGCCTTGGACTCCGGCAGGCCGGCGAACCATTCGCGGATCGGCGTGAAGGCGCCGGTATAGGTCGCGGGGTTGGAGCGCGGCGTGCGGCCGATCGGCGACTGGTCGATGTCGATGATCTTGTCGATGTGCTCGAGGCCCTCGATGCGGTCGTGCGGCGCGGCGCCTTCGCTGGCATTGTTCAGCTTGCGGGCGATGGCCTTGTAGAGCGTGTCGATCAGCAGCGTCGACTTGCCGCCGCCGGAGACGCCGGTGACCGCGGTGAACAGGCCGAGCGGAATCTCGGCCGTGACGTTCTTGAGATTATTGCCGCGCGCGTTCACCACCTTGATGGTGCGGCGATGGTTGGGCGGGCGCCGCTCGGGCACCTCGACCTCGAGCTCGCCGGTGAGGTACTTGCCGGTCAGCGATTTCGGGTTGCGCATGATTTCGGCGGGCGTGCCTTCGGCGATGATGTTGCCGCCGTGCATGCCGGCGCCGGGGCCGATGTCGAGCACGTAGTCGGCGAGCAGGATGGCATCCTCGTCATGCTCGACCACGATCACGGTGTTGCCGAGGTCGCGCAGCCGCTTCAGGGTGTCGAGCAGGCGCGCGTTGTCGCGCTGGTGCAGGCCGATCGAGGGCTCGTCCAGCACGTAGAGCACGCCCGTCAGGCCCGAGCCGATCTGCGAGGCCAGGCGGATGCGCTGGCTCTCGCCGCCGGACAGCGTGCCGGAGGAGCGCGACAGCGTGAGGTAGTTGAGGCCGACGTCGAGCAGGAAGGTGAGGCGCTCGCGGATCTCCTTCAGGATACGTCCGGCGATCTCGTTCTGCTGCGTGTTCAGCGCCTCCGGCACGGTCTCGAACCAGGCGCCGGCGCCCTTGACCGACAGCTCCGAGATCTCGCCGATATGCTTGCCGCCGATCTTGACGCAGAGCGCCTCGGGCTTCAGGCGAAAGCCGGTACATGCGCCGCAGGGCACGTCGTGGAAATATTTCGAGAGTTCCTCGCGCGCCCATTCGCTCTCGGTCTCGCGGTAGCGGCGGTTGATGTTGGTGATGACGCCTTCGAACGGCTTCTTGGTGTCGTAGGAGCGCACCCCGTCCTCGTAGGAGAACTTGATCTCGTCCTCGCCGGAGCCATGCAGGATCGCGTCCTTGGTCTTCTTCGGCAGATCCTTCCATTTGGTGGTCAGCGCGAACTTGTAGTGCTTGCCGAGCGCCGTCAGCGTCTGCACGTAATAGGGCGACGACGACTTGGCCCAGGGCGCGATCGCGCCCTTGCCGATGGCGAGTTCCTTGTCGGGGATGACGAGGTCTTCGTCGACATGCTGCTCGACGCCGAGGCCGCCGCAGGCCGGACAGGCGCCGTAGGGGTTGTTGAACGAGAACAGGCGCGGCTCGACCTCGGGGATGGTGAAGCCGGAGACCGGGCAGGCGAATTTCTCCGAGAACAGGATGCGCTCGGGCCCGCTCTTGTCGTGGATCTTCGCGGTCTTCTTCTTCTCTTTCTCTTCCGCAGGTGCAGTCGCCGGCGCGTCGGCGAACTCGACGACGGCGAGGCCTTCGGCAAGCTTCAGCGCGGTCTCGAAACTCTCGGCGAGGCGCTGGCCGATGTCGGCGCGCACCACGATGCGATCGACCACGACGTCGATGTCATGCGGAAATTTCTTGTCCAGCGTCGGCGCCTCCGCCAGCTCATGGAAGCTGCCGTCGATCTTGACGCGCTGAAAGCCCTTCTTGAGCCATTCGGCGAGCTCCTTGCGGTACTCGCCCTTGCGGCCGCGCACGACCGGCGCGAGCAGATAGAGCCGGGTGCCTTCGGGCAGCGCCAGCACGCGGTCGACCATCTGCGAGACGGTCTGGCTCTCGATCGGCAGGCCGGTGGCGGGCGAATAGGGCACGCCGACGCGCGCCCAGAGCAGACGCATGTAGTCGTAGATCTCGGTGACGGTGCCGACGGTGGAACGCGGATTCTTCGATGTCGTCTTCTGCTCGATCGAGATCGCCGGCGACAGGCCGTCGATCTGATCGACGTCGGGCTTCTGCATCATCTCCAGGAACTGGCGGGCATAGGCCGACAGCGACTCGACGTAGCGGCGCTGGCCCTCGGCATAGATGGTGTCGAAGGCGAGCGAGGATTTGCCGGAGCCTGACAGCCCCGTGAACACCACGAGCTTGTCGCGGGGAATCTCGACATCGATGTTCTTCAGATTGTGCTCGCGTGCGCCACGGATCGTAATTGCGCGCAGGCTGGAGCCCGCGTTCTGCTGTTGGCGCTTCGCCTTGATCACTTCATCCATCCCGCTGGTCCTCAAGGAATCCCAAAAGCGCGCGATCGCGCCAATGTTGAAGGCGCGCTTCGCCCGGAACCGGGATCGGCGCCGATGGGGTTGTCAGCGAACGTAGGAAGAACGAGGACGGATTTCCAGTGGGACTTGCGAATCGTCAACGGATTGTTGGCGCGCTGGCGGCATCTGGCAGGAGCGGAACAGGCGAGGGGCCGGCGCACGGCCGGCCCCTCGTTCGCGTTCGGACGCGGACCTGGGGGATCCGCGTGTGAGCAGGACCTGGAGGAGTCCTTGGGGCTTCGTAATGGGCTCAGTATTTGGCGACGAGCGGACCGCCCCAGCGGTAGTTGATGCGGATCAGGCCCATGTCGATGTCCTGGCCGATCCGGTCGGTGCGCGCGAGGAATCCGCCGGTGAGGGTGGCGAAGTCGGCGCTGTGATGGCCGAGGAACACATGATTGTACTCGCCGCCGACAGACCAGTTCTCGGCAAAGCCCCACTCCACGCCGATGCCGATGGTGTAGCCCCAGCGGGTCTGGTTGACGCTGTTGAACGCGAGCGCAGGCACGCCCGGGAAGAAGGTGTCGTATTTGTCGTGCGCCACGGCCGCGCCGGCCTTGCCGTAGAGCAGCAGGCTGTTGACGGCGTAGCCCATCTGGCCGGTGAAGAGGCCGAAGGCGTCGATCCTGGTCTGGTTGGTCAGCGGGGCCAGCGCTACGCTGACATTGTTGCCCTTGAAGTCGGCCCAGTTGCCCTGGCCCTCGATGCCGAACACCCAGCGCGACTTCTGCCAGCGATAGCCGACCTGTCCACCGATCGTGCCGCCGCCTGCGTTGTGGCAGCCTTCGCCGACGGCCGGGTCAACCGCGACGCCGAGCGCGCCGGTTACGTTCCAGCAGGCATGGGCCCAGCCGCCGCCACCGTTGATGCCGGCATAGATGCCGCTCCAGTCATAGGTGAGGACAGGCGCGACCGCCGCCTTGGGATAGAGCGGCAGATCGGCGGCCGCCGCTGGCGCGATCGCGCCGAGTGCGAACAAGCCGGCCGCGGCCAGCGCACAAATCTTCATGTCGGATCCCCAACTCACCAAGCCAATGCGCGGGTGCGATTCTCGCCCCACGATTCCTTGACGGTTGGATGTTCGTTAGCGCGAAAACAAAAAGGCCGGCACAAGGCCGGCCTTTCGTAACGCGATGGCGTTGGAGGCGAAGCTCAGTACTTCGCAACCACCGGGCCCCCGAAGTGATAGTTCACGCCGACCTGCACGGTGTGGAAGTTGAGCGTGCCGGTGGGCAGGGCGCCCGAGAAGTAGGTCTCGCCGCCGAGGCTGCGATAGAGGTACTCGCCCTTGACCGACCACTGCGGCGCGAAGAACGCTTCGACGCCGGCGCCGACGGTCCAGCCGGAGTGCCACTTGCTGTCCGACGCGGTCACGCCGAGCGCGGAAAGGGAGATCTTGTTGTCGATCCAGGCGTAGCCGCCGGTGCCGTAGAACAGGACCTGGTTGACGGCGTAGCCGATGCGGCCGCGCACGGTGCCCATCGCATCGGTCTTCGAGGTTGCGGTCGCAGTCACGACACCGAAGCCGGGGACAACGGTCGCGCCGGTCGCCGAAGCGCTGACGTCAGCCCAAGCGCCGTCGGCCTCGACGCCGAACACGACGTTGCCGGTCTGCCAGTTGTAGCCGGCGGTGCCGCCGACGAAGCCACCCTTCATCTTCGGATCGCCCGAGCCGTTCTCCCAGGCGCCGCCACCGACGATACCGAGGTAGAAGCCGGTCCAGTTGTAGACCGAGGCCACAGCCACCGGTGCCTTGGTGTAGGGGCGCGCTGCGAGATCAGCGGCCGAAGCCGGAGCAGCGAGAGCGAACAAACAGGCCGAAGCCAACAAAACCTTCTTCATTATCAACCTAATCCCAGTCCCGTTTCTGTTGTTGCCTTCCGTGCGTTCGGAAGGGCATCGGACGCTGTGGTCCAACTGATGTCGGCTTACACCATTGAAGCCGCAAGTTGTGTCTCTCAAAAGCCACAGCAGTTGCACAATGTAATGGTCCCTGACCCATTGTTCCGGCAGCCTGCGCGCAGCAAAAAGGCCGGCGCGAGGCCGGCCTTTGATCTGCAAGTGATATCAGAAGGATATCAGTACTTCGCGACGACCGGGCCGCCCCAGTTGAAGTGATAGTTCACGCCAGCCTTGATGGTGTGGACGGTGTCGGTCCACTCCGAGCGGTTGGTGGGCACAGCGGAGTACTGGATCGAGCTCTTGCCGAAATCGATGTAGTTGTACTCGACCTTGGCCGACCAGTTCGGAGCGAACATGTATTCGGCGCCGGCACCGATGGTCCAACCCCAGCGCCAGTCGTTCTGGACGAAGACGTTTCCGGGAACGCCATCATAGCGGTGCTGGATGTCACCGACCGCGGCACCGCCGCTGACGAACCAGAGGGCGGGACCGGTCGAATAGCCGAGACGGCCCTTGATATCGCCGAAGCCGCGGATCTTCGTGAAGTAGGTGTCGCCGACGCCGGCATTGATCTGGGCAGAACGGCCGCTGATGTCAGCCCAGTGATAGTCGCCCTCGATGCCGAACACGGCCGGGCCGGACTGCCAGTTGTAGCCGAACACGCCGCCGACGAAGCCGCCGCTGGTGTCGTACTTCTGGGTCCCGGCGAAGATCGCCGTATTCGGTGCGCCGAAGAAGGTCTCGTCGCTACGGCCCCAGCCGCCGCCGCCCTGCACACCGACATAGAAGCCGGTCCAGTTGTAGATGGGCGCGGGCACGGCCATCGGCGCCTTGGTGTAGGGGCGTGCGGCCAGATCTGCCGCGCTCGCCGGAGCAGACAGGCCCAACGCAGCGGCACCAAATGCAATTGCCAGAATCTTGTTCATTACGGTCTCTCCCATATCTTGCCCGCTTCTCGTGAAATCCCCGAAGCGGTCGGTCAGGCGCGACGCCCATATGATCTAATTCCGCAGCAACCGTAGCCCGCATTGTCGCCAGAGTCCGTCTCCAAAATACAACAGTCCGGGACGAACTGAGGGGGCGATAAGTAAATGAATGTTAAGTGATTTTTCCTGTGCCGGGGAACCCAAAAAAGTTCCATCGGGTTCCGCCGAAATCCGCGTTTTTTTTGCTGCCTAGCCCTGCTGTCGAGCAACGGGTGTTTCGAATGTCGGCGGAGAACAAATCTGGAACGAGCCCGCCGTCGATGCTATATATGGGGATAACCTGAGGGGTGACGGGCTGATCCGTGCTCGCAAGCGTATAGGTTCGCCTCAACAGGGTGGCAGAGGACCGTTTGGCGCGGACCCCGCCTTTGGACATTCAGTGGCATTCGGAGTGGAGAGCGGCATGGCGGGAAGCGTCAACAAGGTCATTCTGGTTGGAAATCTCGGCAAGGATCCTGAAATCCGCCGCACCCAGGACGGGCGGCCGATCGCGAATCTGAGCATCGCGACTTCGGAAACCTGGCGCGACAAGAACAGCGGCGAGCGCAAGGAAAAGACCGAGTGGCACCGCGTCGTGATCTTCAATGAAGGGCTCTGCAAGGTCGCCGAGCAGTACCTGAAGAAGGGCGCCAAGGTTTACATCGAAGGCGCACTTCAGACCCGCAAATGGACCGATCAGGCCGGTGTCGAGAAGTACTCCACCGAGGTCGTGCTCCAGGGCTTCAACTCGACCCTGACGATGCTCGACGGCCGCAGCGGCGGCGGAGGCGGCAGCTTCGGCGACGAGCCGGGCGGCGATTTCGGCGCGTCCGGTCCGGTCAGCAGCGCACCGCGCCGTGCGGTTGCCGCCGGCGGTGGCGGTGGTCGCAACAGCGACATGGACGACGACATCCCGTTCTGAGAACGATAATCGCGAGACGAGGACGCGCCTACCGGATCGGCGGCGCTTCCCATCTCGTGTGAGCAAATCTCGCTAATCGGCAGGAAGGGCTCGGGATTCCCGGGCCCGCTTCATGTTTGGGGTGAGCTTGGATTGCGTCGTGGCAAACGGGCTGACGGGGGCAGGCGCGCCGTGCTGCCCGGCCGGCGGGGCGGACGGTTTGGCAGGTCAATTCCAGGTTCGTCCAGCGCGTCGCCTTTCAGGCCTTAAGTCGTTGGAAAAATAAGCGGAAAAAGCGCTTCCCTTGACCCCCGCGAGGGTGGTTATCAGGGGGGCGATGCGCTATATGATTCCCAGATAAAACCTCACCGGATTCCCCCTTGGCTGACGACGACGACAAGCCCGGCGACCAGCCGGCGCAACCCTCGGATATTCGACCCGTCTCCATCTTCGAGGAGATGAAGAAGTCGTATCTCGACTACGCCATGAGCGTGATCGTGGCGCGTGCGCTGCCCGATGCCCGCGACGGCCTGAAGCCGGTGCACCGGCGCATCCTGTACTCGATGCACGAGCAGGGCCACACGCCCGACAAGAAGTACGTCAAATCCGCCCGCGTGGTCGGCGACGTCATCGGTAAGTATCATCCGCACGGCGACCAGTCGATTTACGACGCCATGGTCCGCATGGCGCAGGACTTCTCGATGCGGGTGCCGCTGATCGACGGTCAGGGCAATTTCGGCTCGGTCGACGGCGATCCCCCGGCCGCCTATCGTTACACCGAGGCGCGGCTGACCAAGTCGGCGCTGGCCCTGCTGGCCGATATCGACAAGGACACCGTCGACTTCCAGCCGAACTACGACAACAACGAGACCGAGCCCTCGGTTCTTCCGGCCAAGTTCCCGAACCTCCTGGTCAACGGCGCGGGCGGCATCGCGGTCGGCATGGCCACGAACATTCCGCCGCACAATCTCGGCGAAGTCATCGACGCCTGCGTTGCGCTGATCGACAACCCCGCGCTCACCATCGAAGAACTCATCAACATCGTGCCAGGACCTGATTTCCCGACGGGTGGCGTCATTCTCGGGCGCGCGGGCATCCGCGCCGCCTATCACCTCGGCCGCGGCTCGATCATGATGCGCGGCAAGGTCGCGATCGAGGCCATCCGCAAGGAGCGCGAGGCGATCATCATCACCGAGATTCCCTACCAGGTGAACAAGGCGACGATGGTCGAGCGCATCGCCGAGCTGGTCAAGGAAAAGAAGATCGAGGGCATCGGCGACCTGCGCGACGAATCCGACCGAGACGGCTACCGCGTCGTCATCGAATTGAAGCGCGACGCGGTGCCGGACGTGGTGCTGAACCAGCTGTACCGATTCACGCCGCTGCAGACGAGCTTCGGCGTCAACATGGTGGCGCTCGACAGCGGCCGTCCGCGGATCATGCATCTGAAGGACCTGCTGGCGATCTTCGTCGACTTCCGTGAGCGGGTCGTCACGCGTCGCACCAAGTTCCTGCTCGCGAAGGCGCGCGATCGCGCCCACATCCTGGTCGGTCTCGCCATCGCGGTCGCCAACATCGACGAGATGATCCGCGTCATCCGGACCTCGCCCGATCCGACCACCGCGCGCGACACCCTGATGTCGCGCGACTGGCCGGCCCGGGACGTCGAGGACATGCTGACGCTGATCGACGATCCGCGCCACCGCATCAGCGAAAACGGCACGATCCGGCTGTCGATGGAGCAGGCGAGGGCCATTCTCGACCTGCGTCTGCAGCGCCTTACCGCTCTGGGCCGTGAGGAGATCGGCGACGAACTCTCCAAACTTGCCGTTGAAATCGCCGACTATCTCGACATCCTGCGCTCGCGCGAGCGCGTGCTCGGCATCATCAAGACCGAGCTTGCCGAGGTGAAGGCCGAGTTCGCAACCCCGCGCAAGACGTTGATCATCGAGCAGGAAGGCGAGGTCGAGGACGAGGACCTGATCCAGCGCGAGGACATGGTCGTCACCGTGTCCCATGCCGGATACGTCAAGCGCGTGCCGCTGTCGGCCTACCGGGCCCAGCGCCGCGGCGGCAAGGGCCGCGCCGGCATGCAGACCCGCGACGAGGACTTTGTCAGCCGCCTGTTCGTGGCGTCGACGCATACGCCGGTGCTGTTCTTCTCCTCGCGCGGCCAGGTCTACAAGGAAAAGGTCTGGCGCCTGCCGATGGCTGCGCCCAACGCGCGCGGCAAGGCGCTGATCAACATCCTGCCGCTGGAGCAGGGCGAGCGCATCACCACCATCATGCCGCTGCCCGAGGATGAATCGACCTGGGGCAACCTCGATGTGATGTTCGCGACCACCGGCGGCAACGTCCGGCGCAACAAGCTGTCCGACTTCGTCGACGTCCGCCGCTCCGGCATCATCGCCATGAAGCTCGACGAGAACGAAGCGATCGTCGACGTGCAGATCTGCACCGAGCACGACGACGTGCTGCTCACCGGCGCCGGCGGCCAGTGCATCCGCTTCCCCGTCACCGACGTTCGTGTGTTCACCGGGCGCACCTCGATGGGTGTGCGCGGTATCGCGCTTGCCGAGGGCGACAAGGTGATCTCGCTGGCGATCCTGCGTCACGTCGAGACGTCCTCGGACGAACGCTCGGCCTATCTGAAGATGCGCCGCGCGGTTGCCGGCGAAGCCACGGCCGAGGAGCCGGCAGTGGATGCCGAGGCTGAAGAGACGACCTCCGGCAGCTTCCAGATTCCGTCGGAACGCTATGTCGAGATGTCGGCGGCCGAGCAGGTCGTGCTCACCGTCTCCGTCAACGGCTACGGCAAGCGCACATCGTCCTACGAGTACCGCACCACGGGCCGCGGCGGCAAAGGCATCGTCGCCATGAGCGTCAACAACCGCAACGGCAATCTGGTGGCGTCGTTCCCCGTGGAAGACGCCGACCAGATCATGCTGGTCACCGACAAGGGCCAGCTGATCCGCTGCCCGGTCGAGGGCATCCGCGTCGCCGGCCGCTCGACCCAGGGCGTGATCGTGTTCGACACCGCCGAGGACGAGCACGTGGTGTCGGTCGAGCACATCACGGAAGAGGCTGAGAGCGGCAACGGCGCGAATGGGGAGACGAGCGGGGAGTGATCATTCAGCCCTCGTAGCCCGGACGGCGCGAAGCGAAATCCGGGCTACGAATTTCGCTAAATCTCAAGCTCCGTCCCGAACTCCACCACCTGCTTGGTCGGCACGCCGAAGAACGCGGCGGAGCGTTCGGCGTTCCGCTGCAGGAATGCGAACACGCCTTCGCGCCAGACCCACATGCCCGGGACGTCCTCGCGCGGGATGATGGTCTCGCGGCCGACGTAGTAGGTGACGTCGGAAAGGTCGATGCCGGGCAGCTTGCCCTGGCGGCAAGTGAGCTTGAGCCCATCATAGATCGTCGGGTTCTGCATGAAGCCGTAATGCAGGATCACGCGGGTGATGCCGGTGATGATCTCGATCACCTCGGCGCGCTCCTCGTCGGCAATGTGAGGGGCGTCTTCGATCAGGACCGTGACGAGGATGACGCGCTCGTGCAGGACGTGGTTGTGCTTGACGAATTGCGTGAGTGTCAGCGGCACGCCTTTCGGCGCGGAGGCGAGGAACACGGCGGTCCCGGGCAGCCTTGCGCTGCACTTGTTCACTGCGGTCTCGATCAGATCCTCCTCGGGTTGTCGCAGCTTCGCGCGCGCGGCCTCGACCAGCTTCACGCCGGCCCGCCAGGTCAGCATCAGGAAGGCGACGAGCGCGGCGAGCAGCAGCGGAAACCAGCCGCCCTCGAACAGCTTGATCGAGTTGGCCGAGAAGAAGATCATGTCGATTACGAAGAAGAAGCCGTTCACGGCGACGACGAGCCAGGGCGAAAAACCCCACTGGATCGCGAGCAACGCGGCGAGCAGCGTGGTGATCGCCATCAGCAGCGACACCGCGATGCCATAGGCGCCGGCGAGCGCGTCCGAGGTGCCGAAGCTCAACACGGCGCCGAGCGTTGCGGCGGCGAGCAGCCAGTTCACCAGCGGCACGTAGATCTGACCGATGGCGTCGCTCTGGGTGTGGCGGATCTGCATGCGCGGCAGGAAGCCGAGCTGGATCGACTGCTGGGTCAGCGAGAACACGCCGGAGATGATCGCCTGCGAGGCGATCACGGTCGCAACCGCCGAGAAGGCGACCAGCGGATAGTGCAGGGCGTCCGGGCAGAGCTGGAAGAACGGATTCTCGATCATGGTCGGATCGGTGATCAGCAGCGCGGCCTGCCCGAAATAGTTCAGCACCAGCGCCGGCAGGCAGATTGCGAACCAGGCGAGCCGGATCGGGAAGCGGCCGAAATGCCCCATGTCGGCATACATGGCCTCGCCGCCGGTCACCGCCAGGAAGGCCGCGCCGAGGATGGCGAAGGAGACGTGGAAATCCTGGTGGATCAGGAACTCGAAGGCATAGACCGGGCTGAGCGCGGCCAGCACCGCCGGTGCCTTGACGATGCCGTGGATGCCGAGCGCGGCGAGCACGACGAACCAGGCCAGCATGACGGGTCCGAAGATGCGGCCGATGAAACCGGTGCCCTGCTTTTGCATCATGAACAGCCCGATCAGGATGGCGACAGTGACGGGCACGACCACCGGCGCGAGTGAGGGGGCGTCGACCTTGAGGCCTTCAATGGCTGATAGCACCGAGATCGCCGGCGTGATCGCGCCGTCGCCATAGAGCAGCGCGGCGCCGATCAGGCCCACCACCAGCAGATGGGCGCGCCAGGTGCCGGGTTGGGCGTGGCGGGCATGCAGCAGCGCCAGCAGCGCCACGATGCCGCCTTCGCCGCGATTGTCCGCGCGCAGGATCAGCAGCGCATATTTGAACGAGATGATGAGCAACAGCGCCCACAGGATCAGCGAGGCAATCCCCAGAACAGCGTCGTGGCTCAATGTGCCGCCATGAGCAGCCGCCTTGGCGGCTTCCTTGAGGGCGTAGAGGGGGCTGGTGCCGATATCGCCATAGACCACCCCGAGGGCGCCCATGGTCATTGCTATCGGGAGAGGGGCCGGATGATGGCCGGAAGCGACCGCGGGCGTGCTGGACAAGTGCAACCCCTCAATGGGATCGCGCCCGGCGGGCCATTCCGACGGGCGCGGGCATCAAGTAGTCTGCGACGGGACGTCGCAAATATCCATGGGATTTATGTGACGCGAAGCTGACAGCCCGCCTACGGCGTGCGGTCAGCCGTCACCAGGCGCGCCTCGCGGATGTTGGCCTTGGTGCCGGCGCGACGCAGGCACGAGGCTTCGAAGTTCGGCCAGGCCTGCTGCGAGCAGTCCTTGCCGATGGTGCGGACATCGAGCCGGTCGCCCTTGGCGAGCGGCTGCGGGACGCTGGCTTCGACGGCCGGAGCGAAGCCGGGAAGGACGGTGAGGGCAGCAGCCACAAAAGCGGCGATCGCAATCGCTGAGAGGGTCTTGATCATCGACGGTCCCCTGTGATGCGGCCGCTACGCCCAGTATGCGGCCCGTCATTCGTTGGGTGGATTAGTAACCATGGCCAGTTTCCGGACGTCTTCGCGGAGGCGGGAAATGGTTTCGTTCGCGCTCCGTTTTGTTTCGTGGCCACCCTCAGGACGAAACAATCGGCGCGATTCCGACATGGCCTGGCGGAATGGCAGGCGGGAACCGGTCCGGCTTGCCGGGCCGGGCGGGGCGCGGTAGGACGGGGCCATGCCGCGCATTGCCTTCTATCCAGGTTCCTTCGACCCCATCACCAACGGCCATCTGGACGTGGTCCGGCACAGTGTCCCCCTGTGCGACCGGCTGGTGGTCGCCATCGGGGTCCATCCCGGCAAGAAGCCGCTGTTCACGACCGAGGAGCGGCTGACCATGCTGCACGAGGTCTGCGGGCCGGTGGCGGCCGCGGCCGGCTGCGTGCTGGAAGCCGTCACCTTCGACGATCTCGCGGTCACCGCCGCTCGCAAGCACGGCGCGACCATCATGATTCGGGGCCTGCGCGACGGCACCGACCTCGATTACGAGATGCAGCTCGCCGGCATGAACGGGACCATGGCGCCCGAGGTGCACACGGTGTTCCTGCCGGCCTCTCCGGCGGTCCGCCCGATCACCGCCACTTTGGTGCGTCAGATCGCCGGCATGGGCGGCGACGTCTCGGCCTTCGTACCGCCGCTCGTCGCGGCACAGCTCAAGGCAAAATTCGCCTGATACGGGCGCGTTTCCTCTCTCATCTCTGATCCGGAGTTCTCATGATCCGAATTCTCGCAGTTCTTGCCGCGCTCGTGTTCGCGGTGCCGGCGGTGGCGCAGCAATTGCCGGCCAACCTCGACAAGGCCAACGCCATCGTCATCGACACCACCAAGGGCCGCATCGTCATCAAGCTGCGGCCCGACCTCGCACCCCAGCACGCCGAGCGCATCAAGCAGCTCGCGCGCGAGGGCTATTACAACAACGTGCCGTTCCACCGCGTCATGGACGGCTTCATGGCGCAGACCGGCGACGGCCAGAATTTCAACGGCACCGGCGGCTCGAAATATCCGAACCTGAAGCAGGAATTCTCCAAGGTGCATTTCGCGCGCGGCATCGTCGGGATGGCCCGGCGCGGCGACAGCGTCGACACCGCCAACTCGCAGTTCTTCATCATGTTTGCCGACGGCGGCAGCCTGGACAACCAGTACACCGTGATCGGCGAGGTCGTGCAGGGCATGGACGTCGTCGACAAGCTGAAGAAGGCGCCGCCCGGCTCACCCAGCGGCAGCGTCACCGACCCCGACAAGATGGTGAAGGTGCAGGTCGCCTCCGACATCAAATAAGGTGAGCGATGGCGCGTTGCGGCAACAGGGTTCTGCTGGCTGCCGCGATGCTGTTATCCGGTGTCTTTGGCGCCGCTGCAGAGGACGCGCAGGTCGATACGATCCAGGACGTCTTCCGGCATTTGCGGACCTGCTGGAAGCCGCCGCCGCCCGCCAGGGCTCGCCCACTCGACATCACCGTCGTCGTGAGCTTTAACCGGTCCGGAAACATTCTGGGCCATCCGAGGATTACCTATGAATCCGCGGAGGCCTCCGACAATGACCGGCTGCAATACCGGATCGCGGTGATGGAGGCGTTGCAACGCTGCACACCGATGCCATTTACCGATGCAATGGCCGGCGCCGCCGCGGGGCGTCCATTCGCGATCCTGTTCCGTAACCGCAAAACGTCACCCGACAAGACTTCACCTCCAACGCAAGAGAGACGAGCATGAGCGCCACCGAAAACACCTTGATCCTCGAGACCACTCAGGGGCCCGTCACCATCGAGATGCGCCCCGACCTCGCGCCCGGCCATGTCGCGCGCATCAAGGAACTGGTCCGCGAGGGCTTTTACGACGGCATCGTGTTCCACCGCGTGATCGAGGGCTTCATGGCGCAGACCGGCTGCCCGCAGGGCACCGGCACCGGCGGCTCCGGCAAGAAACTGAAGGCCGAGTTCAACAAGGAACCGCATGTGCGCGGCACCACCTCGATGGCCCGTGCCGCCAGCCCCGATTCCGGCGACAGCCAGTTCTTCATCTGCTTCGACGACGCCCGCTTCCTCGACAATCAGTACACGGTGTGGGGCAAGGTCACCGAGGGCATGGAGAACGTCGACAAGATCAAGCGCGGCGAGCCGGTGCAGAACCCCGACAAGATCGTCAAGGCGCGGATGGCGGCGGACGCGGAGTAAACCACGAGCCGTCATTCCGGGGCGCGCGCCAGCGCGAACCCGGAATCTCGCGCCTCATTCCGAGATTCCGGATCGCCGCGCTTGAGGCGCGGCGTCCGGAATGACATTGGTTGTGTGAGGGATGCGCACCGATCTCTTCGATTTCGACCTGCCCGCCGAGCGTATCGCACTGCGCCCGGCAAGCCCGCGCGACTCCGCGAAAATGCTGGTGGTGGAGGGCGGCGCGCTGCGCGACCAGACCATCGCCGACCTCGTACAATGGCTCAGGCCGGGCGACCAGCTCGTCGTCAACGACACCAAGGTGATCGCGGCGCAGCTTAGGGGCCGCCGCATCGGCCGCGAGACCGAGCCGAAGATCGAGGCGACCCTGATCAAGCGCCTCGACGGCTCGCGCTGGCAGGCGCTGGTGAAGCCGGCGAAGAAGCTCATAGCCGGCGACCGCATCCGCTTCGGCAATGAAGGCAAGGTCTGCCTGCTCGGCCATCTCGATGCCGAGGTCGAGGCCAAGGGTGCGGAGGGCGAGGTGACGCTTGGCTTCTCGTTCCACGGCCCCACGCTCGACCAGGCCATCGCCGACCTCGGCAGCCCGCCGCTGCCGCCCTACATCGCTTCCAAGCGCACGCCCGACGATCAGGACCTCGCCGACTACCAGACCATGTTCGCGGCGAACGAAGGCGCCGTTGCCGCACCGACCGCTGGCCTGCATTTCACCCCGGCGCTGGAGCAGGCGCTGCGCGAGCGCGGCATCGGTATCAACCGCATCACGCTGCATGTCGGGGCAGGGACGTTCCTCCCCGTGAAGGTGGACGACACCGAAGGCCACAAGATGCATGCCGAGTGGGGCATGATCTCGGCCGAGACCGCGGAGCGGCTCAACACCGCGCGGAAGAATGGCGGCCGCATCATCGCCGTCGGAACCACATCATTGCGGCTGCTTGAAAGCGCCGCCAGCGAGGACGGCGCCATCCAGCCGTTTAGCGCCGAGACCTCGATCTTCATCACGCCCGGCTATCGCTTCCGCGCCGTCGATATCCTGCTGACCAATTTCCACCTGCCGAAGTCGACGCTGTTCATGCTGGTGTCGGCGTTCTCAGGGCTCAAGACGATGCAGCAGGCCTATGCGCACGCGATCGCGCGCGGGTACCGGTTTTATTCGTATGGGGATGCGTGTTTGTTGTTTCGGGCGGTGGATTGATCGTCCGGACATAGCTCTATCACCGTCACCCCCGCGCAACGGCGTAGCCGTTGTCGCTGGAGGTACTCGTCTCCTCGGCGAGCCTCGAACGGCGACGGCCCCGCCGCTGCGTCGCGGCCGTGCATCCTTCGAGGCTCACCCAGCGGTGCGTTGCACCGCCGGGTTCACGCCTCAGGATGACGGATTTAGAGTGCGTTACGCCATCACCCGCTGCGGCAGCAGCTCGGCGATCTGCACCGCGTTCAGCGCTGCGCCCTTGAGCAGCTGATCGGCCGCCACGAACATCGAGATGGAATGGCCGGAGGGATCGCTGAGGTCCTTGCGGATGCGGCCGACCAGGACGTCGTCCTGGCCCGAGGCGTCGATCGGCATCGGGAAGTAGTTCTTCACGCGGTCGTCGATCACCTTAACGCCGGGCGCCTGCGCCATGAGGCTGCGGACCTGGTCCTCGGTGATCGGCTTCTCGCATTCGAAGGTGATGGCCTCGCAATGGGCGCGCAGCACCGGTACGCGGATGCAGGTGACGCCGATCGCGATCTTGTCGTCCTCGAAGATCTTGCGGGTCTCCTTGATGACCTTGGTCTCTTCGTCGTTGTAGCCGGTGTCGGGATCGACCGCGGTGTTGTGGTTGAAGAGGTTGAAGGCGTAGGGGTGCGGCATCACCTTGGGCGTATAGACCTGCCCGTTGAGATTGGCGCGGGTAGACTCGACGAGTTCCTCCATCGCGGCGGCGCCGGCGCCGCTTGCCGCCTGATAGGTCGAGATGATCACGCGCTTGATGCGGTTCTTCTGGTGGATCGGCCACAGCGGCACCAGCGCGGTGATCGCGGCGCAGTTCGGGTTGGCAATGATGCCCTTGTGGTCGCGGATACGGTTGGCGTTGATCTCGGGGATCACCAGCGGCACGTTCGGGTCCATGCGGAAGGCGGAGGAGTTGTCGACCACGACCGCGCCGGCCTTGACCGCGAGCGGCGCGTACTTCTTCGAGATGCTGCCGCCGGCGGAGAATAGCGCGATGTCGACGCCCTCGAAGGCGCGCTCGGTCAGCTCCTCGATGACGACGTCCTTGCCGCGGAACGATACCGTCTTGCCGGCCGAGCGGGCGCTTGCGAGCGCCTTGAGCTTGCCGACGCGAAAGCCGCGCTTGTCCATGGTGGCGATGAATTCGGCGCCCACCGCACCGGTGACGCCGACAATCGCGACGACGGGATCGTTACTCACTTTGTCCTCCATTGCGTTGAAATCCAGACAACAAAAAAGCCCCGGACCATCATGGGCGGGGCTTCGGTAGAGCTGATTGCGTTCTAGTCGACGACTACAAGCGCACGCCTCCCCGGGCCCCGAAGGCCGTGGTGGTTTTGGTCGTGCGTTTGGTGGTCGTGAACATGGCGGCGACTTATGCGGGAGACTCTGGCGCCCGTCAATGGCTATTCGGGCGGGATTGTGGCCGGCGCTATTTCGCCCGGGCGCCCGGCGGCTCCAGGATGACCTCCTTGAGGTCATCGCCGCTGATGACGACGATCGCGAAATTGAGCCGGCCGCGTTCGCGCACCAGCCCGCCGCTGATCGCTTTGCCTGACGCCGCCTGCTCGGCGACGCGGACCGCGTCCGCAAGCCGGTGCCGGATTGCGCCGAGCGCTGCGAGATTGCTGCGATCGTCCAGCTCGAGCTCGGTCAGGGGCAGGGCGGCTTCGCCGCCGATGAGCTCGCCGGTGGACGCATTGATGGTGTGCCGCCAGATCCGGTCGTTGTGCAGGGTCTTGACCCGGTAGACCGGCACGCCGGAGGCGCCGTCGAAGCTGACATCCGCGGTCATGGCGCCGGCGTGGCGCGCCTCGGCAATGGCCATGGCCTGGCCGATCGAGACGGTCGAGCTGCGGAAGCGCTCGATCTCGCGGCTGACCGCTTGCCGGTCGGCCTCGGCGCTCCCATCTGTCTCACCGTGAAGGGCGGTGGGCGTGCCACCGGCCGAGACCACCGCCTGCACCGGCGCAGCAATGAGCAGCGCCGACAGGGCGAATGCAGACAACGTCCAAAGGTGTTGTCGTGCTGCCGTCATGCTCGAAACCGTTGGTACGTTCGAAGATCCGGCACGTTCCAAAATGGCCATGCTCGTAACCTTGGCCGGCGAGTGTGCCGGATGATCGTAAAGAATTCGCGGCCGACCATGGGCAACGGCCGGCCGCGGAGCGCTGCGGCGGGCTGTACCCGCTGCGGCGATCTTAGCGGTGCGGACCACCTTGGGGCTGGTGAAAAAGCGGTCCGTATCGCTTATAACTAAACCATACCGTATCGTTTTATTCTGGTCAATGCCGCGGACGTGCCCTCGTAGGGGACAGGGCGCAAGCTCACGGAATTGTCAGCGGGAGGGGCGGCGCCGCGGGGCGGCTTTGGCGGCATCCTTGACGCGGCCGGCCGGTCCCAGCGCGCCGGCTAGGAACAGCTTGATCGCGACGCGCATCCGCTTCTCGGCGAATTTGATTTCCATCGGCGTGCCGAACGTCGCCATGCGGTGGGTGTGGCCAACGACGACGTCGAGGAACACCTCGGCCGCAATGGTGGTGTCTTCGATGTCGAGGGCGCCTTGCGCCACCAGGTGATCGAAGAAGCGCGCGGTGGTGGCGACCGCCTTCAGCCAGCCCTCTTCCATGCCGAGCTTGGCGATGTCGGGGAAATTGATGGCCTGTGACGTCATCATGCGGCTGAACGCCATGGCGTCCGGCCCGCAGGTGAATGTCAGCATTTCCCGCCCGATCTCGACCAGCCGCTGCTCGACGGAGATGTCGGACGATCTGCCGAGCTGCGTCTCGGCCGCCGCGGACAGCGGGGCAAGCCAGCGCGTAATCTCACGCCTCAGCACCGCCGTGAACAGTCCGCGCTTGTCGCCGTAACGGGAATAGACGGTCGGTTTGCTCACGCGCGCCGCTTCGGCGACCGCATCCAGCGAGGTGGCGTCAAAGCCGCGATCCAGGAACAGGCGGGTGGCGACCTCGATCAGCCGCTGGTCGCGCTCGATGGCGGCGCTTTTCGTTGGCCGTCCGCCGCGCGATTTCGGCACTTCGCGCCGTGACGCTGCCCGTCTTGTCCTGGTCGCAGCCAATCCCATGCCCAATGATTCCTGCGGGGTCGTAACAATGGTCATTCGCTCTATAACGCGCAGGAGCGGGGGCGTCATCGCCAATCTGGCCGAATTGGCCGTATCGTCAACGGTCTTCGAAGGACGTCGTTCCGGCGCGTCAGTCCTAGGGGAGCGTCGACGTCCAGGCCTGTCCCGCCGCCGCTTTCTCATAACCGTATTGATACAGCGCCCGCATGTAGGCCGTGTCGAACCCTTCGGAGGGCGGCGCCGGATAATCACGTGCGATGTAGGAGAGGTGGAAGCCGAGATTGTTGCGCTTGGCGAAATCATAGGTCGAGAAGATGATGGACCGCGTCTGCGACTGGGTGATCGACGACAGGCTGCGTGAGGCGACGTCAATGGTGCTGTTGGAGACCAGCTCGAAGTTGCGCTCGATCTTCTTGTTGACGAGAATGTAGATGTTCGACTTCGTGTTGCCGGGCAGACGTCCCTGGAAGAGCAGGGCCTCCGGCAGCGTCAGCACCGGTGCCGTCACGCCGCCGTCGACATGCATCTCCTGGAATCTGCGCCCCTGGCCTTCGGCTTCGATCAGGATGGGCGGAAACACCAGCGGGATGCTGGCGGAGGCTGCCATCACGTCGCGAAACAGTTTGAGCGCCTCGGGCGTGCCCACGGCGGCGATCTTGCCCATGTCCCAGATGGCGGTTCGCTGGGTGTCGAGATCGGTCGTTACGATCAGCAGCCGTCGGCCCTTGGCGTTTTCGCGCGCGACCTGCTCGAGGATCTCCGGCCCGACGTAGCGCGCCACCAATTCGCGCAGCCGCTTATTGCCGAACAGGCCGGAGCTGAACAGCACGCGCATGATGCTGGGATCGTTCAGCAGGCTTTCGGCAATGCCGCTGGTGTAGACCTCCCTCAACGTGTCGTCGTATTGCGATCCAAGAAACGCAAAGGGCGCGATCAGGCCGCCGGTGCTCACGCCGGACACGACCGAAAAGGTCGGGCGAGTGCCGGCCGCGCTCCAGCCGTTCAGCACGCCCACGCCATAGGCGCCATCCGCGCCGCCGCCGGAGAGCGCCAGATAGCTCCTGGTCAGGGGGAAGCTGAATTTCGTGACGGGGTCGTCGGTGTAGCGGCGCAAGCCGTCGATATCGAGCACGCGCGACGTGGTGGCGTCGGCGGCCGTATAGGGCGTGCGGGGCAGGGAGGTGCAGGCGGAAAGCGCCAGGCTGCAGGCTAGCGCCAGAAATCCGATCAGGCGGGCGCCTGTCTGCCTCGTCTGGCCACGCGAGGCGCGGGACATTTCGGTCGAACATGAAGCGGAGGGCATTGGCGGTGGCTGGCGATCACGTATCTGCGGCCGCTGGCAAATCTGCCGCAGCATCCCGTCCAGCGCCCAAGAAAAAACTACACTGTATCGTTTTATTTTGCAAGCTGCGGCTCGATCAAGTCCGCATCACAAATGTGTCCCACTCTGATGCATTGCGCGGTCAGAGCGGGTTGATCGGCCCCGCCCGACACGCAATAAGCACGGCCATGACTCCACCCAATAACGATCTACCCAATCATTTCGAACTGCTCGCGACCGATGGCGCCGCCCGCACCGGTCGCCTGACCACGCCCCACGGCGTGGTGCGGACGCCAGCCTTCATGCCGGTCGGAACCGCCGGCGCCATGAAGGGTATGCACTGGCGCGAGGTGCGCGATGCCGGCGCCGATATCGTGCTCGGCAACACCTATCATCTGATGCTGCGTCCCGGCGCCGAGCGGATCGCCGCGCTCGGCGGCTTGCAGACATTCACCGGCTGGAACGGTCCGATGCTGACGGATTCCGGCGGCTTCCAGGTGATGTCGCTGTCTGACCTGCGCAAGGTGACCGAGCACGCCGTCACCTTCCGCTCGCATATCGACGGTGCCAAGGTGGAACTGTCGCCGGAGCGCTCGATCGAGGTGCAGCGCCTTCTCGGCTCCGACATCGCCATGCAGATGGACGAATGCGTGCGGTTGCCGGCCGAGCGCGACGACATCGACCGCGCGATGCAATTGTCGCTGCGCTGGGCCGAGCGAAGCAAGCGCGCCTTCGAGAGTGCTCCTGAGGGTTACATGCTGTTCGGCATCGTGCAGGGCGGCGATATCCCGCAGCTTCGTCATGCCAGCGCCGAAGGCCTCACTGCGATCGGCTTCCACGGCTATGCGATCGGCGGCCTTGCCGTCGGCGAGCCGCAGGCCGTGATGCTGGCGATGATCGACGAGACCGCGCCGGCCCTGCCGGCCGACCGGCCGCGCTATTTGATGGGCGTCGGTACGCCGGACGATATTCTTGAAGCCGTCAAGCGCGGCATCGACATGTTCGATTGCGTGATGCCGACGCGCAACGGCCGGCACGGCGTGGCCTTCACCCGTTTCGGTCAGGTGAATTTGCGCAATGCGCGCCATGCCGACGATCCGCGTCCGCTCGACGAAGACAGCTCATGGCCGTCGGCGCGCAACTACGCACGCGCCTACCTTCATCATCTCGTCAAGGCCGGCGAGACGCTCGGAGCGATGCTGCTGTCGGAAATCAACATCGCTTACTACCAGTTCCTGATGCAGGGCATCAGGAACGCGATCGCACACGGAACGTTCGAGGAGTTCTACCAGCGTACGCGCGAGGACTGGGCGAGGGGCGATATCGCCCCGCGCTGAAGCGTGACGGCCGTCAGTTGCAGACGATCCGCTGCTTGACGGCGTGCTTGGTCACGAAGCCGTAGCCGCACGTGTCGCAGGTCCAGAGATAGCTGATCACGTGGTCGGAGACGTAGGCGGAGGCTTCTGCTGCGACCATGGAGTCGGCGCATACGGGACAGGTGGGCAATTCGCTGCAACGCGGATCGCGCCTTGGCGTTACGGTCGACAACACTTCAGCGATTGCTGACATCGTGGTGACCTCCCTGTTCTGAGACCTAAGTCTAACATAAGCAGAATCAATTGACGAGGTCGCAACACAAATGCGTTGGTTTTCTGCTAATTACAGATCACGCGATTTTGCGACGCAGCGTATTTAACATGTGCCGCATTGTCGCTTGCGTGTCGCCGCTAGCTGTCCGTAACTGCGGAAAGAGCCGCGATCAAAGCGCAATTGTCGTCACAGGGAGTTCATCATGGACGCATCGTCCACAACGGGTGCAGCGCACCAACCCGGCCGCGGCCGGATCTATGACTCGATTGTCGAGGCTTTTGGCGACACCCCGATCGTGCGCTTGCGACGGTTGCCGGGCGTGCACGGCGTGAACGCGATCATTCTGGCAAAACTTGAATATTTCAATCCGGCCGCGAGCGTGAAGGACCGCATCGGCGCGGCCATGATCATCGCGATGGAGAAGGCCGGCATCGTCAAGCCGGACACCGTGCTGATCGAGCCGACCTCCGGCAATACCGGCATTGCGCTCGCCTTCGTCGCGGCGTCGCGCGGTTACCGGCTGAAGCTGGTGATGCCGGAATCGATGTCGATCGAGCGGCGCAAGATGCTCGCCTTTCTCGGCGCCGAGCTGGTGCTTACGCCGGCCGCGCAGGGCATGAAGGGCGCGATCGCGACGGCCGAGGAGCTGTTGAAGACGACTCCGAACTCGGTGATGCCGCAGCAGTTCAAGAACCTCGCCAATCCCGAGATCCACCGCCGCACCACCGCGGAGGAGATCTGGAACGATACCGGCGGCAACATCGATTACTTCGTCGCCGGCGTCGGCACGGGCGGCACCATCACCGGCGTCGGCCAGGTGCTGAAGCCGCGCAAGGCGTCCTTGCGCGTCGTCGCGGTCGAGCCGGAGGAGAGTCCCGTGCTGTCGGGCGGCCAGCACACGCCGCACAAGATCCAGGGCATCGGCGCCGGCTTCGTGCCCGACATTCTCGACCGCTCGGTGATCGACGAGATCGTGAAGGTCAGCTCGACGACGGCGATCGAGACCTCGCGCGCGCTGGCGCGGCAGGAGGGCATTCCGGGCGGCATCTCCTCGGGCGCGGCGATCGCGGCGGCGCTCCAGATCGGCAAGCGGCCGGAAGCTGCCGGAAAGACCATCCTGGCTATAGTGCCGTCCTTCTCCGAGCGGTATCTTTCGACCGCTCTGTTTGAGGGAATCTAGGACATGGCGGATCAACCCCCGAGGCGACCGCGTACGCTGGGCGATGCCAGGACCGAGGCCGAGGCGGCCTTCAAGAAGGTGACGGCCAAGGTGGTCGTCGCGCCGCCGAAACAGAACGTGGCGCCGGGGATCAAGGAACAGGTCAGCCTGCGGATCGACCAGGACGTGCTGGAGTTCTTCCAGGAAGGCGGCCCCGGCTGGCAGGACCGTATCAACGAGGCGCTGCGCAAGGCCGCGGGGAAGTAACCAACCTCGTCATTGCGAGCGCAGCGAAGCAATCCAGGCTGTCACGGCGGAGAGATTCTGGATTGTTTCGCTGCGCTCGCGATGACGGAGTATGCGGCGGGCACCGTCGCCACAAAAAGAAAAAGCCCGGCGCGAGCCGGGCTTTTGCATGTTGTAGCTTGCGTGCCTCAGCGGCGGAACATGCCGCCCATCATGCCGCCGACGACGCCGCCGACGAAGGCCGCGCCGGCATCGCCGCCGCCACCGCTGTTGCGATGCTGCGCCGGTGCCGGTGCGCTCTGGGCCTGGGCCGGAGCACGCCGCGCTGGCTTCGGGCTGTCGTCGCTCGCGGTGGCCGGGGCCGCCACGATCTCGGAGAGCAGGGCCTTGTGCTGGAGCTTGTTGAGGTAGCCGGTCGACGGATAGCCGCGGGCGGCCTGCCAGCGCTTCAGCACCGTGCGGGTGTCGTCGCTGAACACGCCGGTCACCTTGGTGTCGAAGCCGAGCCCGGTCAGGCGGCGCTGCACGTCGCGGCGCTGGCCCTTGTCGAGGCCGATCTGGTCCTCGGTGAGCTGGGTCGAGTCATCGGTGAAGGTCGCCGGATCGATACCCGAGTTGAGGTTGCGGGTCGCCGTGGACGGGCCGCTCTTGATCGCAGCGAGCCGGGCCAGAGCCAGCGCCTTGAACTGGCCGTTCGGATAGGCCGAGAGGTAGGCGTTGAGCTCTTCCGGCTTGTTGGATTCCTTGACCGAGCGCCAATACTCGAGCTCGACACCGTCAGAGCTGCTGGCCGCCGCCGGCACGACGCCGGAAGCGGTCGGCGCCGCGTTGGCCACCTGTGTCTGCTGCGAAGGGTTGAGATAGACCGCGCCGATCAGGTTGGTGTGTCCCCAGGGCAGCTGGCCCTTGCGGGTCTCTTCGTTGACCTGGGCGCGCACCGACGTCATCGCCTGCTGGATCTCGACGCCTGGCTTGGTGATGTTGTCGATCAGCGCGCGGGTGAAGGGACTGTTGTTGCCCTCCTGGCCGTCGAGCGCGGTCTGGCCCGGCCCGGTGGCGAACGCGATCAGCGTGCCTTCGCCGGACTTCATCTCGGCAAGGCCGCTCTGCACGTTGACGCTGCGGGTGGCGGAGTTCGACTTGATCTTGGCGGCGAACGGATTGTCGCGGCAGGCATCGAGGAAGACGAGCTTGACCTTGGCATCGCCCATGGTCTGCTCGAGCGTCAGGTCGATGTTGATGGCTGCGCCGAGCTTGACGTCCATCTCCGACTTGATGTCGGCATCGACCGGCAGGAGATAGTTGCTGCCGCTCACCGCGATGCCGTGGCCGGCGTAATAGAACACGGCGACGTCGGAGCCCTGCGCCTTCCGGCCGAAATCCAGCAGCTTCTCGGTCATCTGGTCGCGGGTGAGGTTGGATCCTTCGATCACCTCGAAGCCGACATTGCGCAGCGTCGACGCCATCGCCTTGGCGTCGATCGGCGGGTTCGGCAATTGCGCGACGTTCTTGTAGGAGCCGTTGCCGACGACGAAAGCGACGCGGCGGTCGGCCTTCGCGGCGCTGACCGACAGCGCCATGCACATCAGCGAAGCGAGGAGGGTGAGATAGCGCATCTGAAATCCCCAGAATCGAATTGCAGGCAGCAACAAATTGGCAACGAACTTACACGACACGGCCGGTTTCGCGCTAGCGAAACGACAGTTCGCCCAACCCATTGCTTCGCGGCCGAATGTGCACGATGGAATGCCCCTCCAACGTGATCCAAATCACGCTCGACCACCTTGTTTTGTCGCGCGAGGCGGCGTCCGGTTCACTGCGCGCGGGCTGGAACCGGCGGTGCGGGCTTCAAATTCAGGAGATTGCCGCACAGGATCAGCGCGGCGCCAAATACCGTCCAGGCGTCGAGCCGCTCTGAATACAGCAGCCAGCCCACGGTTGCCGTGAGCGGAACCCGCAAGAAGTCCATCGGCACCACGATGGTCGCATCCGCATAGCGGAGCGCACTGGCGAGGCAGTAGTGCGAAAATGTGCCGCAGACCCCAATGACGAACAGCCAGACCCAGAGGGTCGCTGACGGCCAGGTCCAGACATAGAGCGTCGGCAGCAGGCCCACGACAAACTGCACCACGATCATCCAGAACAGGATCGCCAAGGCGCTCTCGGTCCGGGTCAGCGATTTTGCCAGGGTCATGGAGATGCTGAAGCCGATTGCAGCGCCGAGCGCGATCAGTTGGCCCGGATTGATCTCGCCGGTGGCGGGCCGCACGATCATGATCACGCCGACGATGCCGAGCACGATGGCGGCGATCTTCCAGACGGTCATGCGCTCGGCGAGGAATGTTGCGGCCAGCAGCGCGGTCCAGATCGGCATGGTGAATTCGATCGCCACCACCTGGCCGATTCCGATCAGCGTCAACGCATAGAACCAGCCGAGCTGCGCGAAATAATGCACCCCGTTGCGTGCGAGATGCTGGGGCAGGCGTTTGGTCGCGACCGCCTTGAAGCCGCCGGACCGGTAGATGATCGGCAGGAGCAAGCTGAACCCGATCACCGACCTCACTTCCATGATCTCGAACACGTTGAGCTCGCGCGTGGTCTCGCGTCCGGCGACCACCATGACCAGCATCAGGGCCAGCCAGCCGGCCATCCACAGTGCAGCCATCGTTTTGGACGGTGTCGCGGTCATCGGTGCAGGTGTTGGGGATCGATCCTGAGGGAGGGTGGGTATCGGCGACATCGCTGCCGTTTGCAACGGCAAATCTGCGGATGCAGCGACGCGGGGCGGCGTGGTAAGGCTTGGGCGAACAACGACAAAAGACGGGAGATCTTCGCTCATGCGCATCTTGCAGCCGGCCGAA
The DNA here is from genome assembly GCF_008932115.1 of Bradyrhizobium betae. NCBI lineage: Bacteria > Pseudomonadati > Pseudomonadota > Alphaproteobacteria > Hyphomicrobiales > Nitrobacteraceae > Bradyrhizobium > Bradyrhizobium betae. The sequence goes on from NZ_CP044543.1 coordinate 6,687,890, forward strand.
TGGAAGAAACCGCGCGGCTTTTCCCATGGCGTGGTGGCGGAAGGGCCGGGTCGCTGGGTGGTGCTGGCCGGACAGACCGGCGGCGACGAGACCGGCAATTACGCGCCCGACATGGCGGCGCAGGTTGCAACCGCGCTGACGCGGATCATCAAACTGTTGGGTGAGGCCGGCGCAGGTCCCGAACACGTCGTCCGCTTGACCTGGTACCTCACCAGCCGCAGCGAATATGAGGCCGCGGGTGCCGGCATCGGCGCGGCCTGGAAGGAAACGCTGGGGCGCAATTTCCCGCCTTCGACGCTGCTCTACATCAGCGGTCTCGTGGACGACCGGGCCAAGGTCGAGATCGAGGTCACGGCGTTCGTCCCGAACGCAAAAAAAAATCGACCCGGCGATCTCGCCGGGTCGATTTGTCATTCGGACGTGTCGGCTTAGCGCGACATCGAGATGTTGGCGCCGCGGAACTGGCTGTCCGCGCGCATCGTGACGTTCTGCCTGTTGCCACTGGTCTTCAGCGCGATGTTGGCGTTGAAGCCGGCGGCCGAGGCGACCACCTCGAAGTTTCCGCCGCCGCCGCGGCCCTGGAGCGAGCCGGAGATGTTGCGGCTGGTCTCGGACCAACTGCCGGTGATGGCGCTGCCCTCGGCCTTGACGCTGGCGCCGAGGTTGAACTTGTAGGCATCGCTGGCGCAGGTCAGCGACATTTCCATGGTCGGTCCGATCGGGGCATATTTAGCCCGGCAGCGGATCCGCTCGGTCGAGCCGTCATCCAGCATGACGGTGCCGCCGCCGCTCCAGTTGCCGGCCATCGGAGCAAACGGGCCGGACTGGGCCTTGCTTTCCGAGCTGACGATCCCCGCAGCAAACAGAACCGCGGCCGCGATCAGCAGCCGCCAGTTCCAGGCGCGAGCCTCGATTGGTTTATTGGCGCGATGCTTCCCACCGCCCGCTGCACGGTATGCCTGCAGATGCTCCATTCCACTTCCCCGATCCGGCGTTGCCGTTGAGTTGACCGTTGGCATATGCACCATTGATCGAAACTTTCACAAGACCCTCACGGCCAATGGTGCCGGAAACGTTAGCGCCGGGCGCGGTGATCCTGCCGTCGGCAACCGTCAGCAAGGAACTTGCGGTCGGCTCGCAGGTGCCGCTCTTGGTGACGATGGTGACCTGCCAGTTGCCGTCATAGGGGCTCTGGGCGAAAGCGGGGGCGGCGAGGGTGCCGGCGAAAACTGAAGCGGCACAGAACGCCGCGATGCGAGCAAAACGCATAAATTCCGTCCTTCAATGTGTCTGATATGCTGACGCTTATTCGGACGAAATGTGACGGAAATTTGTTGCGATGCCAAAGCGAAAATTGTTCCTTTGGGAACAATGGTTTATTTGCGTTTTTCACTCCGATTTTTGAAGTAAAATCAACGCGGCTTCACGTTAAGGGTAAACGTCAGGAGAGACTCGGCGCGGAGGTCGCGAACTGCTCGTCCTGAGTCTTGGAGGGCAGCGCCTTGTGGACCTTGGCATAATCGATCACGTCGGCCAGCAGCTTGAGCCCGAGCGGGGCGAGGGCGCGCTCCCACAGCTCCCGCGCGGTCTCGCCCTTCTTCACGAAGCACCACTCCTGGGCGGCGATCGCGCCGGCGTCCATGCGGTCGGCGAGATGATAGATGGTGCCGCCGGCGATCGGATCGCCCTCCTTGATGGTCCACTCCACGGCGGCCTTGCCGCGGTGTCGCGGCAGCAGCGAGGGGTGGTAGCCGATTCCGCCGAGCCTGGCGGCGGCGAGCGCGTCCTTGCCGATCCGGGCGTGGCTGTGGGCGGTGATGATCAGGTCGGTGTCGGGGGCGATCTCGGAGGCGACCACGAGCTTCGGATCGGCCTGCACCACCACCTCGATTCCAGCCGCCTTCGCGGTCGCGGCGAGGCGATCCTCGGCATCGGCCACCACGACCCGCACGATCGAGACGCCGTGTTCCCGGAGCATGTTCAGGGTGGTCACGCCGAAATGGCGGGAGCCGACAAGGGTAATGCGCATGGGTGTCCGATCCGTCTCGCAGCTGCGTCATCCTCCCGATAACACGTCCGCACGCCCTGTCACCACCCGCCCGGCGTTTGCGCCGGTTATCAACAATGCGCCGGGTTCGGGACGGAGCGAACTCCGCGATTGCACGGCCGCGCGTTCCGGTGCTTGCATGCGCGCATGGCACCGTATCAGGAGCGAGCGGATGCGAAGCGCGTGGTTTTTCCTTCTCGCGGCACTGGCCGTGGCAACTCCCGCCCACGCCGGCGGGCCATACCCGGCGGTGCCGCCCGAGACCGGCGTGGCGCCGTTCATCGGTCCGACCTGGGACAGCTATCGCTGCGCCCGGGCACCCGTCACCAATTTCTATCACGACGCCTATTACGGCGAGGAGCCGCCGGCGCTTGATCGTGGCTACGCCTACCGGCCGTATTATCGCTACAGCGCATATCGCAGGTTGCCGCGGACGTATTTCTGCGTCACGGACTAGCGTTGCCGCTCCGCCACGGTGGAGGACAAACCGACAGCGCGAGGGTTCCTGTGTTTCAATTTTAACAGAAGGAATCCGTCGTGCGCCGTTAGAACATGCCCCAACCGGGGCTGGCCAAATTTCATTCCGGATCCGTTTTCAAACCCGGCTTTGGCCGCTGGCATGATCGCCAGCGGCTTTTTTCATGCCGCGCATCACGAAATCATGTGACGGTAACGCGTTCTCAACCAGCCCGGCGTATCGACGAATCCGTCGCGGATTTGTATTGCGTACCGCGACACCAAAAATGTCCCGCCGGCGCGGGTGCGCCGCGCGGGCTTTTTTGCCGGGACCGATTTCATGCCGAACGCAATTGAGCAGATCGTCAACGCCTATGTGCGGCTGAAGAACCGCCGTGGCCTCGACGCGCTGATGATGCACAGGCAGCGGCTCGCGGTCGATCTGAAGAGCAAGTCCGGCTACGATTTCAGCCTGCCGATCGGCCAGATCGACGAGGAGATCGCGATCATCGAGGAGGGGCTCAGTCGGCTGAAGGCTGAATCCGCGGATCCCGGTGCGACACATCCGGTCTGACGTGATCAGTCGCGCCGGCCGCCGTCGATGACGGTGAACAGCGGCCGCGCCGGGGTCGGCTCGACCAGCAATTCCTCCACGAGCGCGGTGGCTGCATCGACATATTTCCGCGTCGGCTTGTCCAGCGCACGCTTGGCTTCGTCGTCGAGCGCGACTTTCGCGGCCTCGACCAGCTTGCGCATCCGCAGCGCATGCTCGTCGCCCGCCGTCAGCGTCGCGCGCGCCAGCGAGCGCAGCACGAACAGCTCGCCCTCGAGGCGGAGCAGGCGGTCGTTGAGCCTGGTGAGGACGGCGTTGAGGTCGGCCATTTCTGGTGCTCGTCGCGAAGGATCCATCCTGATCTAGCGGCGATCGGTGAACGGATTCCAAATGCCGCTGGCGCAATTGCGGCGATCCTCATTCCGGTCGGCTCGCGCGCCGGCACTCACGCCGCGGTTCTGGCGAGATAGTCGCGCGCGAAGGCGAGATACCAGTCGAGGCAGCCGGGATTGGCCATCGCCTCCTTGTTGATGACCTTGTCGACCGGGTGGCCGAGCAGCAGCTTCTTGATCGGCAGCTCCTGCTTCTTGCCGGAGAGCGTGCGCGGGATCTCGGCAACGGCGAAGATGTCGTTCGGCAGGAAGCGCCGGGACAGGCCGGCCTCGATCGCCTTGTTGATCCTGGCCCGCATCGCGCCGTCGAATACGACGCCCTCGCGCAGCACGACGAACAGCGGCATGTAGCTGTCGCGGCCGAGATATTCGAGGTCGACGACGAGGCTATCGAGCACCTCCGGCAGCGCCTCGATCGCGGAATAGAGTTCGCTCGTGCCCATGCGCAGGCCGTGCCGGTTGATGGTGGCATCGCTGCGGCCGTAGATGATGCAGGAGCCGTCCGGATTGACCTTCAGCCAGTCGCCGTGCCGCCACACCGGTCCGCGGCCGCTGCCGTCGAAATTGTCCGGATAGGTCTCGAAATAACTGGAGCGATAGCGCGCGCCGTCCTTGTCGTTCCAGAAATAGAGCGGCATCGACGGCATCGGCTCGGTACAGACGAGCTCGCCGACCTCGTCGATCACGGCATGGCCCTGCTCATTGAAGGCTTCCACCGCAGCTCCGAGCGAGCGGCACTGCATCGCGCCGGGCGTCTGCGGCAGCTCGCGATTGCCGCCGATGAAGGCGCCGGCGAAATCGGTGCCGCCGGAGATGTTGGCCCACCAGATGTCGGCCTGCGCCTTGCTGCCGTTGATCTTCGACAGGCCAGCGAAGCGGTCGTTGAACCAGGCCTGGGTGTCGGCGCTGAGCGGCGAGCCGGTCGAGCCGAGGCAGCGCAGCCGCGAGAGGTCGCCGGCGGCAGCGAGATCGATCTCGGCCTTGGCGCAACTGGCGAAGAACGCCGCGCCCGCGCCGAAGAAGGTCGCTTTCGCCTGCGCCACGAAGCGCCACAGCGTGGTCCAGTCCGGCTTGTCCCTGGTGCCGCCGGGGCTGCCGTCGAAGATGCAGCAGGTGGTGCCGCTGAGCAGGCCGCCGACTTGGCTATTCCACATGATCCAGCCGGTCGAAGAGTACCAGTGATAGCGCTCGCCGAACGAGTTCTCGTGATAGGAGCAGCCGAGATCGTTGTGCAGGCCGAGCAGCGCCAGCACGACGATGACGATGCCGCCATGGCCGTGCACGATCGGTTTCGGCAGGCCGGTGGTGCCGCTGGAATAGACGATCCAGAGTGGATGATCGAACGGCAGCCATTCCGGCTCGAACGCTTCGATCGCCGCGCCCGTCGTCGCGACGATGTCGGCGAGCAGGGCATCCGGCGCCGCCGGCGCGCCGGTCTCGCTGTGCAGGATGACATGCTCGACCGTGGGCAGGGAGCGACGCAGCTCGGCGACAACGTCGTTGCGGTCATGCCGCCGGCCGGCATAGGTGACGGCGTCGCAGGCGATCAGCACCTTCGGCTCGATCTGCTTGAAGCGGTCGATCACGGCGGGCGCGGCCATGTCGGGCGCGCAGACGCTCCAGATCGCGCCGAGGCTGGCGGTTGCCAGGAACGCGATGATGGTCTCGGGGATGTTGGGCAGATAGGCGGCGACACGATCGCCGGGCTTGATGCCGTGGTCCTTCAGATGCAGCGCCAGCGCAGCCGCCTTGCGCCGCAGCTCGGGCCAGCTGGTTTCCGTCAGCCTGCCGTCTTCGCCGCTGCTGACGATCGCGGGCAGACCGGCGGCATGCGCCGCCTCCACATGCCGGAATACTTGCCGCGCATAGTTCACCTGCGCACCGGGAAACCAGACCGCACCGGGCATCTTGCGCTCGGTGATCACGGCGGCAAACGGCGTCGGCGATTGCAGATCGTAATAGTCCCAGATGCTGCGCCAGAAGCCGTCGAGATCGCGCACCGACCACTGCCGCATCTGCTCGTAGTTCGCGAAGGTGAGGCCACGCTGCTCGGCGAGCCAGTTTCGATAGAGGGCGATCTGGGGAATGAAGGGAATGGTCATGTTCTTACGACGTCAGTTGATGGCAGGGCAGTTTAACGGCAGCCACCTCACAGCGGAAGCTGTGCCTGATGGTCGAATGGCGCGACCGCGTCATGCGATTTGCAAGACTCTTGCTTCTGCTGACGCCCCATTCGATGAGGCGGCCAGCATCTCGCACGTTTCGTCGGATCGAAGCGATATTGGCTTGCGAGGGCTCCGGAATTTGCGGACGCAAAATTCTGCGCGGCGGAAGGTCTGGCCATGAGCGTCCTGCGCTGAAGCAGAACATCCGGCTGAAGACCCGGAAATTGTCGCAGTAGTCCAACCGCAAGGCGCCGCAGCCCATCTCCAGACACCTATTCCAGGCTGTGTTGCTTCACTGCACTAGGCGGGATGATCGACGACCAGTACAACTTACGGGAGTTTCTCCTATTGCGTCCTGAAACGGGAATTACATCAATGAAAACGAAACTTGCTATTGCAGCAATTCTTTTGGCATCGACGTCCATTGCCTCTGCGGCCGATATGGCCATGAAGGCACCTTACGCAGCGCCTGCCGCAGTCTGGAACTGGACGGGCTTTTACGTCGGTGCCAACGCCGGCGGCGGCTGGGGCACCACCGAAACGACCCTGGCCAGCGCGGGCGGCCTGCCTGTCCCCGGCGGGATTGCTCTCACCCAGAACAGCCGAAGCGGCTTCCTCGGTGGTGGCCAGGCGGGCTACAACTTCCAGTCCGGATGGGCGGTTTTCGGCGTCGAAGGCACCATTGATGGGCTTGACGTCAAGGGCACCATGCCTTGCTTCGGCGTTGCTGTTGGCTTGTCCTGCACGGCGAAAAGCGATTGGCTGGCGACCGTAACCGGTCGTATCGGTGGCGTCGTCGGCGATCGCACCCTTGTTTACGTGAAGGGCGGCGCGGCTTGGCTCAACTCCAAACACACCCTCAGCAGTGTCGCCGGGTTTGGCGGCGGTGGTGCCGCGTTCTCCACGTCGGCGACCAGCACGACGTTTGGCTGGTTGCTCGGCCTTGGAACAGAATACGCGTTCGACCACAACTGGAGCGCGTTCGTCGAGTACAACTACATGGAGTTCGACAAGAAGACGATCAACCTCGACTTCGGCGTTGGCGGCCCCGGCGCGATCGGCGTCGACGTCAAGAACAAGCTGTCGGTTGCCAAGGTCGGCGTGAACTACAAGTTCGGCGGCCCGGTCGTCGCCAGGTACTGATCCGATCCTGATCGAGCGTCAAAGTCCCGGCCTCGGCCGGGACTTTTTTCTTTTGCGTCCGGCGATGCGGTCCGCAGAAGCCTACCACTGCACACCGGACCATCGCCGTCCGAACACAGGCGGCTTGGTCTTCACCGCTGTCCAGCCGAAGAAGTGATGCTTGCCGGACCAGGCGTGCACCTCGCCGCTGCAGATGCTGCATTTGAAGCTGCCGGTGTGCAGCTCGCTGTGCTCTTCCCGTGTCGCAGTGTAGTTCATGCCGCAACCGGTGCAGGTGAATTCTTCGGTCGTCCAGATGCTGTTGGCCATTGCACATCAGTGTTTTTGAAGACTTGGCGGGAAGTGCTTGGCGCAAAGCGTAGGTGCGGGGCTTTGCATCGGCGTAAACCGGCCTCGCGAAATCCGGTTAATCGCCGTTAGTCAAACCGGACTCCGGTTGCGGCATTGCTGAATTATCCCGGCTCTTGCGAGCGCCCATCAGTCCAGATCGCGCCGCCGACCGGTCCAAGCGCAAGCTAGATCGCGCAGCTAGATTTCACCCGTTGCCCCGGTCGGGCGGGGCGCAGATCAATGGGGGGGGAGAGGTCATGAGGAAGGAACTGGTTCTGGCGTCTGCGCTACTGTTGCTGGCGACGCCCGCATTTGCCGCTGACATCATCGCGCCCGCGCCGGTCAAGGCGCCGGTGGCAGCCCAGATCTTCAGCTGGACCGGCTTCTACATCGGCGCGCATGGCGGCGGCGCCTGGAGCAAATGGACCGGCATCGATCCGACCGATCCGACCTCGACCTGGAGCTCGGTCACGGCCAGCGGCGGCATCGTCGGCGGCCAGATCGGCGGCAATTATCAGGTCGGCAATTTTGTGGTTGGCCTCGAAGGCACCGGCGCCTGGTCCAGCGTCACGTTGAACGCCGGCGGCCCGTTCGGCGGCGGCGGCGCCGGCTTCAACCTGTCGCTCAAGAACGACTATATCGCCACGGTCGCGGGCCGCTTCGGCGTCGCCTTCGATCGCGTGCTGCTCTACACCAAGGGCGGCGCGGCCTTCACCCGGGACGAGTACAGCGCCAATAACGGCCTTGCCGGCCCGCTGGCCGGCTCCGCCTCGGGCAGCTTCAACCGCACCGGCTGGCTCGCCGGCGGCGGCGTGGAATGGATGTTCATGCCGAACTGGTCGGTGCGGGCCGAGTACAACTATCTCGGCTTCGGCGCGATCACCGAGCAGCCGGTGACGACAGGCAATCTGGCGGCGACGCCGGCCAATGTGAAGCTGAACATCCAGACCGGAACGGTCGGCGTGAACTATCATTTCTGAGCGAATGGAGCGCCATCGCTCGGCCTGCCGGGCGTATCCGCCCTGCGATGTTTGACGACGCGCCGGGCGGCGCGGCGGTCCGGTCGCTTGCGCCGGCGCGGGCCCCGTCGTCTTGACGCCGGATGCGGGGCTGGCAATAACGGCTGCCCGCGCAAGTGCCGGAACCCGCGTCAATGCCGCAAGGAAAGCCGTGGCCGTGAAAAGTCTCCGTCAGCTCCTGACGGGAGAGGACATCATCCAGCTCGTGATCCGGCTCGGCCTGCTGGCCCTGTTGATCATCTGGACCTTCCTGATCATCCGTCCGTTCGTGCCGATCCTGGCCTGGAGCGGCGTGCTCGCGGTGGCGTTCTACCCGGCCTTCAGCTGGGTCGCCAGGATGCTTGGCGGCCGGCCCAAGACTGCCGCCGCCATCCTCACCCTGATCACGCTCGGCATCGTCATTGGCCCCGCGACCTGGCTCGGCATCAGCGCCGTCGACGGTGTTCGGGAGCTGGCGCGTCAGCTCGGCACCGGCGACCTAGCGCTCCAGTCGGCGCCGGAGCAGCTCAAATCCTGGCCGGTCGTCGGGCCCTGGCTGTTCGACCTCTGGGAGCAGGCCTACGCCAACATCCGCGCGGTGCTGCGCGAGGTCGCCCCCTTTCTCCAGCCGCTGGCGGGACCGCTGTTGTCGCTGGCGGGCGATGCCAGCCTCGGAACGCTGCAGTTTCTCGTCTCGGTCTTCGTGGCCGGATTCCTGTTTCCGCACGGGCCCCGGCTGGTTGCGGCCAGTCGCGGTTTCCTGTTTCGCATCGTGCCCGAGCAGACCGAGCATTTCCTGGGACTTGCGGGCGCCACCATCCGCGCGGTGGCGCAGGGCGTAATCGGCGTCGCGATCGTGCAGGCGCTGCTGGCCGGCATCGGCTTCAAGCTCGCGGCGGTGCCGAGCGCGGGGCTTCTCGCCTTCATCGTGCTGCTGCTCTCGATCGTTCAGATCGGCGCCTTCCTGGTCCTGCTGCCGGTCATCATCTGGATCTGGACCGCCAAGGACGTCACCACGGCGCTGCTGCTCACGGTGTTTCTCGTCCTGGTCGGCTTCATCGACACCATGTTGAAGCCGCTGGTGATGGGGCGGGGCCTCACCACGCCGACCATCGTGATCTTCGTCGGCGTGATCGGCGGAACGCTCGCCCACGGCATCGTCGGCCTGTTCATCGGGCCTATCATCCTCTCGGTGGCCTGGGAGATGATGATGGCCTGGATCAGGACGGAGGACCGGGCGGGAGCGGGAAAGACGGCGGACGAAGGCTGATCCCGGCCTTGAAAGGCGCGATCTGCCCGCCATGTTCCGAAAAGTCCTCGCGGCCCGCGGCCTGTGGTCAACTGGCCCCCGTAACTTGTCTATTCGACTAGACAAGTTACGATGGGACGATTCTGTTTTCCATTTACGGCAGCAATGGCGAAGTCTTCCAAGCTGGTTGCTGCGAAACGCGGCAAGGTATTGTTGGTCAGGCGGCGGTCGGACGGCCTTTGGATGTTCCCGGGCGGCCGCAAACGCGCGCGCGAGTCCGACAAGGACTGCCTGCGACGGGAGATCAAGGAGGAACTGCCCAAGCTGAAGCTCGGGAGGATCAGCCTCTGGAAGGAAGTGAAGGCCAGGAACAAGCGCTCCGGCCGCAAAATGAGCGACGCGATCTTCATCGCCAAGGGCGCCAAGGGCAGGCTTGCGATCGGCGACAAGAACGAGATCGACCGCGCCGCCTGGCAGAAGCCGCGCGGTATCCGTTTGACGCCGACCTCGCGCTATATCCGCGATCGTCTGTTTCCGCGGAAGTCACGCAGCCGGTGAACGGGGCGGTCGTTGACTGGCGGGTAGCTCTGGCGAACAAGCCGCGCCCTACTCGGATCGGCCCGCCGTTCGCCTGCGGCCCTCGGACGAGCGCGATGTCGCGGTCGGCGCCTCCGGAGCAAGGCGTCTCGCGGCCTGGGCCTGGCGCAGCTCCTTGCGGACCTTGCGTGCGTCGCGCATCGCGCGCTTGATGAAGGGATGTTGCGAGTCCTCGGCGAAGAACAGCACCACTTCGCAACCCGGACATTGCCTCGAATAGCCGTCCTGCAATCGTCCGGCGCGATCACGAAACACGCCCTTGCAGCGCGTGCACTGAATCTGGACGGAACTCATCGGACAACAATGATCAATGGAAATGGATCGTCAGGTGAGCCCAAATGTCTGAAGAAAGATTGAATGGTCAGGTGACCTGACCGGTCTCGCGACCGCACGTCATCGCCCCACGCCTGATAGGCCGCAGGCATCGTGCGCCGGTGTTGATCCGACCGCAGCTTAGGCCTGAACTATTGCTTGGCCGCGATCGTATCCAGGCAATGGTTGAGATAGTCGGTGCGATCGCGCGGCAGCACCTTCTCGAGATCCGCCTTCAGCGCGCATTCGCGCTGGCGGATCTGCTCGGCCCGCCGCTTCTCGGCCGCCTCCCGAAATTCGGGAGCGACCTTGTTGGGATCGACCAGCGGCTGTGCGCGGGCAGGGGCGATTGCAAGCAGCGCGATAGCGGCGATGAAAATGACTGGTCTCAAATGAGCCTCCGTAAAAAGGCTCATGCTAGCGCGCTGCGTTCGATCTCACAAACTGGTCAGGAGTTCTGCACGTTGGCGGTCATTGGCGCTGCCGTGTGAAGCAGTTCACAAACGTCCGGCCCGATCGCTGCTATCAACGTGCCATTGCTTGACCAGCCGATATTTCACCAATCGATATTTATCGATCGATATTTCGAAAACGCCCCAGCGCTCCACCAAGCGCTGGGGTTTTTCACGCCGGTTGTCGGAAGGCCCGGAGCGTGCGCGGTTAAGCGGCTTGCTCCTCGAACGACGTGTAGACTTGGCCACCGGGATCAACGACTTGAACGTCCCAGCATCCGTCCTCGACAAGCTCCCTGGCTTTCTTGAGGGCGGCGGCGAGTGTCGGCCGCTTGAGGCTGACGACTCCAGCCGTGTCGAAACCACTGATTTCAAACATGCCGTTCCTCCTGATTTTCGTGAATCCTACACTTTCTGCAGGCGTTGTCTGCAGCTTTGTAGCGCTTCGAAGCAGGTTGCCCATGACTCATTCCGTCGCACAGACTCCGTATTCGGCCGGGGTGGCCGGGCATGACGGGCGGCCACGTCGCTAACGTGGAATTAAGCCGAAAAGCCCACAATTCTGGATAGTTGTACGTAAGTGGGTGCTGCGTAGAGGGAGCGTCGCGAGGACGTTTCGGCGTCGGCTTCCTTTTGCTCTCATTTGAGGTCAATGCCCGTGACCACGACATCCGAAGCGCAAGGCCTGGTGGAACAGTTCGACCCCGCCGCACTCGCACTCGCACTCGCAGCCGCAGCTGCAGCACCCGACCATGCAATTCCGGAAGCATCGGAACCGATCAAGCGGTCCAGCCGGAAATCGATCCTGGCGCTTTCGGTGTGTGCCCTGGCCATCAATGGCTCGGCGGCCGTCTACACGTTGCCGTCCGATTTTTCGTCGCTGAATGTCGGCAGTCTGGCTGAAATGCTTCCGCGCCTGGAAGCCTCCGTGCCAAAGCCGGATCCGGTTGCCGCTGCCTTGAAGGACATTCAGTCCGCCCAGCAGCAGCACACGGCTTCGCTGCAGGAGAACAACCAGGCATTGCAGCAAAATGCGGCCCTGCTGCAGCAGGATTCGATGGTGCTGCTGTCGCTGCGGCAGAGCATCACCGACGAACGGGTCGACGTGAGGAAGATATCTTCGCAATTGTCCACGCTCATCGCGAAGGTGGACTCGCTGCAAAATGCAATGCTGTCGGACGTCACCTCCTCCATCCGGCGAGCGAACGCGCGCTACGGACTGTCCGCGGCGATGCGCAAACGGATGGTCCGGCAGTCGAAATCCGTCGGGCCCGTTTCGGTTGGTGGCGCTCCTTTGAGCATGCCGGCCACGGTTTCAGCCCCGGAAAGCTGAAGACGGCTCACTTTGAGGCTTGATCGATCTTGCGCCCCAGATGCCCTGTGTCGTGATCGCGGCGCAACTGGCTGAGCGACGTCTCGTTCAATTGAGCCAGGACTTCACTGAGCTGTTTCGCATCCGGATACCCGGCTGCAAACCCCTTGCCGTAGATCTTGCGCAGCGTGCCGACCAGCGTGTTGCCGTGCTTCTTGCCGATCGTGCCATCCTTGTCGCGGTGGCGGCCGTCCAGGCCCCGTTCCTTCATGTCTCTCTCCCTGAGCTGCGTCTCACGCGCCGGCACAGCGTGCGCCCATTGGAGTTGATTGGCAACGGCGTGGCGCGCGGGAGTTGAGGGGCCCTCGATGGGGCTGGATTGAGCGCAATTTCTAATTGTTTTCAAGTGTGTCTGCTTGTATCTGAAGTTTCATCGGATAGAGGTATATGCGCAGTTTCTTCAGATCCATTCCCCAGCTTCGAAGGCTTCGATACCGCGCCATGCGGCTAAAGCGTGGCGCCCGAGGCGAGGCTGACGAGACAAACATCCTCCGCGACCTCGTCGCAAAGACTGGTGCGCCGAAGACATTCATCGAGTTCGGCTTTCATCCGGTCAAGTTCAACTGTGCGGCCTTTGCCTACAGCCCGGATTGGCAGGGTCTTCTCATCGACGGCTCGGCCGAGCAGGTCGAAGACGCGAAGGTGTTGCTTCCGAGCCGTATCGATATCCGGAATGCCTTTCTTTCGTTGGACAACCTTGATTTCATCCGGACCAGGTTCGAGCGCGTCGGCGTTCTCTCCATCGATGTCGACGGTAACGACTATTGGTTTCTGGAGCGATTGATCGACATCGAACCATCGATCATTTCGATCGAATACAATGCAAGCTTTGGACAGGCATCGGTCACCGTCCCGTACGATCCGACCTTTGTGCGCCACGAGAAGCATCCGACGGGCTGGTACCATGGCACGTCGCTGGCTGCGGTTGCCAAGCTCTGCCGGCGTTCGGGCTACGGGCTGGCGGAGGTCTCCTCCTACGGGGCCAACGCGTTCTTCACGAAATCGGGCAATCTCGATCCGGCAACCGCCTGGAAGCCCAATCGCGATCGCGACGAATGGTCCGGCACCACGGCCGCGCAGCAATGGGACGCGATCAAGTCGCTGCCCCTCGTGACTGTCTGAGGGATTTCGTTCCCGCCCCGGTGCTGAAGGTCTTCGGTTGACGGCCAGTTGGTGAGCGCGCTGGGGCTCGATACGATTTCTCGCCGAACTTTTACGCGTCATGGGCCCGCCGGTTCACGCTGGCGGGCCTACCATGTTGGTTGATTTCGCCCTGCGGTTGGATGCCCGCAATACTTGCTGGGGGGAACGTTTTAATGCGCGTGGTCGCGATCTTGGTGCTTAGCTTGTCTTTGGGCGGATGCCTCACCGGCGAACAGCTTATTGCGGAGCGCAATGCCAAAGACGATCAAAAATGCCAGAGCTATGGCGCTCGGCCTGGCACTGATTCCTACGTGAATTGCCGTGCTCAGCTGGATAGCGCGCGCACGACGGCGAGAGCCATTGACGGTGCGACCCCGGCCCAAACGACCGTAGTGGTGCGGTCCTCCGATGTGCCGACGCCTATGCCTTCGACGGTCCCCGGACAGCGCTGTACGTCGCGCGGGTCTTTTTGCTAACAGACCAACTCGACCTGGTCAGCCCAGTCGCGGCAGATTTGCTCCATGTCTTGATGGCCTCGCGCGCGGTTCTGGCGCGCCCAGAGCTCGCGCGCGGCGACACCGATCAATATGCCCAGCACCAACCCATTGAGCGCGATCGTCAGGTGTGCTCGCCGAATTTTAGGCTTCGTTTCCGGCGTCTATATTCTGGTTTAAGTCTTTGATTTGGCTTGGTGAGCGCGCTGGGGCTCGAACCCAGGACCCCGTGATTAAAAGTCACGTGCTCTACCGGCTGAGCTACGCGCTCCCATGGCCGCTGATGGCTTTGCGATCGATCGCCATCGTCTTCGGACATTCGAGAAGCATGTCTTGCCGCTGCGCTCAATTTGCGTCGCGGGGAAAACCGGCTGTTTCCGGATCATGCTTTCGGCCCGCGCTGTGTAGGGGGATGGGGCGCTGAGGTCAATAGCAGGGGCGGCTGCCGAAACTCGCGGCAGGGGCGGGGAATCGCTCGTGCTATCCGCAGCTTAAGCGCGGATTTTCAACCCGGTTGACGGGCCGTCATCCACGCCGAACTGCTCATCCCCGTCACTTCGCCTCGCGCCGGACCTCGCTCGGCACCGGCTGCACGGTGCCGACAGGGGTCGGCAGCGCGACCGGGCGCAGGCCGATCAGCTCGGCGGTGCGGATCGCGCTGTCGCGCCAGAACTGGAACGAGTTGATGCGGCTGAGCTCGAGGATGGCGATCGCCACCGCCGCCAGGAACGGCAGGCTCTGCAGCACCAGGACGCCGGCGAAGATGTAGATCTCGGTGATCTGCCGGAAACTGTTGGAGGCGATCAGGACGCCGGCGCCGATCAGCAGCAGCGCGCCGATCACGGCCTCCCAGAATGCCTGGAACTCGATCGACATGCTGGACAGGCCGCCCTTGGAGGTGCGCGCGAACGCGATGTGCTCGGTGATGAGGCCCTGCGCCACCGCGCGCGACACCGTCCACTGCACGCTCATCGCGGCGATCATGGCGCCCAGCATCTGGCCGGGTTTGATCGCGACGCGCGCGCGATACATCGACAGGAAGTGCGCGAGCGAGACGATGAAGGCGCCGATGATCGGCAGCGTCAGGATCTTGTCGGGGATGGCGATGTCGGCGAAGGCGACGATCGGCACCCAGATGAGATTGAGCAGCGCCACGACCACGCCGAGGCTTTCGGCGCCCAGCCAGTTCAGCCAGCCGAGGCCGTATTCGTGCTTCTGGTTCGGCGTCAGCCGGCTCTTGCCCGGCAGGAAGTGGCGCCAGTGCTTCTTGACGATCTGCAGGCCGCCATAGGCCCAGCGGTGACGCTGCTTCTTGAAGGCCTCGTAGGTGTCGGGGAGCAGACCCTGGCCGTAACGGTGGTTGGTGTAATGGGTGGTCCAGCCGAGCTCCTGGATCGCCAGGCCGAGATCGCTGTCCTCGCAGATGGTGTCGCTCGACCAGCCGCCGGCCATGTCCATCGCGGCGCGGCGGATCAGGCACATCGTGCCGTGCACGATGATGGCGTTGACCTCGTTGCGCTGGACCATGCCGATGTCGAAGAAGCCGGCATATTCGCCGTTCATGATGTAGTGCATGATCGACAAATCGCCGTCGCGATGCTCCTGCGGCGCCTGCACGAGGCCGACGCTTGGATCGGCGAAAGCCGGCACCAGGTCCTTCAGCCAGTCGGGATCGACGACATAGTCGGCATCGAGGATGCCGATGATCTCGGCATCGACGGCGGTGCGGTCCATCGCGATGCGCAGCGCGCCGGCCTTGAAGCCCTGCACCTTCTCGGCGTTGATGAACTTGAAGCGTTCACCGAGCGCGCGGCAATGATCCTGGATCGGTTGCCAGAAGGCGGGATCCGGCGTGTTGTTGATGATGACGACGCATTCGTAGTTCGGATAGTTCAGCCGCGACAGCGCATCGAGCGTCTGCTTCAGCATCTCGACCGGCTCGAAATAGGCGGGGATGTGGATCGAGACCTTCGGGCAGTAATTCTCCGGCACGTTCGCGATCGGCTTGTCCTTGGTGAGCAGCCGCTGCGGCGGCCGGCCGAAGGCGACCGCTGCGATCTCGTCGATCCGCGCCATCGCGATGAGGACGAGCGGAACGAGCAGGATCATGCCGAGCGTCAGCGCGAAGGCCGAGCCGAAGATGAAGTAGTGACCGTTCCAGAACGCGAACACGGTGGCGGCCCAGGCGCCGACGCCGTTGGCGGTGGCCGATAGCAGGAACGCCTGTCGCGCGGTCGGCTGCTCGATCCGCAGGATCGGCAGCGACAGGAGAACGCCCACCAGAAGCGCGATCGTCATCAGCTTCCAGTAATCGGGATTCTCCACTGGGCCGGTCCAGGCGAATTTTGGCTCGCGGCTGGCGTTGAGAATGCCCCAATACGGGCCGACGCCGCCCTCGAAGAACTTCCAGGGCTGATCGATCGCTTCGACGATGTTGTATTCCATGCCGATGCCTTCGGCGCGGCTGACGAAATTGCGCAGGGTCAGCGCCTGCTGGAACGGGCCGGGGTCGGCGTTGCGCAGATTGTAGCCCTGGCTCGGCCAGCCGAACTCGGCGATCACGATGCGCTTGCCGGGGAACAGGTTGCGCAGCAGGTTGTAGCGGTCGACGGCTTGGTCGACGGCCTGGTCCGAGCGGAAGTTTTCCCAGTAGGGCAGCACGTGGGCGGCGATGAAGTCGACGTTGGAGGCAAGGTCAGGATTGTCGCGCCAGATGTTCCAGATCTCGCCGGTCGTGACGGGCACGCGCACCGAGCCCTTGACCTTCTTGATCATCTCGATGAGGTCTTCGACCTTCTGCTCGCCGCGATAGATCACCTCGTTGCCGACGACGACGCCGTTGACGTTGCTGTTCTTGCGGGCAAGCTCGATCGCGGCCTTGATCTCGCGCTCGTTGCGGTCCTTGTCCTTGTCGATCCAGGCGCCGACGGTGACCTTGAGGCCGAACTCGGCCGCGATCGGCGGCACCAGCTCCACGCCGCCGGTCGACGAATAGAGGCGGATCGCGCGCGTCATCGTCGACAGCGTCTTCAAATCGGCGCGGATTTTCTCGACGGTCGGAATGTTGTCGATATCGGGGTGGGCCGAGCCCTCGAACGGCGCGTAGGAGACACTGGGCAGCAAGCCCTTGAAGTCCGGCGCGGGTTCCTTGTCACGCAAGACTCCCCACAGCCCAGCGTGGAGCGCGGTCACGAGCAGCAGAACGGCGGCGACAACGCGCATCGCGGCTAAACCAAAAGGGGCTGAGGTGGCAGGGAAGCGGATCCGACCCCGAGATCCGACCGAGTCCGCGGCAAATGGAGCATACCTCTGCCGCGCGGTTTCACAACTGTCATGGCCTCATGACGGTATGAGGGCATGTCTTTCTGCAAACGCGCGGCAGTGCCAACCAAAGATATCGCCGATCATTCCTGAACGGCGGCTGAAACGATCGCGGCTATTTTGGGGGCGCCGGTGTCGGGCTCGCCGCGGGCGAGGGGCTGGCGGCCGGCTGCGGCTGTGCGCTGCCTGACGTCGGCGCTGCCGGCTGGGAAGCTGCGGCCGCCGCCTGCTGCGGCTGGGACGCCGGGTTGATCCAGCAAGCGTGCACGCGGCTGTCCAGGGTCTCGGCGACCTTGGGATCGATCTGGCCACCGAAGCGGGTCAGGCAGCGAAAGACCGCCTGGATGTGACCGCCGGGGCAGCCGAAGCGGTCGTAGAGGTCGAGATGGCGGAACGCGGTATCGAGGTCGTCACGCCACATCAGCCGCACCACGCGCCGGCCGAGCCAGACGCATTCGGGATTGCCGGCCGGGCCGTTGATGACCTGGGCGGCTTCGGCGAACTCGTCGGTGCGGCGCTGGTTCTGGGCGGCGTCCTTGGCGGCGGCGTCGGCGGGCTGGGCGGCGGCCTTGCCCTGGTCGGGGGCAGGCGTACCGCTCTGGGCGGAAGCGCCGCCGAGACTGACCATCATGACCAGCGAGGAGGCGGCCAAGGTGGCGGCGAACTGCCGCAGGACCGCATTTCGTAACTGACGCACCCGTTGCCGCATGAATTCCCCAATATCTCCGCTGACCGCCCGCGCGTCAGGATCCCGCGGACGCGCCGGTGATGACGTCCAAATGGGTCTCCAATGGGGCGGAAAAGTCCCGCAAAATCCCATGACCTGTATTTCGAATTTTGTCCAGCAAAGTCACGATCCTAGGCCTCGGTCGAACGGCCGCAGCCGAATTCACTGGGGGAGGAGCGGATCGGTCGCCCGTTACCCCCTTGGCAGATGGCGTGTGAGCAGGTAATCGACGGCGCTCCGCGGAGGATGGAACCGATTTCACTTCGTACGCCACTGGCGCTTCTGCTCGTCTCACTGGGCGCGATTGCGGCCGCGTGGTGGTGGCTTGCCACACCGATCACGCTCGCGCGCGCGCCCATCGATCCCAGCGACAAGGTTCAATGCGTCTCCTATGCGCCGTTCCGCGGCGAGCAGTCGCCGCTCAACGCATGGACCCATATCGAGGCCGACCAGATCGAGCAGGATCTGCGCCAGTTGAAGGAGATCACCGACTGCGTCCGCACCTATTCGATGGAAAACGGGCTCGACCAGGTGCCTGCGATCGCGGCGAGGATCGGCGGGCTGAAGGTGCTCCAGGGCATCTGGCTCTCCAGCAACCGCAGCAAGAATTTTGAGCAGGCCGCGCTCGCGGTCCGCCTCTCCAAGGATTTCCCCGGCGTCGTCACCAGCATCATCGTCGGCAACGAGGTGCTGCTGCGCGGCGAGATGACGACGGCGGATCTCGTCTCCATCATCCGCTCGGTGAAGGCGCAGGTCAGCGTGCCCGTCACTTACGCCGACGTCTGGGAGTTCTGGCTGCGGAATCGCGAGGTCTATGACGCCGTCGATTTCGTCACGATCCACATCCTTCCCTATTGGGAGGATTTTCCGGTAAAGGCGAAATTTGCAGCAAGCCACGTCGAGGCGATCCGCGAGCGGATGGCGGTGGCCTTCCCCGGCAAGGAGATCCTGATCGGTGAGACCGGCTGGCCGAGCGAGGGACGCATGCGCGAGGGGGCGCTGCCGTCGCGCGCCAACCAGGCCCGCGTCGTCTCGGAAATCCTGAGCCTGGCGAAAGCGCAGAAGTTCCGCGTCAATCTGATCGAGTCCTACGACCAGCCCTGGAAGCGCAAGCTGGAAGGCACGGTCGGCGGCTATTGGGGCCTCTACGACTCGGTTCGCCGCAACCTGAAATATCCGCCGGGCCAGCCGATCAGCAATTTTCCATACTGGAAATGGTACATGGGCGCCGGCATGGGCCTGTGCGTGCTGGTGTTCGCGGTCGCGGGCCTGACGCTGCGTCGGCGGCCCTGGACGCCGCGCTTCTCGGCCTGGCTCGGTGTCGCCATCTCGGCGACGTCAGCGGGCATCCTGCTCGGGGTCGGCGCCGACAAGATGTACTATGAGAGCTACGGCTGGGCGGGCTGGCTGCATTGGGGCGCGCTGCTGCTCGCCGGCATCCTGTCGCCGATCTTCTGCGCGCAGGCTATGGTGATCGGCCGCAGCCTTCCGACCTTCCTCGATCTGCTCGGGCCGCGCGAGGGCCGCAAATGGTCGAAGCTGACCGCCGTGCTCGGCTTGACGCTGGCGGTGACAGCGGTGATCGCGGCGCAGACCGCGCTCGCCTTCGTGTTCGACCCGCGCTACCACGACTTCCCCTACGCCTCGCTGACGATGGCGGTGGTGCCGTTTGCGCTGCTGATGCTGAACCGGCCGCAGATCGGCCAGCGTCCGATCGCGGAGTCCGTATTCGCCGGGGTGCTGGCGCTGTCGGCTGTCTATGTGTTCTTCAACGAGGGCCGCGACAACTGGCAGTCGCTGTGGACCTGCGCGATCTATCTCTTGTTCGCGCTCACGCTGTGGCGGGCGCGGGCCGAGCAAATCCAAGAATGAACAGGCCGATCGCAAGGCCCGCCAGCACCACGTTGTAGAGCACGATGCCGAGGCCGGCAGCGATGATACCGACGGTGAGCAGCACGATCGACGGCCGCATCAGGTTGAGCGTCGCCGCCACCAGTGCGACGATGCCGAACACCGAATTCTTGAACAGCACCGTCGAGACCGCGCGCGCCTTGCAGATCAGCGTCTGCAGGCCGGCGTCGCAGGCGAGCCCGACCGTCGACAGTTCGATCCCGAGATAACGCAAGTAAAGCGCATAGCCGACGGAGGCGAAGCCGACGACGATCAGGAACTGGACCTGGTAGGGCGTGAGGCGGAATGGCTTTTTTGTCATGGCCGCAATATGGTCGGGATGGCGCGGAGGGGCAACAGGGCAGGTGGATTTTTCTGTCCAGCCGGCCGCGCACGCATCGTTGTTTCCGCCGGCCGATCCGAACGACGCTAATTGGCGAACGCGTTGCCGTCTTGCACCGAGCATGACGCCGGCCCGGCCGACACGGATTCAAACTCGAGCATCTTGCCGGTCAGCACCTCGGCGCTGCATGACGAACCGCCGTCGAACGTGATGCGGATTCTGCGGCCGAGACCGTGATTGTTGCCGGTCGAGATCAGCGTGTTGCCCTGGAAGGTCACGGCACCGGCGCCGTCGGCGCCGCTTCCCGCGTCGCCGACGCGGTCCTTCGACCCGGAGGCACGTCCGGACGCTGTCGTGGAGGTCAAGCGTTTGAACAGCTGGCCTTTGGAGCTGACATAGACGGTGAACGACAGCGGGATGGAGACCGATTTGAAGGCGCCTTCGCCCTGCACGCGCTGGCTTCTCGCTTCGTTCCAGCTGACGCTCAACGTCTTGCCGTAGAAACTTTGCGGAGCGGCTTGCGCGCTGCAGGCAAAGGCCATCCCGGCAACGGCAATGAGAGAATTCAGGCCACGCATTGAAGGTAATTCCTTCTCAAATGGACGACTCGCAAATTGCAGCTCGCAGAGATCCAAGAGGGTCTGCGATCGATCGTTCCGCCTTCTCGCCGTTCTTCGCTACCGCCTGAAGAACGACGACAACGTCGATCCCGCCGACGCCGTCTCAGGCTTTGCGGGCGCAGGCTGTGGGGCCGCTGGCGCAGGCGCGGGCTCTTCGCGCTTCGATGAGCGCTTGGAAGAATAGCTGCGGCGGCGCTTGTCCGGTTTGGCGGTGGGGGCGAGCGCCGGTGCGGTCTCGGCTTGCGGCGCCGAGTCTGGGTTCTTCTCGGCGTTCTTGTCCTGAACCCTGTCCTGCGTCTTCTCCTGTCCCTTTTCCTGGCCGCGCAGCGACAGGCGCTGGCCGTCGAATACGGTGGTCTCGCAGTGACGGTCGTTCTCGGCAAGGCCCGCGCAGAGCTTTGCGGCCGCGGCGGCGTTGACGAGCGGGCCGGCCCCCAGGCGCAGCTGCATGCCGAGGCCGGTGGTGCCTTCCTTGATCATGATGATCGGCCGCAGCGCGGCAATCTCCGGATTCGATTTGCTCAGGCCGCGCCACAGCGCACGCAGGCCGTCGATCGAATTGGCGCCGCCGAGATCGATCGCAAAGCGCGTCTGCTGGACGGCGATCGCCGGAGACTCGGTCTCGGCGGCTTCGGGCGGCTTGGCTGCTGCTGCCGCGACTTCGGTCGGGGTGGGCGCCGGCTCGGGCTTCTTCTCGGTCGACTTCTCGGTTGTCTCGGGCTGAACCAGTCTGGACGCGGCGGGATCAGGCGGCGCCATCATCGACTTGGACGGCACCAGCGGCAGCATCGGCAGCGCCGACGTCGTTGCCGGCGCCTGCGATACGAGCGAAGCGGCGGAAGCGGTTTGCGGCGGCGGGCCCGACGGCTCCTTGGCCGAATCCTTCACAGCGTCCTTTGCCGGTTCCTTCGCCTGGTCCTTTGACGCGCGCGGCTTGTCGGTGGATGGCGCCGGCATCGAGGCGACCGGTGCGACGCTGGGCGCCGCGGGCGGTGTCTGCGCATCAGCTGCCGGTGTGTCCTGCGGCTTCGCACCCTGCCTGGCGATGGCGCCGGTGACGGAATCGAGCCCTTGCTCCAGCACGGTGACGCGCGAATAGAGCCGGTCGCGATCGGTGTTCAGGGTCTCGATGGCGGAGGCGAGGCGGCGGGCCTCGTTCTGGCTTTCCTTGGTCAGCAACTGCAGCCGGTCGGCCTGGCGCGCGAGATCGGCGGCCGCGATCTGGTCGCGGTGCCAGCCGAGCTGGGCCTGGTTGGACATGACCGCGACGGTGATCGCGACGATGGCGGCAAAGCCCCACGAGCCCAGCCGCCACATCGTGCGGCGGTCGAACTCGTTTTCCTCGGCCAAGAGTCCGGAGAACAGCCCGCCGGTCTCCTTGTCGCCGAAGGCGTCCGCCAATGGGTCGGAATCCTTTGCCATGAACGTTAAGTGCCCAGCCCCGAACAGCTTCCCCGAATCAATCAGGGAACATTAACAGGAAAAGCGTGTCGCACTTGAACTCCGGGCGTTTGCGGGGGTAGCAAGGCAGGCAGCTCATGACGCCGCTGGCCCCGCCGCCCATTGATTCGGCCGCATCTGACAGGATTTCGATGACCGTCCGCTCCAGCCTCACGATCGTGCTCGCCGCCGGTGAAGGCACGCGCATGCGCTCCCAACTGCCGAAAGTGCTGCATCCGGTCGCGCACCAGACGCTGCTCGCGCACGTGCTCGCCGCAGCACCGAAGGGAACCGGCACCTCGCTCGCCGTCGTGATCGGCCCCGACCACCAGGCGGTCGCGGACGAGGCGAGGCGCATCCGGCCGGACGCGCTGACCTTCGTGCAGAGCGAGCGCCTCGGCACCGCGCATGCGGTGCTGGCGGCGCGCGAGGCCATCGCGCGCGGCGTCGATGATCTGCTGATCGCGTTCGGCGACACGCCGCTGATCTCGGCCGAGACCTTTGCGCGGCTGCGCGTGCCGCTCGCCGGAGGTGCTGCGATTGCCGCGCTCGGCTTTCGTGCCGCCGATCCCACCGGCTATGGCCGTTTCATCGTCGAGGGCGACCGCCTGGTCGCGATCCGCGAGCAGGCCGACGCCAGCGAAGCGGAGCGCAAGATCGATCTGTGCAACGCCGGCGTCATGGCGATCGACGGCCGCCGCGCGCTGGCGATCCTCGACAAGATCGGCAATGCCAATTCCAAGGGCGAATATTATCTGACGGATGCGGTTGGCATCGTCCGCGAACAGGGATGGGAGTCCGTGGTGATCGAGACCGGCGAGGACGAGGTACGCGGCATCAACACCAAGGCGCAGCTCGCCGAGGCGGAAGGCGTGATGCAGGCGCGGCTGCGCAAGGCTGCGATGGAATCCGGTGTGACGCTGATCGCGCCCGAGACGGTTTACCTGTCCGCCGACACGGTGTTCGGCAAGGACGTGACGATCGAGCCGTTCGTGGTGATCGGCCCGGGCGTGTCGATCGCCGACGGCACCGTGATCCATTCCTTCTCGCACATCGTGCAGACCACGCTCGGCAAGAACGTCTCGATCGGACCATATGCTCGCTTAAGGCCCGGCACCTCGCTCGGCGACGGCGCGCGGATCGGCAATTTCGTGGAGACCAAGGCGGCGACACTGGAGGCCGGCGTCAAGGTCAACCATCTCTCCTACATCGGCGATGCCACGATCGGCGCCAATTCCAACATCGGCGCCGGCACCATCACCTGCAACTACGACGGCTTCAAGAAGCACAAGACCATCATCGGGCAGGGCGCCTTCGTCGGCACCAATTCCTCGCTGGTGGCGCCCGTGACGATCGGCAACGGCGCCTATATCGGCTCCGGTTCGGTGATTACGCGCGACGTGCCAGACGACGCGATGGCGCTGGAGCGCAACCAGCAGACCATCCGGGAAGGCGGCGCCGCGCGCTATCGCGAACTGAAGACGGGCGGCAAGAAGCCGGAGAAATAAGCGGTCGAGTCCCAGCCATTCCTCCGTATCGCTAGGGTTGCGCGCTCGTGGACCAAGACACCTATATATTCGACGTCTTTGTCCAACACGTCATTGCGCCGCCGGGACGATGGGTGCTGGAACAGATCGGCGTACGCCATCCGCAAGACCACGCGCTGGCATCTTTGGTGATCGGAATAGCATTCTGGGCCTTCGTTGTCGTCCTGGGGGTTGCTCTGGTGCTTGGGTGGTGAGCTTTCACTAGTCGTCGTCGGCGACGTCCGAGAACATCGCACGATTCAGACGCCAGCCGCGCGGCCTGGCGCGCTTTGCCGGCTCGCCGGCAGCCTGCGTGACGAGGACGGGCTTGCTGTCCTTGCCGCGCTCCATGGCGCGCTGAGGCGGCGGCCAATGCGCCAGGTGCGTGCCGGTGGTTTCGCTGGTGTGCATCGATGACAGACCTTTGCGGTCGGACGAGCTTTTCATGGCCTTCTCTCCTCGACACGGAAGGGTTGGCCAAATTTGTTGACAAGACGTTAATGCGTGCGGTCTAAGGCCTGCCAGTTCGACGCAGGCGAAGCACTGGCCGCCCGATGCTGTCTCAATCAGCAATAATTATTGAGTATCTGGTTCCTTACGAACTTCGCTAAAAACCGAGCGCGTCGTTTAGGCGATTTTTCGACGATTTGGGGGATATTGATCCGCATGTGCGGGATTGTCGGCATTCTCGGGCGCCAGCCGGTTGCAGAGCAATTGGTGGATTCGCTCAAACGTCTTGAATATCGCGGCTATGACTCCGCGGGCGTCGCCACGCTCGAGGGCAAGCATCTCGAGCGCCGACGCGCCGAGGGCAAGCTGAAGAATCTGGAGAAGCGGCTCGAAGCCGAGCCGCTCAAGGGCACGACCGGCATCGGTCACACCCGCTGGGCCACCCACGGCAAGCCGACCGTCAACAACGCCCATCCGCATGCGACCGAGCGTGTCGCCGTGGTCCACAACGGCATCATCGAGAATTTCCGCGAGCTGCGCGAGGAGCTCGAGAAGAAGGGCACGGTCTTCCACACCCAGACCGACACCGAGATCGTGCTGCATCTCGTCGACGACCTGCTGAGGCGCGGCAACAAGCCGGTCGAAGCAGTCAAGCTGACGCTGGCGCGGCTGCGCGGCGCGTTCGCGCTGGGCTTCATCTTCGCGGGCGAGGACGATTTGATGATCGGCGCCCGCAACGGCCCGCCGCTCGCGATCGGTTACGGCGACGGCGAGATGTATCTCGGCTCCGACGCCATCGCGCTCGGCCCCTTCACCGACACGATCAGCTATCTCGAGGACGGCGACTGGGTGGTGCTGACCCACAAGAGCGCCACGATCTTCGACAAGGACGGCCACGCCGTCCAGCGCGAGAAGATCAAGCACGCCGCCTCGACCTCGCTGGTCGACAAGGCCAATTACCGCCACTTCATGGCCAAGGAAATCCACGAGCAGCCGGAAGTGGTCGGCCATACGCTGGCGCGCTATGTCGACATGGCGACCGAACGCGTCGCGCTGCCGGTCAAGCTGCCGTTCGACTTCAAGACCATCCAGCGCATCAACATCACCGCGTGCGGCACCGCGAGCTATGCCGGCTTCGTCGCAAAGTACTGGTTCGAGCGCTTTGCGCGCGTGCCGGTCGAGGTCGATGTCGCCTCCGAATTCCGCTATCGCGAGGCGCCCTTGCGCAAGGGCGATCTGGCCATCTTCATCTCGCAATCGGGCGAGACCGCCGACACGCTGGCCGCGCTGCGCTATGCCAAGGCCGAAGGCGTGCACACGATCGCCGTCGTCAACGTGCCGACCTCGACCATCGCGCGCGAGAGCGAGACCGTGCTGCAGACGCTGGCCGGCCCCGAGATCGGCGTTGCCTCGACCAAGGCCTTCACCTGCCAGCTCATGGTGCTGGCAAATCTCGCGATCGCGGCCGGCAAGGCCCGGGGCGAGCTGTCCGACGAGGACGAGACCAAGCTCGTTCATGGTCTCGTGGAGATTCCGCGCCTGATGTCGGATGCGCTGACCACCGAGCTGCAGATCGAGAAGCTGGCGCGCGAGATCGCGAAATCGCGCGACGTGCTCTATCTCGGTCGCGGCACCAGCTTCCCGCTGGCGCTCGAAGGCGCACTGAAGCTGAAGGAGATCTCCTACATCCACGCCGAGGGCTACGCCGCCGGCGAGCTCAAGCACGGCCCGATCGCGCTGATCGACGAGACCATGCCGGTCGTCGTGATCGCGCCCTACGACCGGGTGTTCGAAAAGACCGTCTCCAACATGCAGGAGGTCGCCGCGCGCGGCGGCAAGATCATCCTGATGACGGACGCCAAGGGCGCGGAGGAGGCGACGGTCGAATCCCTCGTCACCATCGTCATGCCCGACATGGCGGCGGCGTTCACGCCGATGGTCTACGCCGTCCCCGTGCAGCTGCTCGCCTACCATACGGCTGTCATCATGGGCACTGACGTCGACCAGCCGCGCAACCTCGCGAAATCGGTGACCGTGGAATAGGCAGAAGGGATCCGGCCGGAACGCTAGGTGGTCTTCCAAAACCTGCTAGAAGACCCTAGCTTGACTGCAGCGACCGACCTGGAACCCGAATGACCGCCCGCGACGACACGCCTGCGCCGCTTGATCCTGCGCCCGAACCGCATACCGGCCTGATCGGCCGCTTCCGTAACTATTTCCTGACCGGCCTCGTTGTCACCGGGCCGGTCGCGATCACCTTCTATCTGGTCTGGTGGTTCGTCACCTGGGTCGATGGTGTGGTGCGACCGTTCATTCCGCAGGCCTATCGGCCTGAAACCTATATGCCGTACGTCATTCCCGGCTGGGGACTGATTGTCGCATTCTTCACGCTGACGCTGGTCGGCTTTCTCGCGGCGAACCTGATCGGCCGAACGCTGGTCGATGTCGGCGAGACCTTCCTCGGCCGTATCCCGGCCGTGCGCGCCATCTACCGCGGCCTGAAGCAGGTGTTCGAGACGCTGTTCTCGGGCAAGGGCTCGAGCTTCCGCAAAGTCGGCCTGGTCGAGTTTCCCTCGCCCGGCATGTGGTCGATCGTGCTGATCTCGCAATCGCCGAACGAAGAGGTCGCGCGCAGCCTTCCGGGGCAGGAGGAGCACGTCTCCGTGTTCCTGCCGTGCTCGCCGAACCCGACCACGGGATTCTTCTTCTACGTGCCCAAGAGCAAGATCGTCGAGGTCGATATGAGCACCGAGGATGCCGCGACCCTGATCATGTCGGCCGGCGTGGTGCAGCCCGGCGCCGCGCCCGACCCGAAGAAGGCCGCCGCGCTCGCGGGCATGGCGAATGCCGCGCGAATCGCCAATGCGGCCGCGCTCCAGCCCCAGCCTGCGAAGGTGGAGTAGGGCCATTCCCGTTTCGGATGGCGGTCGGTCACGCGGGCGTTCGCATCCTCTGCTAGTGTTCCGGTTGACCTGAGCGCCTCGCTCGGAATTCGACTTGGAGTGCACGATGTCCAAAACCATTGCGATCCTCGCGCCCGGCGCCATGGGCAGCGCGGTGGCCCGCCGCCTCAGCGAGAATGGCGCGCGCGTGCTGACGTCGTTGAAGGGGCGCAGTGCAGCCACGCTGAAACGTGCCGCAGACGCCGGCATGATCGGCGCCGAGGACGACGCGATCGCGGATGCCGACATCATCCTTTCGATCGTGCCGCCGGGCGAGGCCGTGGCGCTGGCCGAGCGGCTGGCGGCGATGATCATCCGGCGCGAGAAGAAGCCGGTCGTGGTCGATTGCAACGCCGTCAATGTCGACACCGTGCAGCGGATCGAGGAGATCATCGGCTCGGCGCAGGCCCCGTTCGTCGATGGCGGGATCATCGGCTTCCCGCCGCAGCCCGGGGCTAAGAGCCCGGCGTTCTACCTGTCGGGCGAGCACGCCAGGGACGTTGCGGTGCTGAAGGATTTTGGCCTCGACGTTCGGATCGTCGAGGGACCGGTCGGCGCGGCCTCCGCGCTCAAGATGTCCTATGCCGGCATCGTCAAGGGCCTCGCCGGCATCGGCTCGGCCATGGTGGTCGCGGCAACGAAGGCGGGCGCGGCGGACGCGCTACGTGACGAGCTCGCGCTGAGCCAGCCGGCCGTTCTGGCCCGGCTCGAAGTGGCCCTGCCGGACATGATCCCGAAAGCCTATCGCTGGGTCGCGGAGATGCGGGAGATTTCCGGCTTCCTTGGACCCGATCATCCCGCCAGCCAGATCTACGAGGGATTTGCGCGCTGGTTCGAGCATCTCGCTGACGACGCGAAAGGTGAGGCGGCGGATACGGAGTTGATGAAGGCATTCGCGGCAGGTATCGCGCGGAAGAAGAGCTGACCCAAGCCCTGAATTCAAATCCAGTCGAGGGGAAGGGGGCAGCTTCTAAACAAGCTCTCTCCACGCGTCATTGCGAGCGCAGCGAAGCAATCCAGACTGTCTCCGTGGAAAGACTCTGCATTGCTTCGCTGCGCTCGCAATGACGGGGAGGAGACGTCGCGGGTACCATCTGTTATTGTTTCTGCTGAAGCCGGAATGGGAGTTCGAATGAGATTGCTCGTCATCGGCGCGGGAGCGCTGGGAGGATATTACGGCGCTCGCGTGGTCAGGGCCGGTGGCGACGTGACCTTCCTTGTTCGCGCGAAGCGCGCCGAGCAACTGCGCCGGGATGGACTGCAGGTCGTGAGCCCGCATGGCGACTTTGCCGTGCAGCCGAAACTCATCGTGGCTGACGATCTCAAGGAAGCGTTCGACGTCGTGCTCGTCGGCGTGAAGGCGTATTCGCTCGACGACGCCATGAGCCAGTTTGCGCCGGCCGTCGGGTCCAGCACGATGATCCTGCCGATCCTCAACGGGTTGAAACATATCGACGCCCTGACCGCGCGGTTCGGCGCGAGCCGCGTCCTCGGCGGGCTCGCGAATGTCAGTGCCGGGCTCGATGCGGAGGGGCGCGTCGTTCAATTCATGGCCAATCAGACCATTGTCTTCGGCGAGATCGATGGTTCGCTGAGCGAGCGGGCGCTCGCGCTGGAGACACTGCTCCACGTTCCCGGTATCGACGTGCGCGCCAGCGAAGCGATCATGCAGGACATGTGGGAGAAGTTCGTCCAGCTCTCGACGCTCGCCGGCATCACCTGCCTGATGCGCGCGAGCATCGGCGACATCCTGGCCGTGCCGAACGGCGAGCAGTCGATCTTCCGCCTGTTCGCGGAGTGCTGCGCCGTCGCGACGGCTTCGGGCTTTGAGCCGCGCGCGCCGTTCATCGAGTTTGACCGAAAACTCTTCACTACCCTGGACTCGCCGCTCAAGGCCTCGATGCTGCGCGATATCGAGCGCGGTTCGATCACGGAGGCGGAGCACATTCTCGGCGATATGGCCAACCGTGCCCGCACGCTCGGCATCGACACGCCGCTGCTGGATCTGGCCCGCGCGCATGTAGCAGCTTACGAAGTCGGGCGCCGAAGGGCAGCAGGCTAACCGGCGCCGATCAACGGGATCGCCTCGTCGCGCTCGTAGAGATACAGCAGGCAGCGCAGCGCCTCGCCGCGCTCGCCCTTGAGCTTCGGATCGTCCTTGAGGATGCGCAGCGCCTCGTCTCTCGCCTGGGTGATGAGCTGGCCGTGGACCTCCGGGCGCGCGATCCGGTAGCCGGGCAGGCCGCTCTGGCGCACGCCGAGCACGTCGCCTTCGCCGCGCAGCTTCAGATCCTCCTCGGCGATGCGAAAACCGTCGGTGGTTTCGCGGATCACCTTCAGCCGCGCCTTCGACATCTCGCCGAGCGGCTCGCTGTAGAGCAAGAGGCAGGTCGAGGCTTCCGAGCCGCGTCCGATCCGGCCGCGCAACTGATGCAGCTGGGCAAGGCCGAAGCGTTCGGCATTCTCGATCACCATGATGGTGGCGGCAGGCACGTCGACGCCGACCTCGACCACGGTGGTCGCGACCAGCAGGCCGATCTCGTGGGCGGCGAACTGGCCCATCACGCGGTCTTTCTCGGTGCCCTTCATCTGGCCGTGGACGAGGCCGACGCGATCGCCGAAACGCTGCTGCAGGCTCTCGAAGCGTTTTGTCGCGTTGGTGAGGTGCTCGGTGCCCTCGGCCTCGGATTCCTCGACCAGCGGGCAGATCCAGTAGACCAGTTTACCGGCCTCGAGCGCGCGGCCGATGCTGTCGGTGACCTCGCCGAGGCGGCTCATCGAAATGGTGCGGGTTTCGATCGGCTGACGGCCGGCGGGCTTTTCGCGCAGCTCGGAGATGTCCATGTCGCCGAAATAGGTCAGCACCAGCGTGCGCGGGATCGGGGTTGCGCTCAGCACCAGCACGTCGACCGCTTCGCCCTTGGACGTCAGCGCGAGGCGCTCGCGCACGCCGAAACGGTGCTGCTCGTCGACGATGGCGAGCGCGAGATCATGGAAGATCACATCGTCCTGGATCAGCGCGTGCGTGCCGACGAGCAGGTCGATCTCGCCTTCCGCCAGCTGCGCGATGATTTCGCGCCGCTCCTTGCCCTTTTCGCGGCCGGTGAGGATCGCGACCCGCATCCCCGCACGCTCGGCGAGCGGCGCGATGGTTTTGATGTGCTGGCGCGCCAGGATTTCGGTCGGCGCCATCAGTGCGGCCTGCTTGCCGACCTCCGTGACGGCGGCGGCAGCGAGCAGCGCGACCACGGTCTTGCCGGAGCCGACGTCGCCCTGGAGCAGCCGCAGCATCCGCACGGGCTGCTGCAGATCATTGGCGATCGCCGCGGCCGCTTCGCGCTGGGACAGCGTCAGCGCATAGGGCAGGGCGTCGATGATCTTGCTGCGGAGGTGCCCGTCGCCGGCGTTGCGCACGCCGGCCGGGCGGCGCAATTGCGCGCGGATCAACGCGAGCGCGAGCTGGCCGGCCAGCAGCTCGTCGAAGGCAAGGCGCGACCAGAATGGTTTCTCGGGCAGGATGTCCGTAAGCTCGATCGGCTGATGCACGCGATTGAGCGCTTCAGTGATCGGCGGGAAGCTGCAGCGGCGCATCACCTCCGGGCTGATCCACTCCGGCAAGGCCGGCAGCTTCTGCAGCGCCTGCGCGACCGCCCGGCGCAGCGAGCCGAGCGCGAGGCCTTCGGTCAGGGGATAGACCGGGTCGATGCCAGAGAGTTTCGAGATCGCCTCTTCGTCCAGCACGCGATCGGGATGCACGATCTGCGGGATGCCGTCATACATCTGCAGCGTCCCGGAGATGAAGCGCTTCTCTCCGACAGGCAGCAGCTTCTCGACATAGCCGGGCTTGGCGCGGAAGAACGTCAGCACGACGTCGCCGGTGTCGTCGCTGGCATGGACCAGATATGGCGCGCGCGCGTTGCGGGGCGGGGGCGGGCGTTGACGGTCGACGGTGACCTCCAGCGTCACCATGGTTCCCTGGACGGCGTCGCGAATCTTCGGCCGGGCCCGGCGGTCGATGACCTGGCTCGGCAGATGCAGCAGCAGATCGACCAGCCGCGGCGTCTCGTTGCGGCTGAGCAGGTACTGCAGCAGCTTGTCCTGCTTCGGACCGACGCCGGGCAGGCTGGTCACGGGAGCAAACAGCGGATTGAGCAGGCTGGGGCGCATCAGGTGAATCTAGGATCGTTTCGCCCCGTCATGCCCGGCTTTATGCCGGGCATCCACGGCTTTTTTCGTGGCCTGCGGCGGTGGCGAGCCAGACTAGGTCGAAAGCGCAAATCGCGGGCTGACACAGCCGGTCGCAATGGCTATATCACCCCGGCCCGGCATGTCCGGGCTTTCGGCGTTTGACTGGATCAGAGACATGACGGGAACGACACGATCGAGCAACGGGCTGGACGACCGCCGCAAGCGGCTTCTGTTCCGCTGCTGGCACCGCGGCACGCGCGAAATGGACCTGATCCTCGGCCGCTTCGCCGATGCCGAGATCGGCAATCTGTCCGACGATGAGCTGACCGAGCTCGAGACCCTGCTCGAGGAGTCCGATCCCGATCTCTATGCCGCCATCACCGGTGACAAGGTGCTGCCGGCTCATGTCACCGGCCCGCTGTTTGCCCGCATCAAGGCGTTTCCGATTACGGACGGCGATCTATGAAACCTGGTTCGAAGTCGCCGGCCGAGCTGCTGACGCCCGGCCGCGCGCTGACGCTTGCCAACGTCGCCGAGGGCGCCGAGGGCCTCGTCATCTCCGATCTCGCGCGCGCCATCGCGGCGCGGCCGAAGAAGCCGACGGTCAGCCTTGCCGTCGTCTGCCGCGACGGGGCGCGGATGCAGCAGCTCGAACGCGCGCTGCAATTCTTCGCGCCCGATCTGCCGGTTCTGCAGTTCCCGGCCTGGGACTGCCAGCCCTATGATCGTGTCTCGCCGCATGGCGGCATCCTGGCGCAGCGCCTGACCACGCTGGCGCGGCTGGCGCCGCTGACCGGCAGCGACAAGCCGCTGATCGTGCTGACCACGGTGAACGCCATCGTGCAGCGCGTGCCCGCGCGCGAGCTGGTCGCGGCGCAGGCGCTGTCGGTCGCGCCCGGCAACGTGGTGCCCATGGATACCATCGTCGCCTGGCTCGAGCACAACGGCTACAACCGTTCCTCGACTGTGCGCGAGCCCGGCGAATATGCCGTGCGCGGCGGCATCCTCGACCTGTTTCCGGCCGGCCTCGACCAGCCGGTTCGTTTCGATTTCTTCGGCGACAGCCTGGAATCGATCCGCACCTTCGACGCGGAGACCCAGCGCACGCTGCTCGACATGCGCGCGCTCGACCTCGTGCCGATCTCGGAATTCCAGCTCGTCACCGACACCATCCGCCGCTTTCGCATGGGCTATGTCGCCGAGTTCGGCGCGCCTGAGCGCGACGATGCGCTGTACGAGGCCGTCAGCGAAGGCCGCCGCCATCCCGGCATGGAGCACTGGCTGCCGCTGTTCCAGGACCGCATGGACACGCTGTTCGACTATCTGCAAGGGGCCGCCGTCGCGATCGAGCCGCAGGCCGAGGACGCCGTTCGCGAGCGTTTCAAGCAGATCGCCGACTATTACCAGGCCCGCCGCGATGCGATGGAGCTTCCCGGCGGCGGCGCCATCTACAAGCCGCTGCCGCCTGACAGGCTGTACCTGACCGAGGAGGAGTGGACCAGGCGCCTCGGCGACATCCCGCTGGCGCGGCTAACGCAGTTTTCCGTGCCGGCCGATGGCTCCAGCGTCGTCGATGCCGGCGCACGCAAGGGCCGCGACTTCGCGCCGGAGCGCAACGACAGCAGCGTCAACGTGTTCGCGGCGGTGGTCAGCCACGTCATGGCCTTGCATGCCCAGCGCAAGAAGGTCGTGGTCACGCTGTGGAGCGAAGGCTCGCGCGACCGCATGACCTCGATGCTGCGCGACCACAAGCTGACCCACACCACCAGCGTCAACAGCTGGCGCACGGTGCAGGCGACCCCGCGCAACGAGACTATGCTCGCCGTACTCGGCTTGGAGGCCGGTTTCGAGACCGACGAGATCGCCATCATCAGCGAGCAGGACATCCTCGGCGACCGCCTGGTGCGGCCACGCAAGGCCAGCCGCAAGCTCGACAATTTCATCTCGGAGATCACGAGCCTCACCGCCGGCGACATCGTCGTCCACGCCGATCACGGCATCGGCCGCTTCGTCGGCCTGCAGACGCTCGACGTCGCCGGCGCGCCGCATGATTGTCTCGAGCTGCACTATGCCGCCGAGGCAAAGCTGTTTCTCCCGG
The DNA here is from genome assembly GCF_008932115.1 of Bradyrhizobium betae. Taxonomy (NCBI): domain Bacteria; kingdom Pseudomonadati; phylum Pseudomonadota; class Alphaproteobacteria; order Hyphomicrobiales; family Nitrobacteraceae; genus Bradyrhizobium; species Bradyrhizobium betae. The sequence continues at coordinate 6,721,138 of NZ_CP044543.1, forward strand.
TCGAGAACATCGAGCTATTGTCACGCTACGGCTCCGACCAGACCGCGGTCGAGCTGGATCGTCTGGGCGGCTCCGGCTGGCAGACCCGCAAGGCGAAACTCAAGAACCGCATCCGCGAGATCGCGGGCGAGCTGATCAAGATCGCCGCCGCGCGCCATCTGCACGAGGCGCCCAAGCTGCCGGTGCAGCCCGGCCTCTACGACGAGTTCTGCGCGCGCTTCCCCTATGACGAGACCGAGGACCAGCTCGGGGCGATCGAATCCACCCTGAAGGATCTCGAGCTCGGCCGTCCCATGGACCGGCTGATCTGCGGCGACGTCGGCTTCGGCAAGACGGAAGTCGCCTTGCGCGCGGCCTTTGCCGTCGCGCTCGAAGGCAAGCAGGTCGCCGTCGTGGTGCCGACCACGCTGCTGGCTCGCCAGCATCACCGCACCTTCACCGAGCGCTTCAAGGGCTTTCCGGTGAACGTGGCGCAGGCCTCGCGCCTGGTCCCGGCCAAGGAGCTCAACCTGGTCAAGAAGGGCATCGCCGATGGCTCCGTCGACATCGTCGTCGGCACCCACGCGCTGCTCGGCAAGGCGATCAAGTTCCGCGACCTCGGCCTCGTCATCGTCGACGAGGAGCAGCATTTCGGCGTCACCCACAAGGAGCGGCTGAAGGCGCTTCGCGCCGAGGTGCACGTGCTGACGCTGTCGGCGACGCCGATTCCGCGCACGCTGCAACTGGCGCTCACCGGCGTCCGCGAGCTCTCGATCATTGCCTCGCCGCCGGTCGATCGCCTCGCGGTGCGCACCTTCGTCGCCCCGCACGATCCCCTGATGATCCGCGAGGCGCTGCTGCGCGAGCGCTATCGCGGCGGCCAGGCTTTCTACGTGGTGCCGCGCATCGACGACCTCGCCGAGGTCAAGGACTTCCTCGACAAGAACGTGCCTGAGATGAAGGTCGCGGTCGCGCACGGCCAGATGCCGCCCGCCGTGATCGAGGACATCATGACCGCGTTCTACGACGGCAAGTTCGACATCCTGCTGTCGACGACGATCGTCGAGTCCGGCCTCGACATTCCCAACGCCAACACGCTGATCGTGCACCGCGCCGACATGTTCGGCCTTGCCCAGCTCTATCAGCTCCGCGGCCGCGTCGGCCGTTCCAAGCTGCGGGCTTACGCACTGTTCACGCTGCCGGCGCAGCAGAAAATCACGGCGCAGGCCGAACGCCGGCTCACCGTGCTGCAATCGCTGGAGACGCTGGGCGCAGGCTTCCAGCTCGCCTCGCACGACCTCGACATCCGCGGCGCGGGCAATCTGCTCGGCGAGGAACAGTCCGGCCACATCAAGGAGGTCGGCTTCGAGCTTTACCAGTCGATGCTGGAGGAGGCGATCGTCAACCTCAAGGCCGGCGTCTCCGAGCCCGCGGCGGACCGCTGGTCGCCGTCGATTACCATCGGCATGCCCGTGCTGATTCCGGAGGACTATGTCGGCGATCTCTCGGTGCGGCTGTCGCTGTATCGGCGGCTCGCCGATCTCGACAGCGAGGAGGAGATCGAGAATTTCGGCGCCGAGATGCGCGACCGCTTCGGCGTGCTGCCGGACGAGGTGCGCTATCTGTTCAAGGTCGCCGCCATCAAGGCATTCTGCCGCCAGGCCAATGTCGGGAAGATCGACGCTGGCCCAAAGGGCGCCGTCATCGCCTTCCGCGACAATTCCTTTGCGCATCCCGACCGCCTGGTGTCGTTCATCCGCAGCTACGGCCAGGCCGCCAAGGTGCGGCCCGACATGAAGGTGGTGTTCCTGCAGGACTGGGAGACGCCGGAAGAACGCCTCGCCGGCACCACCGAGATCATGCGGCAGCTCGCGCAACTTGCGCAGAGCAAGAAGGCGGCGTAATCGCTTATTTCGATGCGAGAGGCGACGCAGCCAGAGCGATGCGGAGGGGCGTCGATTCCGGCAACGAAATGATCTCTTGCGGAATGGTCGAACAGTCCCTATGTTGTGATCATCGAGTTTCGGCCGAACGACTTGGCCTCGCCGCTTTCAAGCGCGCCTGACTGACGACCCTCCCTCCAGATCTCGACGACACGGACCGCGCTTTTCAGCGCGGTCAAACGCTTATCTATCTCAAAGGACGACCCCCATGACGACGGGAACTGTGAAGTGGTTTAACAGCCAAAAGGGTTTCGGATTCATTCAGCCGGACCAGGGAAGCCAGGACGTTTTCGTTCATATCAGCGCCGTTGAACGCGCCGGTCTGAGCACCCTCAACGAGGGGCAGAAGGTTTCCTTCGAAATCGTCGCAGATCGCCGCACCGGCAAGTCTGCTGCGGAGAATCTGCGGGCCGACTAGGCCGCCGCAATCGAAATGACGTTGCTTTGACCACGGATGTACTGGCAGAGCTTCGGATCTCTTGACCCGCGACCGTTCATCGGCCGCGGGTTTTTTGCGACGCCTGCCGCCTCTTTGCGAATAAGCATGCGAATGCTGGCATTTCGCGTGAAGATACCCATATAGACTCCATGAGCAATTGGCAGAAGTCGACCACGCGACAAGCACCGATGAGCAAGGCAGAGCTTCGCCTGATGCTGACCGAGGCTGTCCGCAATACGCAGCCCGGCCTCGAGCCGGAGCAACTGTCGAGAGTCAGGAAGATCGCGGCCGGGACGGCTCCCGCCGATCTGGCTTCCGGGGTCGCCGTACCGGTTCGCTGAGCCCCAGAAGGAACAGCATGCGCAAGCTTCCCAAGCCCACTGAGCAAGAGCTCAGGGAGGGGCCCCAAGCGGTATCCTTTTTGATCGCTAATGGGAACGCGCGGCAGAGCTGTATTCTGCAAACCAGTTTTCCCACCAAAGTGCAGGCGCAGAGATACCTGCTGACGAACTGGCCGGCCGTCGAGAAGATGGCGCGCGACGCTCTCGCGACGGGGGCCGTTGAGGACGGCCAGATCAAGCTCGTGATGCCTTGAGCGATCGAGCCGGCAGCTTCGTAGGGGCAAAGGCGCCCTTGCGCCGTGCCAACCATTTTTATCGGATGGATGTGATGGGCACGCTTGGCTTTGCCCAACCTAGGACTGCGAAGCTGTAGCTACGACGCCGCCCGTGACGCGTCGGCCGACAGCCGCGCCAGCAGCGATCTTGCCGTGTCCGACGGCGACAGCGAGTCGACGCTGACGACCGGATCGCTGCGCATCTCGTGCTTGCCGTTCGAGGTGTGCCGCATCACCGCTGACAGGCGGCGGGCAATCATGTGCGCTGTCCGGAAATCGGTCTCCGCGAACACCACGATCACCGAACCGTCCTTCTGCGCCGCGCCGAAATCCATCTGCCGCATCAGGCGGCTCAGGATGCGCGCGGCATCGAGCTGGGCGCGTGAATTGCCGGGGTCGAAGGCGAAGCGGGCGACCGAGAGGCCGCCGCCGCGGGCGAGCGTCTGCTCGACCGCCTTGGCGAAATCGCGGGCGAAGGCTTCCACCGTGAGCAGGCCGCTGCGCGGATCGAGCCAGCCGCCGGCATCGATCGAGCGCAAGGTGCGGCTCATCTGGCCTTCCATGGCGCGCTGGCGGATCAGCGGCAGCGCATTGGCGGCGACCTTCGCCGGCTCGCCCGGGATCAGCTCGAGATTGGGCAGGTCATAGCTCTGCGCGAGCTGGTGCGCGGTGACCACCACGGGCAGGTTGCGGAAGCGGGTGTCCTCGGCGAGCACCGTGAGGAAGGCATCGGTGACGCGCGCGGTAAAACCTTCGGCGAGCACGACGCCGTCGATCTCGCGGGTGTTGAGATGCTTTGCGGCGGCCTCGATCGAGAGCGCGCCGACCACGCCGACGCGCTCGCCGAGTGCGACGGAAAGCGCGGGATAAGCCGAACCGCGCCCGATCAGGAGCACGGTGGCGTCGCGCACGGGATCGCCCTCGGGCAGAGCGACCTTCGCCTCCGGCAGCCGGCGCATCACGGTGGCATGAAGGGTGCGGACGCGCAGTGCGGCACGGAGCCGTGCGATCAGGCGGTCGGAATTTCCGCTGCGCGAGGAAGTCGAAAAGGGCAGGGCGTTGTGCGGCAGCGTGCCCGCCGCATCGAGGGCCACGAAGGGCAGGTAAGGCGATTGGTCCGCGATCTTGGTCGCGAGCGCCGCCAAGTGCGGCTCGTGGTCGCCGGACATCGCCGCGAGAACCACGGCGGGCTGCACCTGCTCGACGGCGCGCGCCGCGCTGGCCCAGTCGCTGTCGACCACGGGAAAGAGGCGCGCCTCGTCCAGCGCCGCAAGGAAGGCCGGCCGTTCGGCACCGGACACAAACAGGATCGGGCCCGCCTGGGACATCTCGCACTCTGATCACGCAACAGATGCTGCGCAATCTAGTCCGGCCGCCTTAATGCAGCGTCAATGGTGCAGTCAAAACTGTGCCTAGATCGCCCCGGAGCGGTCGCGAAAAGCCTCGACCATCAGGGGGTTAAGGCCAAGTTCGCTGAGCGCTTCGCGGGCCCGGGCATTGTCCTGGGCCCGGCCTGCCAGCCGGTGACCCGAGAGCCGGTCCGGCAGCGCGGTGAGCAGGGCGCCCTGGCCGAGCCGCCGCGCCCATTCCTGCAGGTCGTTGGAGAGGAAGCGGTAGCCGCCGACAGCCATGATGCCGGAGGGCGGCGCGGTGATGCAGATCGCGCCGCTGGGGCGGTCGATCCGCGCGGCATAGCCGGTGTCGACATAGTCGCGCGGCGGCTGCGCGATCAGGGTGTCGCCGGCCGGCTGCGGCGGGGCGTAGGCCGCGATCGGCGCCATCGGGCCGCGCAGGCCGAGCGTGCCCTTCGGCGTCAGCAGGATCTCGCCGGCGATCGAGGAGCCCGACTGCTCGCGCGGGGCGCCGTGCGGGCCGGGCATGACAGGCACCGGCATGCCGTCCTCACCGCGGCGGGCGCCGAACAGGCCGGCCTCGCCGAACAGGTAGACGTCGGTCAGCGGCGCATGCGGCGAGGTCCAGGCCTCGCTCGTGGCCACCTGCTCGGGCGCACGCCACAGGCCGATGACGTTGCGCAAGCTCGGCAGCCGTTCCGCGAGGTTGGAATCGCCGAGCCGCAGCGCGAGCTGCGCCGGTGCGATCAGCACCTCGCATTCATGCTCGTTGATCTGCTGCTCCAGCACGTCGTTCTCGAACGGATGATGCAGCGCCAGCGCGCCGCCGCACAGCAGCCACACCGCGAGCGAGGAGGCGAGGCCTGCGAACGACATCGGCGTGAACGCCGCCATCACCGTCGCGCCCTGCCTGATGTCGGCTTCGAGCGACATCGCAAGGCCACCGGCGATCAGGCTGAAATGCGGCCGCGGCACCGGGCGAAAACCCTCCGCGGTGACGTCGAACGAGATCATCGCCGCCTTGCGGCCGTCCTGGATCACCGCGCGCGCTGTGCCCGGCGGGCGGGCCAGCACGTCGTCGAGCGAGGCCATGCCTTCGGGCAGGTCGGTGCCGAAGCCGCAGACATAGCGAATCGAGAAGGCTTCGGCCGCGGCGTGCATCGCGAGGTCGGCATAGCTGACGCCGTCGACCTTGCTCATGGTGACGATGGCGCGCGCCGCGGTGCGGTTGAGCGCCGCGGTCAGTTCCGCATGGCGCCACAGCAGCGGCAGCACGGCGACGACGAGCCCGGCGCGATGGGCGGCGAGCACGGTCAGCACGAACTCGACCGTATTCGGCAACTGGATCGCGATGACGGAATTGGCCGGCAGGCCCGATTCGACGAAATGCGCCGACAGCGCCTCGATGGCGGTGTCTGCCTCGGCATAGGTCATCCGCCGCGGCTGATGGCCGGTGATGCGGGCCTTGTTGAGGGGGTCGAGCAAAGCGGGCGCGTGCGGCTGCCGCATCAGCGTGCGCTGAAACAGCGTGTCGAGTGTCGGCGATACGGCTGGCGCTGGCTGGTTCACGGCGTCACTTCGCTTGCGGCTGCGACCACCAGGTCTCCGGCAGGTAGCCGGACAGCGCGGTGGCCTTTGGTCGTTCTATCCGATTCCAGCGCGCGATCCATTGCTCGGATACGTTAAACAGGGGGATTGTGTAGAAACCGGAGATCAAGGCGCGGTCGAGCGCCCGTACCGCCGGGACGAAGTCCGTATGATCACGGGCCTCCAGCAAGGCACCGATCATGGCATCGACCGCCGGGTCTCTGGCGCCCATGTAGTTGCGGGTGCCCGGATTGTCCGCGGCCGCGCTGCCCCAATAGAAATACTGCTCGTTGCCGGGAGACAGCGACTGGTCCCAGCGATTCTGGATCATGTCGAATTCATAACTGAGCCGGCGTTGGTCGAACTGCACGGGATCGACCGTCCGCACGCTCGGCTCGATTCCGGCGCGCCTGAGGTCGCGCTGGAACGCGAGCGCGATGCGTTCCTGGTCGCGGGTCGTGACCAGCATCTCGAAGGTGAAGGGCGCCTTGGTGGCGAGGTTGCGCAGCACCGTGCCGTCGAGCTCGTAGCCGGCCTCGGATAAGAGCTTGAGCGCGGCGCGCAGCGTGGTGCGGTCGCGTCCCGAGCCGTCAGTGACGGGCAGGCGGTAGCTTCCGTCCATGATGTCGGGCGGGATCTGCGCGGAGAAGGGCTTCAGCAGCTCGCGCTCGCGCCCATCGGCGGGCCGGCCATAGGCCGAGAGGTCCGAGCCGGCAAAATAGCCGGCGACGCGCGCATAAAGCCCGAAGAAGTAGTTGCGGTTGACCAGCTCGAAATCGAACAGCAGCGTCAGCGCCTGGCGCACGCGGATGTCGGCGAATACAGGACGGCGCGTGTTGAACACCAGGAATTCGGACGGTTGCGGGACGCCCGGCCTGATGGTGTCGCGGATCACCTCGCCGCTTTTCGCGGCCGGAAAATCATAGCCGTCGTGCCAGCGCAGCGGCTCGTGCTCGACGCGGAAATCATAGAGGCCGCGCTTGAAGGCTTCGAACTGGCCGTTCGCCTCGCGAAAATAGTCGAGCCTGATCTCGTCGAAATTGTAGAGGCCGCGATTGATCGGCAAATCGCGCCCCCAATAATCGGGATTGCGGGTCAGGGTCACGCTGGCGCCGGGCCTCACCGCCGTGACGCGATAGGGGCCTGAGCCGATCGGGGCCGCCAGCGTCGTCTCCTCGAAGGTCGCGACATCGACGGCATGCTTCGGCAGGATCGGCATCAGGCCAAGGATCAGCGGCAGCTCGCGGTCGTTGGCCCCGGTGAGGTCGAAGCGGACGGTGAGGGCATCGGGCGCCTCGGCCTTGGCGACCTTGGCGTAATATTGCCGGTGGTTCGGCCTGCCGTGATCGCGCAGCAGCTGCCAGGAGAACAGCACGTCTTCGGCACGCACCGGCTTGCCGTCGGAGAAGCGGGCGCGGGGATCGAGGCGGAAGGTGACATAGCTCCGCTCGTCGTCGGTCTCGACGGTTTTGGCGAGCAGGCCGTAGAGCGTGAAGGCCTCGTCCTGGCCGCGTGCGAGCAGGCTCTCGACCACGTAGTTTCGCGTCTGTTGCACCGCCAATCCCTTGACGATGAGGGGATTGAGGCTGTCGAAGGTGCCGAGAATGCCCCAGGTCAACCGGTCGCCCTTGGGGGCGTCGGGATTGGTATAGGGCATGTGGGTGAAGTCGGCGGGCATCGCCGGCTTGCCGTGCATGGCGATGGCATGGGCTTCCTCGGCCCGTGCCGTACTCGCCGACAACGCGACCGCCAGTGCGAACGCGCAGAGACGGACGCCGGAGCCCTCGAAAAGGCGCTGGAACATGAACATAGGCACACGTTGATTCGAGGACCGGCGGGGCTTGAATCCTATCACAGGGAATTTCACCGGGAGCAGGTCTGGATGCAGTCAAAAATGGTTGTCGGCATTGATCTTTCCGTCGGCCACGCTAAGAAGGCGGGCAATCGCGCAAGAGCGTCGAGCCCGTCACTTATCCGCCTCAATTGACGGGGAGAGAGCCGCGCCCAAGGCGGCCAGGTTCGGCGCTTCGGAGCGGTTCGGGCACTTCCCGTTCAGAAAGGGTTTTCCGCAATGAATTTCCGTTACTTGGCCGCGTCCGTCCGGCCGCGCGGGCGACTTCTCGCCTTGTTGACGGCGACGGCGTTGGCTGTTCCGTTTGCCGCCGAGGCCCAGACCCCGGCTCCGGGCGCGCCCGCCGCGCCCAAGGCTGCCCCCAAAGCCGCCCCGAAGGCTGCCCCCAAGGCTCCCGCGCCGGCGGCCCAGGCGCCCGCTCAGGCTCCCGCTGCAGGTGCTCCGGCGCAGCAAGGCGCGGCCCAGCCGGCCGATCAGCAGATCCAGCTGATCTACGCCCCCTGGACCAAGTTCTGTCTCAAGGGCCAGGACGCCAACGCCAAGCAGGTCTGCTTCACCGGCAAGGACGGCCGCATCGAGTCCGGCCAGCCGGTCATCGCGGCGGTCATCATCGAGCCGGAAGGCGAGCCCAAGAAGATCCTGCGCGTGACGCTGCCGCTCGGTATGCAGCTCGTGCACGGCACCCGCATCATCGTGGACAACAACGCACCGCTGCAGAGCCCGTATGTGATCTGCTTCCAGAACGGCTGCATGTCGGATTACGAGGCCACGCCCGAATTCATCAACAGCATGAAGAAGGGCCAGAATCTCGTTGTCCAGGCAATCAATGCCAACGGCGCGCCCCTGACCCTGCCGCTGCCGCTCGCCGGCGAATTCCAGAAGGCCTATGACGGCCCGCCGACCGATCCGAAGGTGTTCGAGGAAACCCAGAAGAAGCTCCAGGAAGAGCTTCAGAAGAAGGCCGACGAGCAGCGCAAGAAGCTCGAGCAGGGCGGCGGTGCGCCCGGCGCGGCTCCGGCCGGTCAGAAGTAATCGGGAAGTTCAGGTCCAGACATGAAAAAGGCGCTCGGTTCGAGCGCCTTTTTTGCTGATCCATCGGATCGGGCGAAACTCAATTCAGCGACGGATTGCGCTGGCGATAGCCGCCGGCCTTGTCCTTGATGAAGATCTCGGCGACCTGGGAATGCCGGATCGGCTCGCCGGAATCGTCCGGCAGCAGGTTCTGCTCGGAGACGTAAGCGACGTATTCCGATTCCGCGTTCTCCGCGAGCAGGTGGTAGAACGGCTGGTCCTTGTGGGGCCGCACCTCCTCGGGGATCGACAGCCACCACTCCTCGGTGTTGTTGAACTCCGGATCGATGTCGAAAATCACCCCCCGGAACGAGAAGATCCGGTGGCGAACGACCTGTCCGATCTGGAATTTCGCGGTCCGCGCTTTAATCATTTCCCGTCGATAGACCAGGATTGTGGCCGATGCTAGTGCCCTTGTCTGGAATTAACCCGCGGTTGCCGGGCAGATAGCCCCAAGGTCTTCAGAAAACACTTCATCAATGGCCGATATCCTCAATCTTGCTCTACCTTATTTCGGCTTGATCTTTGTCGGTTTTGCCTGCGGCAAGGTCAAATCCCTGCCGGAATCAGGCCTCGCCTGGATGAACTTCTTTCTGCTCTACGTGTCGCTGCCGGCGCTGCTGTTTGCGATCATGTCGAAGACGCCGTTCTCGGAATTGAACAACCCGCCGTTCCTCGTCGCGACCACGCTGTCGACGGTTGCCGCGTTTACCCTGGCGCTGGTCGTGGGGAAGGTTTTTGGCCGTCTGACGCTGCGTGAGGCGACGCTCGCCGGGCTCTCCGGCGGCTACGGCAATATCGGCTATATGGGGCCGGGGCTCGCGCTCGCGGTGCTCGGAACCAAGGCATCGGCGCCGACCGCGTTGATCTTCTGCTGCGACAGCATCTTCCTGTTCACGATCGTGCCGCTGCTGATCGAGCTCTCCGACCGCGATCATCCCTCGATCGTGCATGCCTTCGGCGTCGTGCTGAAGCAGATCGTGCTCAACCCGCTGATCATGTCGGCCTGCTTCGGCGTGGCCTTCGCATCGCTGCATATCGAGATGCCGGTGGCGCTCGATCGCACCATCACCTTCCTCCAGAACGCGGCGGCGCCGACCGCGCTGTTCGTGCTTGGCGTGACGGTGGCGCTGCGCCCGTTCGACCGGGTGCCGTGGGAGGTGCCGGGCGTGATCGCAATCAAGCTGCTGTTTCACCCGCTTGCCGCGTTCGGGCTGATGCTGGCGTTCGGTCCGTTCGCGCAGCCTTGGGCTGCGACCGCCGTGCTGATGGCCTCGCTGCCGCCGGCGCTGAACGTGTTCGTGATCGCCCGGCAGAACGACGCCTGGATCGAATCCGCCTCCGTTGCCGTGCTGCTCGGGACGTTTGCATCGGTGGTCACGCTGACCAGCGTGATGTGGCTGCTGCAGACCGGCCGGCTGGCGTTCCCCTGATGCGCGCTAGCTAGCTAGCTAGCGTCGCCAGCTAGCGTCGCCACGTCGGCGTCAGACCCTCGCGCATGGCGAAGCGCCGGAGCGGGCCGATGGCACCGAGCAGGTGCATGCCGACCGCGCGGACCGGCTGCAGCGGCAGGAAGTCGTTGAGCAGGGAGCGGTTGGCGATATCGATCGCGAAGGTGCGGCTCAGGATATCCGGGCGCCGCGCGCGGTCGTAACGCTTGAGCACCTCGTCCGAACCGGGGTCCTGTCCCGCCGCGAGCGCTTCGCCCGCGAGCCTGGCGATGTCGGCGGCATCGCGCAGGCCGAGATTGAGGCCCTGGGCGCCGATCGGCGGAACCACATGGGCGGCCTCACCGACCAGCGCGATGCGGTCGCGGCCGAAGGACTTTGGGCGCTCGATCGCCAGCGGAAACAGGTTGCGTCCGGGCTCGACCGTCATGCGTCCCAGGATGGAATGCGACTGCTTTTCGATCGCGGCGGAGAGCTCCGCGTCGCTCAAGCCGCGAAGCCGCTCGGCCTCCGCGGGCGCCGAGACCCAGACCACGCTGGAGCGGTCGCCGGGCAGGGGCACGAACACGCAGGGACCATGCGGCGTGTGGAACTCGGTCGAGACATTGCGATGCGGACGTGCGTGGCCGACGTTGAAGGTCAGCGCGGTCTGCGTCAGGTCGCGCCGCGTCACCTCGATGCCGGCGGCCTCCCGGCACAGCGAGTGCCGTCCGTCGGCGCCGACCACGAGCCGGGCCGAGAGAAATTGCGCGGAGGCGGTGCGGATGGCGACATCGTCGGCGCCGATGACGATGCTCTCGGCCTCGTCGTCGAAGCGCACGAGGCCGGGCAATTCGGCGGCGCGCTCTTCCAGCGCCAGCATCAGCGAGCGGTTATCGATGTTGTAGCCGAAGGCGTCGCGCGCGATCTCGTGACAGGAGAACCGGACCTCGGGACTGCGGAACAGCCGGCCGGTATCGTCGACCAGCCGCATGACCTCGAGCGCGGCCGCCTTGTCCTTGCAGCGCGGCCAGACATCGAGGCTCTCCAGCAGATCGACGGAGGCACCCAGCAGCGCGGTGGTGCGGTTGTCGGAATACGGCACACGCCGGGCCACCAGCGCGGTGCGCGCGCCCGCCTGCGTCAGCGCGATCGCCGCCGCGAGTCCCGCCGGTCCGCCGCCGATCACGGCCGCGTCGAAGAGTGTCGATGCCTCTGTCATGGGAACGACATTTGACACGCTCTGCGGCAAATTCAAGCCCGGCTGTTTTTCCTTGATTTTGGGGCCGATTGTGCGACGGAGCGCCGCAATGGCTTATGTGCAAACCGGCCCCATTCTGATAGCAGAAGCCATGGATATTCAGCAGGATTCCCTGAAACCGAGACCGGCGATCCGCGCTGCGGCCTTTTCGGTGCACATCTTCACCGCCTTCGGTGCGGCCATCGCGCTGCTGGCGATGCTGGAGGCCGTGCGCGAGCATTGGGCGAGCATGTTTCAGTGGCTGGGCGTAGCCCTGATCATCGACGCCGTCGACGGTCCGATCGCGCGGCTGCTGAAGGTCAAGGACGTACAGCCGAACTGGTCGGGCGACGTGCTCGATCTCGTGGTCGATTTCGTCACCTATGTGTTCGTACCTGCCTATGCGATCGTGGCGAGCGGCCTGCTGCTGCCGGTGGCGGCGCCGCTGCTCGGCATCGCCATCATCGTCACCAGCGCACTATATTTCGCCGATCTGCGCATGAAGGCGGACGACAACCATTTTCGCGGCTTTCCGGCATTGTGGAATGCGGCGGCGTTCTACCTGTTCCTGCTGCACTGGCCGCCGCTGTGGTCGACGCTGCTGGTGGCGGCGCTGGTGGTGCTGACCTTCGTGCCATTCCATGTGCTGCATCCGGTCCGCGTCGTGCGGCTGCGCTGGCTGACGATGTCGCTGATCGCGGTCTGGGCGGTGCTCGGCCTCTACACGCTGGAGATGGATTTTCGCGTCGGCACCGGCGTGACCGTCGCGCTCTGCGCCATCGCACTGTGGATCAGCTTCAGCGACGCCATGATCCGCCTGGCAAGATCCTTGGCATGATGCATCTGCTCACCAGCCCGGAAGCCTGGGCCGCGCTGCTCACCTTGACCGCGCTCGAGATCGTGCTCGGCATCGACAACGTCATCTTCCTGTCGGTGATCGTCTCGCGCATCCCCGGGAAGCAGGCGCACCAGGCTCGTCAGATCGGGCTCGCGCTGGCGCTGGTGTTCCGCATCATCCTGCTCAGCGTGCTGGTCTGGCTGATCGGCCTGACCGCACCGGTGGTCTCGTTTGCCGGTTACGACTTCTCCTGGCGCGACCTCATCCTGATCGGCGGCGGCCTGTTCCTGATCGCGAAGGCGACGCACGAGATCCACGCCGAGGTCGAGGCCGATGACGGGGAGGGCGAGCGTGAATCCGGCGGCCGCGCCTTCTTCTGGGTGATCGTCCAGATCATCGTCATCGACATCGTGTTCTCGCTGGACTCGATCATCACTGCGATCGGCATGGCGCAGGACATCGAGATCATGATCGCGGCCGTCGTGATCGCCTGCCTGATCATGTACATTTCGTCGGGGCCGGTGTCGCGATTCGTCGCGGAGCATCCCACCACCAAGATGCTCGCGCTGGCATTCCTGGTGCTGATCGGCGTCGCCCTGGTTGCGGACGGATTCCAATTCCACATCCCGCGCGGCTACGTCTATTTCGCGATTGCGTTCTCGGCGGCGGTCGAGTTCTTCAACGTGCTGGCAAAGCGCAACCGCAGGCAAGCCGGCAGATAGTCGCGTCCGATCCGTTCCTGCAGGCGTCGAGTTGACAAGGCGAGCGCGATGTCTTTCGCTCGTCCGTGACAAGACCGAGAGGAGGTCAGGTAATGACCAAAGCCGTCCGTGTACACAAGGTTGGGGGCCCCGAAGCCCTGGTCTATGAGAGCGTCGACGTGCCGGCGCCTGGACCCGGCGAAGTGCGCATCCGCCAGCATGCGGTCGGCCTGAACTTCATCGACGTCTATTATCGCACCGGTCTCTACAAGGCGCCGGGGCTGCCCTTCATCGCCGGCAACGAGGCTTCGGGCGAGGTCATCGCCGTCGGACCGGGCGTGACCAATTTCCATCCCGGCGACCGCGTCGCCTACTACCACAATCTCGGTGCCTATACCGGCGAGCGCAACATTCCCTGGGAGAAGCTGGTCAAGCTGCCCGATCACATCACCTACGAGCAGGGCGCCGTGCTGATGCTGAAGGGGCTGACCGTCTGGTATCTGCTGCACAAGACCTTCAAGGTCGAGCCGCATCACCGCGTGCTGATCCACGCCGCCGCCGGCGGCATCGGGCTCTTGGCCTGCCAATGGGCGAGGGCGCTCGGGGCGCATGTCATCGGCACGGTCGGATCGCGCGAGAAGGCCGAGCTTGCGGAGGCCAATGGCTGCGACCACGTCATCCTGTACAATGAAGAAGATTTCGTCGCGCGCGTCAAACAGATCAGCCGCAACGAGGGCTGCGACGTCGTCTATGACGGCGTCGGCAAGGCGACCTTCCCGGGCTCGTTGTCGTGCCTCAAGCCGCGCGGCATGTTCGTCTCGTTCGGCAATGCCTCGGGGCCGGTGCCGCCGTTCTCGATCGCCGAGCTCAACAATCACGGCTCGCTGTTCGCGACGCGGCCGAAGCTCAACGACTATGTCGGCACGCGCAAGGAACTGCTGGAAGGCGCCGACACGCTGTTTTCCGCCGTCATCAACGGCAAGCTGCACGTGCCGATCAACCACGCCTACGCGCTGAAGGACGCCGCCAAGGCGCATATCGATCTCGAAAGCCGCAAGACCACTGGCGCGTCGATCCTGAAGCCGTAGCTCGCGTGTCCCGGACAAGCTGCAACGCGCAAGCGTTGCGGCGCAGAGCCGGAACCCAGAAGCGGCACCCGGTGCGGAGGGATGGGCCCCGGCTCTGCAGCGCACCGCCGAAGGGGCGCTGCGCTGCGTCCGGGGCACGAGACCGGCATCAAGCCACGCGCCGGGCCGCTCCCGCTTTCGTCAATATCCCGTCCAGGCAATCGACCATCTCGGTGATCTCCGCCCGCGTGACGTTCAGCGCCGGCATGAAGCGCAGCGTGTCGATCTGCGGCGCGTTGAGGAGCACACCGGCCTCGAACGCCTGTGCGACGATCCCGGGCGCGATCGGCAGCTTGAGGTCGAGCGCGAGCAGCAGGCCGCGGCCGCGCACGCCGCCGAGGCCGTGCCGGGCCGAGACCTTCTGCAACTCGCTTTCGAGCAGCAGGCCCGTCTCGGTGACCGCCTTCAGGAAGTCGGGCTGGCTGACCTTTTCCATCACCGCGAGCCCCGCGGCGCACATGATCGGGTTGCCGTTGAACGTGCCGCCCTGGTCGCCGTGCTCGAAGCAGGAGGCGCGTTCGGTTGCGAGCAGGGCGGCTAGCGGGACACCGCCGCCGATGCCCTTGCCGAGCGTCATGATGTCGGGCGCGATGCCGGTGTGCTCGTAGTGGAACAGCTTGCCGGTCCGGCCCATGCCGGTCTGGATCTCGTCGAAGATCAGCAGCAGGCCGTGCGCCTCGGTCAGCGCGCGCAGCTGCTGCAGGAACTGATCGGTCGCCGGCCACACGCCCGATTCACCCTGGATCGGCTCGAGCATCACCGCGACGGTGTTGGCGTTGATCAGGCTTTCGACCGAGGCGATGTCGTTCAGCTTCGCCTTCTTGAATCCGGCGACCTTCGGCTCGAACAGCGGCTCGAACGCCTTCTTGCCCGAGGCCGACATCGTCGCCAGCGTGCGGCCGTGGAAGCCGCCCTCGAAGCTGATGATCTCGAACGCGCCGCCTTTGTGCAGGCTACCATATTTGCGCGCGAGCTTGATCGCGCCCTCGTTGGCTTCCGCGCCGGAATTGGTGAAGAACACCTGGTCGAAGGCACTGTTGTCGACCAGCGCCTTGGCGAGGTTGAGGCTCGGCGCGTTGTAGAAGGCGGGGCTCGGATTCAGCAGCCGCTTGGCCTGTGCGGTGAGCGCATCGGCGATCGCCGGCGGCGAATGGCCGAGGCAGTTCACGGCCCAGCCCTGCACGAAATCGAGATAACGCTTGCGGCTGTCGTCCCAGAGGTAGGAGCCGGCGCCGCGGACGAACACAGCCTTGGGCCGTGCGGTGATGTCCATCAGCGCGTCATACGGATGCGTGGCGGTGGTCATGTCGAACTCCTCTGGGGGCGGGTGGAAGCGGGGGTGCGAAAAGCAGAAAGGCCGCACCTTGCGGGTGCGGCCTTTCTCGAAAACTTCGCTGAATTCAGTGCTTCAGCGGCGTCGTCGGACATGGCGCACCCTCTCATCGTCGCGGAAGCGACGACGGAGCATTTCGGTGCGCTGATGGGTCCGAGCGTTGATCATGGGGCGCGGCAATACATGCCAATGGCAGGGCTTGTCAAGCGGGCGTTTTGCGAAACACCCGCCCGGCGTGCATCGGTCAGGTCAGATGCGCGGCTCCCTCGGCATCTTCGTCGCCCCAGTCCGCATCGGCAATCGCGCTGTCGATGAGCTCGCCGCGCAGCAGCTTGAGCGGCGATTTCCAGTACAGCGCGATGTTGTGGAAGGGATCGGTCAGCACCTTGAACGCCCACACCAGCCCGGTGGTGACGTCGCGCGTGACGAACAGCTGGAGCATGCGCGCAAGGGCGCCGCCGATGCCGATCGCGAGCCAGAGCGCGCCGACATGGCGGACGAAATCGAAGCGGTCGGTGGGAAGATCGAACAGTCCGAACAGTGTGGGATAGGCGTACAGTGCGATCGGCGCGCTGCCCCAGACCAGCAGCAAAACGATCTTGCGGGTCTGGTTGTAGCCGACCTTGACCGCTTCCTTGTAGTCGTTGCTGACGTCGTTGACCGCGTCGTAGCCGTTCGGCTCGAAGAAGAAGTGCCCGGTCTGCCGCGTCAGCATCGCGAGCCAGCCGACGATGCCGGCAAGCGCCGGGTCCTTGAACAGCAGCGCATAGCAGCCGAGGAAGATCACGGCACTGAACAGGTGCAGCGTCTGGTTCACGGTGCTCTGGTGGTAGAAGCGGTAATCGTCGAAGCGCTGCGTGCGCAGCATATCCGAGAGGTGGCTCATCCTCGTTCCTCGCTCGCGTTGAAAAGCGAGCGAGAGTTAGGACGAGTCCGTGACCCCTGCGTGAATGCAATATAGTGTCACATTGCCTGCCCATGCCGTCGCACGCGACGATGATGCGCGAGAGAATTGTGATAACTTCAGCGTACCCATCGGGAGCGAATCTCAACGCGCTTTTCGACGGAAACTTTCATGCCTCTAGCGCGTTTGTGATCGACGCGCGAAAATTGGCTCGAACCGGATCTCGTCCGGGACAGACCAAGAGGGGCGGGACCAACAGATAGTTTTGAACCTTGTCCGAGACGCCTTACCCGATCGACCTCGACAGCATTCGCGGCGCGTTTCCGCCGGGCATCGAGGCACCATCCCTTCTGGTCGACTTTGCCGATTGGCTGAAGGGGCGACCGTGGGGCAGCGTCGGCTGCTTCTCCCTGCAAGGCCAGTTCTCCGATCAGGCGCCGATCTTCGACGGCAGTCCGTTGCGCGACAGGTTCTCGCTGTTCATGCGGCTGCCCGACGGCTCGGCCGTCGGCGGCTGGTATGGCGCGGGTCTGGATCGCGACAATCCGCCGATCGTGGGGCTGGGCTCCGAAGGCGACCATGAGCTGCTGGCGCCAAGCCTTGATGCCTTGCTGGCAAAACTCACGTCACAGCAATTCGGCAAGGCGTGGAGCGATCTCAAGCCGCATGACGAGGTCGAGTGCCAGACGGTCGAGCTGGCGCGATGGCTCGCCGGACAGCCGGCCGGCGACAAGGCGGCGTGCGATGACGGCGCAGCGGAGATTCCGGATTTTCGCGGCTTCATGGAAAAGTGGAGCCGGGACCGCGAGGACTATTGGGCCAATCACCGCCTGATGGCCGAGCTCGGCTGGCGCCTGGCTGCGCATCTGCCGAAGGGCAAAAATGCCTGGGACAAGACGCATTTCCAAGTCGCGATATCAGGCAAGCAGTACGAGGCTCGCGTGCTGTCGCGTGGCCCGCAGCCGTTCGAGGAGGCTGCCTCGGTCGAATCGTTGCTGCGCGATCTGCGCGAGGACATGCTGAAAGCCCAGCCAGAGCTCGGACTTTGGTATGCGATGAAATTCGGCCTCTACGCCGACGGCCGTGTCATGCCGAATTTCGAATACGATGTGCGGCCGACCATCGGCGGCGAGCCGGCGCTGCTGTCCGAGGCGAAAGCCGATCTTGCCCGTGCGCCAAGGCCGGAGCGCTGGGTGCCGAAATGGCTGGCGTGATTGCCTCCACGGCGTCATTGCGCGAGCGGCAAAGGCAATAGAGGACCCGTCATCCTGAGGTGCGAGGCTTGCGATGCAAACGCATCGCGAGCGGAGCCTCGAAGGATGAGTGGCCTGGATGCAGCCGGGCCGTCGTCCTTCGAGGCTTGCTCTACGGCGCGATCGCGCCGCAGAGCAAGCACCTCAGGATGACGGTGATGGAACGGAAATCGCTATGCGGCCCGATTGTCGTGAGCGAAGTAATCCAGAATCTTTCCGCAGCGGCAGTCTGGATTGCTTCGCTGCGCTCGCAATGACGGAGGAAGTCAGAATCCCGCGACGCTGCCGTGCAGATCGTACTGATCCGCACGCTCGATTTTCGCGGTGACGATCTCGCCGACGCGCAACGGCCGGCGGCTGGTCAGATACACCGCGCCGTCGATCTCCGGCGCATCGGCCTTGGAGCGGCCCTTGGCCACGGTCGGTCCGACCTCGTCGATGATGATCTGCTGGCGCGTGCCGACCTTGCGCTTCAGCCTGCGCGCCGAGATCTTCTGCTGGCGGGCCATCAGCGCGTTGTAGCGCTCCTGCTTGATCTCCTCCGGCACCGGATTCTCGATTGCGTTCGCCGTGGCGCCGGCAACCGGCTCGTATTTGAAGCAGCCGAGGCGATCGATCTCGGCTTCATCCAGCCAGTCGAGCAGATATTGGAAATCGGCATCGGTCTCGCCGGGGAAGCCGACGATGAAGGTCGAGCGCAGAGCAAGATCAGGGCATTCCTCGCGCCAGCGCTTGATGCGCGCCAGAGTCTTGTCCTGTGCGGCCGGGCGCTTCATCGCCTTCAGCACCTCGGGGCTCGCGTGCTGGAACGGGATGTCGAGATAGGGCAACACCTTGCCCTCGTTCATCAGTGCGATGACCTCGTCGACATGCGGGTAAGGGTAGACATATTGCAGCCGGACCCAGGCGCCGAGCTCGCCGAGCTCGCGCGCAAGGTCGAGGAATCTGGCGCGGACCTGGCGATCCTTCCAGGGGCTCTCGGCGTATTTGAGATCGACGCCGTAGGCCGAGGAGTCCTGCGAGATCACCAGCAGCTCTTTCACACCGGCGCCGACCAGGCGTTCGGCCTCGCGCAGGACGTCATTGGCCGGGCGCGAGACCAGATCGCCGCGCAGCTTGGGGATGATGCAGAAGGTGCAGCGGTTGTTGCAGCCCTCGGAGATCTTCAAGTAAGCGTAGTGCCGCGGCGTCAGCTTGATGCCCTGCGGCGGCACCAGGTCGAGATGCGGATTGTGGGCGGGCGGTAGCGCGCGGTGGACGGCGTCGAGCACGCTCTCATATTGCTGCGGGCCGGAGATCGAGAGCACGCCGGGATAGGCCTGCTCGATCGCTTCCGGTTCGGCGCCCATGCAGCCTGTTACGATCACCTTGCCGTTCTCGGCCATGGCCTCGCCGATCGCCGAGAGTGACTCCTGCTTGGCGCTGTCGAGGAAGCCGCAGGTGTTGACGATGACGATGTCGGCCCCGTCATGCTTGCGGGCAAGCTCATAGCCCTCGGCGCGCAGGCGCGTGATGATGCGCTCGGAATCTACCAATGCCTTGGGACACCCGAGCGACACGAAGCTGACCTTGGGCGCAGCCGTCTGATCCATATCCAAATCTGCCTGATTGACAGGCCTGAGCTAGTCCCAATTGCCCATAATTACAACCCTTTGCATCGCCCTCCGGCATGCTATGGATGACTCGCCGGTGGTGAGTGAGCAATGAGCGCCGAACAGTCGCCTAAAATCGTGATTGTCGACGAGAGCCCGATCCGGGCCGCAATCCTCCAGGAGGGACTGCGGGAGGCCGGGTTCACCCAGCTCGTCCATATCAGCGAAATGCAGAGCCTGCTGGCCCGTATTTATGCGGTCGACCCTGATATCATCCTGATCGATCTGGAAAACCCCAGCCGCGACGTGCTGGAAGCGATGTTCCAGGTCAGCCGCGCCGTGCGGCGGCCGATCGCGATGTTCGTCGACCAGAGCGATTCCGCCTCGATCCAGGCCTCGGTGGAGGCGGGGGTGTCCGCCTACATCGTCGATGGATTGAAGAAGGAGCGCATCAAGCCGATCCTCGATCTCTGCGTGTCCCGCTTCAATGCCTTTGCAAAACTCCAGGAGGAGCTGGAGCGCACCAAGTCGCAGCTCGAGGACCGCAAGGTCATCGAGAAGGCCAAGGGCATCCTGATGAAGGTGAAAGGCCTCAACGAGGACGAGGCCTACGTGCTGCTGCGCTCCACCGCGATGCGCGAGAAGAAGAAAATCGGTGAGATCGCCCAGTCGATCATCACCGCGTCGGAGATGCTGAAATGACCGCTCCCCTCCGCATCGGGTTCATCCCGCTGGTCGATGCCGCGGCCCTGATCGTCGCCGTCGACAAGGGCTTCGCCGCCGCCGAGGGGCTCGACGTCACGCTGGTGCGCGAGGTGTCCTGGTCCAACGTCCGCGACAAGCTCAATATCGGCCTGTTCGACGCCGCGCATCTGCTGGCGCCTGTGGCGATCGCGTCCTCGCTCGGGCTCGGCCACGTCAAGGTTCCGATCGCCGCGCCCTTCAATCTCGGTATCAACGGCAATGCGATCACGGTCTCGCCGGCGCTTCATGCGGCGCTGATGGAGGAGATCGAGGGCGACCGTTTCGATCCGCTCGTCACGGCGAAAGCGCTGGCGAAGGTGGTCGCCAAACGCCGCAAGGCCGGTGCCGAGCCGTTGACCTTCGGCATGACCTTCCCGTTCTCGACCCACAATTACCAATTGCGGTTCTGGATGGCGGCCGCCGGCGTCGATCCAGACGAGGATGTGCGGCTCGTGGTGCTGCCGCCGCCCTATATGGTGGACAGCCTCAAGAGCGGCCATGTCGATGCGTTCTGCGTCGGCGCGCCCTGGAATTCGGTCGCGGTCGACCTCGGCATCGGCCACATCCTGCATTTCGTGTCCGACATCCTGGTGCGCGCCGCCGAGAAGGTGCTGGCAGTTCGCCAGGTCTGGGCCGACAAGAATCCGGATGTGGTCGCGAGCCTGGTGCGCGCGGCGGTGAAGGGCGCCGCGTTCATCGAGGATCCCGCGAACCTGACCGAAGCGGCGCAGCTTCTGGCGCAGCCCGAGCGGATCGGCGTCGATGCCGAGGTCATCAAGCGCACGCTCACCGGACGCCTGAAGATCTCGCCCGACGGCACCTTCCGCGAAAGCGCCCGCTACCTGCTGGTCGGGCGCGAAGGGGCAGGGCGCCCCGATCCGGTCCAGGCCGCCTGGCTCTATGCCCAGATGGTGCGGTGGGGGCAGACCGCGCTGACCCCCGATGGCGTCAGGACCGCCATGGCCGTGTTCAGGCCGGATCTCTACGACGCCGCCCTCGGCCAGCAGCCGCCCAGCGAAGCTCCGGCGGCGTTCGGCGCGTTCGCCGGCCCCACCTTTGATCCCGACAACATTCGGGGGCATCTGGAGGCCTTCGAGGTCGGGCGCTGGAGGCCCTGATTCGGCCTGCATTATTTTTGGGCGCGCGGGTCCAGCGGCTAAATTTTGAGCTGGCTGCCCGAATTTCGTGAGAGTTTCCGCCCGGAAGTTTGCGGAAGCCTCCGTAATCCACTGAAAATACATCGACTTTCAGATCATCGCAGCTGGCACGCAACTTGTATGTTGCAGTGCGGCCAGCTTGTCGCAGGTGCCTGCTGAGCCAAGTCCCACAGCAACGAAGCTGATTGGACCGTTGGGTGGCGAAGCAGGCTTTGGGGCCAGCTGAGTTCCTCGCGGATCGTTCTTCATTCCGTCGATCCACCCAGGTGGCCGCAGGAGCTTCGTTACCGACCATGAAAATCGATACGCTCTCAGTCGACTTTACCGACGAGCAGAAACGCTATCTCGAAGGTTTCACGACCGGTCTGCAGATCAGCAAGGTCGGTCGCGGTTTTGGCGGCGGCGGCAAGGCGAATGCCGAGCCTGTGGGTCCCGATGCCGTGCACATCAAGGCGCAGGACAAGGTCATCGCGTCGGGCAAGAAGCTTGCCGACCAGGAGAAATTCAAGCGCGACGAGCATCCCTTCGATGCCTATCCGCGGCTGCGCCAGCAGGCGGCCGACAACGCGCCGCCGAGCCCTGCGGACAATTTCCGCTGGCGCTATTACGGCATCTTCTACGTCGCGCCGACGCAGGATTCCTACATGTGCCGGCTGCGTATTCCCAACGGCATCATGAAGCACTGGCAGCTGTCGGGCCTCGCCGATCTCGCCGATGAGCTCTGCGGTCCCTACAGCCACGCCACGACGCGATCCAATCTCCAGCTGCGCGAGATCCCGCCGAAGAACGCTGTTCTGCTGATCGAGGGCATCCAGGACCTCGGCCTGTGCTCGCGCGGCTCCGGCGCCGACAACATCCGCAACGTCACGGGAACGCCGACGGCCGGCATCGACCCGCAGGAGCTGATCGACACGCGCCCCTATGCGCGCGAGTGGCACTACCACATCCTCAACGAGCGCTCGCTCTACGGTCTGCCGCGCAAGTTCAACGTCGCCTTCGACGGCGCCGGCAAGATCGCGGTGCTGGAAGAAACCAACGACATCGCCTTCACCGCGTATGAGGTGAAGGACGGGTTCGGCGTCGAGCCCGGAATCTGGTTCCGCCTCGGACTCGGCGGTATCACCGGCCACAAGGACTTTGCAAAATACTCCGGCATCATCGTCAAGCCGGAGCAGGCGACCGCCGTCGCTGATGCCATCGTGCGCGTGTTCATCGATCATGGCGATCGCACCAACCGCAACAAGGCGCGGCTGAAATATGTGCTCGACGCGATGGGCCATGACGGCTTCCTCAAGCTGGTCGAAGAGCGGCTGAAGACGCCGTTAACGCGCGTGCCGGAAGAGGCGTTTGCCCCACGGCCCGCGTCGAACCGCATGGCGCATATCGGCGTGCACAAGCAGAAGCAGGACGGCCTGAACTGGATCGGCGTGTCGCTGACACTCGGCAAGATGACCTGCGACCAGATGCGGGGCCTCGCCAAGGTCGCGCGCGACCTCGGCGACGGCGAGATCCGCCTGACCGTGTGGCAGAACCTGCTGATATCGGGCGTGCGCGACGAGAATGTCGAGCTCGCCATTGCCGCGATCAAGCAGATCGGACTCGCGGTCCATGCCTCGCATATCCGCGCCGGCCTGATCGCCTGCACCGGCAATGCCGGCTGCCGTTTCGCGGCCTCCAATACCAAGCGCAATGCGGCCGAGATCGGCGACTGGTGCGAGCCGCGCGTCGCCATGGACAAGCCGGTCAATATCCACGTCACCGGCTGCCACCATTCCTGCGCGCAGCACTACATCAGCGACATCGGCCTGATCGGCGCGCGCGTGCCTGTGAACGACGAGGACACGGTCGAGGGCTATCACCTGTTCACCGGCGGCGGGTTCGGTCCGGCCGCCGACGTCGGGCAGGAGGTCTATCACGACCTCAAGGCCGAGGACGCCCCGAAGACGGTCGAGGGTCTGCTCAAGGCCTACATCGCCCACCGCGCTTCGCCCGACGAAAGCTTCCTCGCCTTTGCGCGCCGCCATGACGGCGAGACGCTGCGCAAGCTTGCCGATGCACAGGTGTCCGCATGAACCAGATCACGCCTCCGCCGAAACTCGACATCATTCCCGCCAGCGCGCCGTTCTCCGACGCGCAGCGGTCGTGGCTGAACGGCTTCTTTGCCGGGCTGCTGTCGCCTGACGTGGCGACGCCGCTGTCAGCGGAGCAGGGCGCCGCGGTCATGCAAGCCGGTGACGGCGACGACGGCGAAGCGCCGTGGCACGACCAGACCATGCCGATCGCCGATCGGATGAAGCTCGCCGAAGGCCGGCCCGTGCGTCGCAAGATGATGGCGGCGATGGCGCAGCAGGATTGCGGCCAGTGCGGCTACAATTGCAACGACTATTCGGATGCGATCGCCAGCCGCAGCGAAGCGCGGCTCAATCTCTGCGTTCCCGGCGGCAAGGAAACCGCGCGGATGCTGAAGTCGCTGTACGAGGAGCTGGACAAGGCGCCGGCGGCCAAAGCGCCCGACAAGGCGGATGCGGTGGCGGCACCCGCCGTGACCGTGACGATCGCCGAGCCCGGCCGCTCCCGTGACAATCCGGTTGCGGCGACCTTCCTGTCACGGCGCCTGCTGAACAAAGGCGCCTCGGAGAAGGAAACCTATCACGTCGAGTTCGATCTCTCCGAGAGCAAGCTGGACTACGTCGTCGGTGACAGCTTTGGCGTGTTCGCGCGCAACGATGTCGGCCTCGTCGATCAGATCATCGCGCTGCTCGGTGCCTCCCATACCACCAAGGTCAACGGCAAGACGCTGCGCGAGGTGCTGACCGACGACGTCTCGCTGTCGCCGGCACCGGACTCCCTGTTCGAGCTGATCTCCTTCATCACCGGCGGTGCGCAGCGCGAGAAGGCGCGGGCGCTGGCGCAGGGCGAGGATCCCGATGGCGATGCCGCGACCCTCGACGTCATGGCGGCGCTGCAGAAGTTTTCCGGCACGCGGCCGCATCCCGAGGCCTTCGTCGAGGCGCTGGAGCCGCTCCAGCCGCGACTCTATTCCATCTCCTCCTCGCACAATGCAACGCCGGGCAAGCTGTCGCTGACGGTCGATTCCGTGCGCTATGTGATAGGCAAGCGCAAGCGCATCGGCGTCGCCTCGACCTTCCTCGGCGAACGCATCTCTGAGGGCGAGAAGCTCAAGGTCTATGTGCAGAAGGCGCACGGCTTCGGCCTGCCCGAGGATCCGAAGACGCCCGTCATCATGATCGGCCCGGGTACCGGCATCGCGCCGTTCCGCGCCTTCCTGCTCGACCGCAAGGCGACCGGTGCGCCCGGCAAGAACTGGCTGTTCTTCGGCCATCAGCGCAGCGATTGCGATTTCTTCTACCAGGAAGAGCTCAACGCGATGAAGATTTCGGGCCAATTGACGCGGCTGTCGCTGGCCTGGTCGCGCGACGGCGACAAGAAGTTCTACGTGCAGGACCGCATGCGCGAGGTCGGCCGTGAGCTGTGGACGTGGCTCGCCGCGGGCGCACATCTCTATATCTGCGGCGACGCCAAGCGCATGGCCAAGGACGTCGAGCGTGCGCTGGTCGATATCGTCGCCCAATTCGGCGCGCGCTCGACCGACGAGGCCGTCAGTTTCGTCGCCGAGCTCAAGAAGACCGGCCGCTTCCAGGCCGACGTCTACTAAGGCCCTGTGAGATCGCCTTGAATCGCCGGAGCGGAGCAATGCGCCGGCGGTGGCCGCCTACTGTGCATGGGGTTGTTTTCGGCTTTTTGAGTTGGATGACCCAAACAAGGCCCGAGTCGGTTCCAGTCGGCTCGGATTTTAACGAATAAGATTCTCGGAATTCAGAGGCGGGGAGAATTTGCTCCTGCGATCTGGCTCCTTCAGAGAACCCTCATCGCTATTTCCGCGACCGTCTTGCCCGCACCCCGGGTTGATCCTTCATATTCCCGCGAATGGGGCGTTGGAGATCGACCATGCGCGAACTATCGGCGGAAGCCAGGCTGCACTTCTACGCGCGCTCGCTCTCGCGCCGGACCGCGGCGAGCGTTCATCATGCCGCGCTCTACAGCGCGTTTGCGGTGATCGCGGCCATCGTGTTCGGCACGCTGTCGGTGCATCCGTTCTGAGTTGTCGTTCCGGGGCGGCGAAGCCGAACCCGGAACCTCGAGATTCCGGGTCTGATGCTTCGCATCATCCCGGAATGACGGCAAACCTCACCCGCGCTTGAACGGCGCCACTTCGATCCCCGCATCCTTCAACGCCTGACGCAGGGTGCGCGCGATCTCGACGGCGCCTTGCGTGTCGCCGTGGATGCAGACGGTATCCGTCCGCATCTTGATGACCTTGCCCGTCACCGACACCACCGCGCCGTCCTGCACCATGCGCACCACGCGGTCGGCAATCGCCTTGGCATCGTGCAGCACCGCGCCGGGCTTCTTGCGCGAGACCAGGTTGCCGTCGTCCTCATAGGCGCGGTCGGCGAACACCTCGTGCACCATCGGCAGGTTGGCGTCTTCGCCGGCCTTCACCAGCTTCGAATTGGCGAGCACGACGAAAATGAGATTGGGGTCGACCGCCCTGATGCCGGCGGCGATCGCCTTGGCGGTCATGTCGTCTTCGCAGGCGACGTTGGACAGCGCGCCATGCGCCTTCACATGCGTCACCTTGTGCCCGGCCGCGGTCGCGATCGCCTGCAGCGCGCCGATCTGGTAGGCGACGAGGTTCTCGATCTCGGAGGCCTTCATGCCCATGATCGGATGCCGGCCGAAGCCGTGCAGGTCGCGGTAGCCGGGATGGGCGCCGACCGAGACGCCGCGCGCCTTCGCGAGCTCAACCGTCCGGCGCATGATGTCGGGATCGCCGGCATGGAAGCCGCAGGCCACGTTGACCGAGCTTGCAAGGTCGATCATGGCGGAGTCGTTGCCCATCTCCCACGCGCCAAAACCTTCGCCGAGGTCGCAGTTGAGATCGATCGTCTTCATGGGGTGCTCTCCGCCTTGGGTCGTCTTGTCGTTTACGGCTCCACCGCGACCTGCCAGGTCCCGGCATCCACGGCGCTCACAGCATCGCCCGCAACGTTCGCATCGCTGAGCGCCTCGATATTGAGTTCGACGGTGTCGGACGAGCGCAGGCGATCGGGCAGGTCTTTGATGAGCCGCGTAAACTTGCGCGCCTCGTCCTGGGCCTCGGCCATCGTGACCTCTCGGAAGCGGAACGCCGTTCCCACCGAGGTCTGCGCAAGCCGGCCAACGTCGGCCGTGATCACGGTCGCGATCTTCGGGTAGCCGCCGGTGGTGCCGCGATCCATCATCAATGCGATCGGCGAGCCGTCGCCGGGCACCTGGATGCTGCCGATCACGGTGCCGTCGGAGACGATGTTGTGGCCGTGCAGATGCTTGATCGCGGGGCCCTCGAGCCGGTAGCCCATACGGTCGGAGGTCGCCGAGATCTTCCACTCGCTGTCCAGGAACAGCGCCTTGTTGGCGTCGTCGAACTCGTCGTCCTGCGGTCCCAGCAGGACACGGATCGGGCCGCTCACCGGCTTCGGCAATTCGATACGCAACTCCGGCGCGCCGCTCGCGGCATCGACGGTGAATTCGTCGCCAGCCTGGAGCGGGCGCGGGTAGGGGCTGCCGAGACCGGCCCGGGCATTCACCGCAAGACTGCCGAACACGAGCTCGCCCTTGATGGCGCCTTCGATCGCAAGATAAGTGAACGCACCGCCACGGGCAAAGCCCAGCGTCAGCGTCTCGCCGTCCTTCAACGTCACCGATGTATCCATTGCCACCGGTTTCCCGGCGACGTCGGCATTGCGCGGCGCGCCCGCGATCGCAACGCGCACAGCGCCGTCACGGGCGGTGAAGGTGGCGCCGAACGGGCCGATCTCGACAGCGGCTGCGAACGGCTCGTTGCCGAGAAGCGTGTTCGCGGCCGCCAGCGACAGCCGGTCCATCGCGCCGCTGACCGTGAGGCCGTAGCGCTGCGCGCCGTGGCGGCCGCCGTCCTGGACGGAGCTTGCCGGCCCAATGGAGGCGACGACGAGCCGGCTCATGCCATCACCTGCTCGGCGACGATCTCGCCGGCTTCGGCGGCGCGGTCGAGTTCCTCAAAGGTCTTGTGGTCGATGGCGAAAAACGTCACGCGATCACCGGGTTCGGTCAGGAAGGTCGGATTCCGGTGGAGCTGATAGGTCCGCACCGGCGTGCGGCCGAGCAGGTGCCAGCCGCTCGGCGCGGCCAGGCACTGGATCCCGGCCTGGATGCCGCCGATCGAGATCGTGCCGGCAGGCGTCAGCAACCGCGGCGACTGCCGCCGCGACATCTGCAGGGATTTGTCGAGGCCGCTGAGATAGGACCAGCCCGGCGTGAAGCCGATCATGGCAACCCGATAGTCGCCCCCGGCGTGGCGGGAGATGATGTCCTCGGGCGTGGTGTTCAGCGCCTTGGCGACATCCTCCAGATCGATGCCGTGCTCGCCGCCATAGGCGACGGGAATGCGCCAGCGCCGCGCCTTGGTGGCCGGCGGCAACGGCTGGCTGGCGATCGGGAGGATCTTTTCGCAGAGCGCGTCGAAGCCGATCTTGCCGGGGTCGTAGTGCACCAGCAGCGAGCGATAGGTCGGCACGGTCTCGGTGATACCGTCGATGGGGCTTGCCGCCAGCGCCTTGTCGAGCGCGAGCACGCGCTCGTTGGCGGCGTCGTCGATGGTGCGGCTGAACTCGACCGTGACGGCACTGTCGCCACTGGGCAGAAGGCGGGGCGGGGGAAGCGTCGCGGCCATGAGTTGTCGAAATCGGGCTGCTGGAGAAACGCGGGCTCATCCTTGAGTTCCGCGCTGTCCTGCTTCGCGTAAATGCGCCCGCAAGTCCAATAAATTAATGCAGGGGTCCGCGATAAAGCCTTGTTATCGCGTCGCATAACTGCGCTGCACCCCTGCGTTTCCAGTACCGTCTTGGCCCTTGACGGCAAGCGCCCGGCTCGCAAGATGCGCGGCGTTCTTTCCCGCCCATCCGGAGCTCGTTTTCGTCCATGTCGCTGTCCCCCGAAGCCCGCAAGACCCTCGCCGGCATCACCACTGCCACCATCACCACGGTCCTGCTGAAGAAGGGCCTGCGCAACGTCTGGATGCGCGGTGCGCGTCCGCTGCGCCCGGGCCTGCCGCGCCTGGTGGGACCGGCCTTCACGCTGCGCTTCGTGCCGGCCCGCGAGGATCTGGCGACCCCGGAATCCTGGTCGTCGCCGATCTCGACCCGCACCGCGATCGAGGCGATGCCCGAGGGATGCATCGCCGTGGTCGACGCCATGGGCATCACCGACGCCGGCATCTTCGGCGACATCCTCTGTGCCCGCATGATGAAGCGCGGCGTGACCGCGCTCGTCACCGATGGCGTGGTGCGTGACGTCGAGGGCGTGCTTGGGACCAACCTTCCGGTGTGGTGCGACGGCTATGCCGCGCCGCCCTCCGTCGCGGGCCTCACCTTTGTCGGCTGGGGCGAGCCGATCGGCTGCGGCGGCGTCGCGGTGTTCCCGAACGACGTCGTGGTCGCCGACCAGGACGGCTGCGTGCTGATCCCGCAGGCGATGCTCGACCACGTGCTCAACGAGGGCGTCGAGCAGGAACGGATGGAAGCCTGGATCGTCAACGAGGTGAACAACGGCGCGGCGCTGCCGGGCCTCTATCCCATGAACGCCGAGACCAAGGCGCGCTACGCCGCCAGCAAGAAGTAACCAGAACAGAAGCGAGGACGACCCCATGGAGATCACTGTCGCAGGCACGCGGCCGACCCGCCGCGCGCCCAAGGACCACTTCACCGGCACCGTGTTGCAGGACCCCGTGATCATGGCGCCCGCGCCGGCGCGGCTGAACTGCTCGCGAGTCACTTTCGAACCGGGCGCACGCACCAATTGGCACCATCATCCGCTCGGGCAGACGCTCTACGTCATTTCAGGCGTGGGTCGCGTCCAGACCAAGGGCGGTCCGGTGAAGGAAATCCGGCCCGGCGATACCGTCTGGATTCCACCGGGGGAACTGCACTGGCACGGCGCGACGCCTGACAACAGCATGTGCCACATCGCCATGCAGGAAGCGCTCGACGGCGTGTTCTCGACCTGGCTGGAGCCGGTTACGGATGCGGAGTATGGCGCGCCGCTGGGCTAGCTCTCGTGCCCCGGATGCAATGCAGCGCGTAAGCGGTGCATTGCTGATCCGGGGCCGAGATCTACTGCCGCTCCGCCGTCCATGTGCCCGTGCACATGGTGCCGCGCCAGGTGCCGGAGCCGGACGTGCCGCTCAGCCGGCCGAACCCGACCGCGCGCTTGATGCCGGTGCTCAGGGTGACATTGATGCTGCCGGCATCGGCCACCCGGCCCGACGCTGTCACCATGGCGCTGCTCGAGGCGATCTGACCGTTGTTGATGCCGATCGAGACAGTCGCGCCGTTGCCGCAGGTCTCGCTCGACGACGAGATCCGGACATTCCATGCGCCGTCGAACGTGCTGGCGCTCGCCTGCGCGGCCGGTAATGCGATGGCGACGATGGTGGCGAAAAGGCACTTGCGAAAGCCGTTCATGGCACGCCCCTTTGGTTGAGCCTGCGGAGATCGTGCCATCGGCGAGGGGCGGGCGATGTGAGAGGTGTCACGCCCCAGGAGGGCTCTGTGACGTAGCGCACCTTGGGTCAGCTCTTGATCCGATCGACGAGACGGGCGAGCAGGCGGGCTTTTCGGGGGGCGGGCGGCGGCTCCCGCTCGACCGCTGGCTCGGTCGAAACGGAGGCTTGCTCGGTCATCGAAAGCCTGCACAGCCCCAATCCGAGATCGCGCCTGTCATGGCTCAGTCCCTCGGCATAAGGCGAGGATGCGCCGTCAATTTCGAAGACGAAGTGCAGGACATCTCCGAGCTGTTCGGGCGCGGGAAGCAGTGCCGAGACCCAGCGCGGTTCACCGCCTCGTACTTCTGCCGGCGTGAACGTCCACTCCGCGATCGGTTCGTCGCCACAGTAAACGCGTACGCTGACGCCTTCGTGATCTTGCCTCGGCAAATGCGCAAAGGCGAACGCGTTGAGGAAAAGTTGTCGGTCCGGCTTCGCAGCGAGCTTCACCGATAGTTCAGCGCGGCCGCCAACGCTCCACGTGCCCCATGGTTCGGTGTCCGACCAGCCGTTCCCCATGAAGCCGCGTGAATCGAGCGCATCGCCGAAATCGATCTCCTCGCCAATTCCGTAGCCCGGCTCCATGTCGGGAGCGGTTTTGGCGAGTGACACCATGGTTTCGACGAAGCGCCGCAAACCGGTCTCCTCGGCCAGGCGCGGGGCGAGCTCTCGTGCCGCGGTGCCAAGCTGATGCGAATGCCCAAGACCTTCCAGAATGACGTCAGCCAGCGTCTGCGTCGCACGCTCTGCAAACGACAGGCCGACGCCGTAGCCCTCTGCGATCTTGTCGGCCATCCAGGTGCCTTCCGGCACGATCACAGGCTTGCCCAGGCTGGCGGCTTCCGTGAAGACGCCGGAGGTCAGAAATCGATACGGCTGCGCTTCGTAGGCCAACACGACCAGCGTCGATCGCGCGAGGTATCCAAAATATTCGCTCGTGCTCATTTGCAGAGGAAGAAGCTCGACCAGCGGATCGCTGCCAAGATCGAGCGTGGCGATGCTTTGCGCGATATCACCGGCCGGCTTGATCAGGAATCTGGTAGCGGGGGCGCGCGCGTGAACGCGCCTGATGGTCTCGCCGAGATCGGTCAGGCATCGGCCCGATCTGCCGTTGACGTGGACATAGACCGTTGAGTCCGCAGCTTCCGGCGCCGTGGTGACGTCCGGCGGCCTGCCGAAATGGTGCTGCATCATGAAGGGGCGCCGGCGAAGCACTCGGGAGACGGAGCGCGCCTTGGCCTTCGAGTTCACCAGGAAGAACACGCGCTCACGCGCTGAGGCATTGTCGAGATCAGCGGACGCCAGTCGGTAGAACGCGGCCCGGGGCTTGAAGCGCCCCGTGTCCAGGTCGGTCAATTCGTCGCCGATGATGCGGAAGAACACGGCCGGGCGCTTGCCGGCCGGTTGCTCCGCGAGCCACCTGCCGATGCCGCTGATGAGGACCGGGTGCCCTCGCGGAAAGTAAATGATGTCGGATGAATCGAGGCCTTCGGCATCGAGCCAGGACCGGAAGGGCGCGAAGAGACGGGCAGTGTCGGCAAATGTCACTGTGGACTGAACGAAATTCTCGACGCTGACCTCGAACGCCGGAAGCGGCTTCAGCACACGATCCGCCCCGATGTCCGCTGCAAGCCGCTCGTCAGTCGTGCAAAGCACCAGGATTCGGGGTGTCAGGCCGATATCAGAGCTTTCGTTCCTGAAATGCAGAAGCTCGTTGAATGAATGGCCTGATACGCCAAAGCTCGCAAAGGCCGGAATGACGATCCTGGGCCCGGCGGGACCTTTTCGAGCGGGTGGCGAAGTCATCAAGGGGCCCGGCAAACGTGCATGCGCTTGCGGATGTGTACGTCAATCCCCCAATTTCAGGAAGTTATTCGTAAGACCGCCGGCAGCGGGATCGAGTGAGATCCCGCCGCCGCTCGGCCATTTGCAGGCTCAGGGGAGAACCGGCGGATGATACGTAAACGTCGACATCAGGATCGCCGCCACGATCATCACGATCGGAAAATGGATCAGGAACTGGATCGACGTGTAGCCGATCAGATCCTTCGACTTCAATCCGAGGATCCCGAGCAGCGGCAGCATCCAGAACGGGTTGATGAAGTTCGGCAGCGTTTCGGCGATGTTGTAGACCATGACGGTCCAGCCCAGATGCGCCCCGACCGAATTTGCCGCCTTCATGATGTAAGGCGCTTCGATGATCCATTTGCCGCCTGCTGACGGAATGAAGAATCCGAGCACGGCGGAGTAGATGCCGACCAGGAAGGAAAACACGGTCGAGCTGGCGGAGGCATCGACGAACCAGTGCGCGATGGTGTCCGACAGCGTCACGCCTTTGGCGTTCGGCACCTTGGTGAGCATCTGGGCGATGCCCGCATAGAACGGAAATTGCAGCAGCACGCCCGACACGCTCGGCATCGCCTTGGAGAACGCTTCGAGCAGGCTGCGGGGACGCCAGTGCAAGAGGATGCCGAGGATCAGGAAGACGAAGTTGTAGGTGTTCAGGCCCGACAGCGTGATGAGCGGATTGCCGGACTGGAAGGTCTGCCACAGCCAGCCAAGGGCGAGGACGACGATCAGGATGGTCAGGATCGGGCTGAATTCGAGGAAGTCGCCGGGCCGGGCGGGAGCCTTCGGCTTGATCGTGTCGTCTTCAAGCGAGACGCCGAGGTCCTGCGCGGTTCGGGTCTCGGCCGCGTTGGGCGCGGTCAGATAGCAGATGACGGCCGACACGACCGTCACCAGGATCGTCGTGACCAGATTTTGCCAGGTCAGGATCGTCTCGGAAAACCCGATGACGCCGGTGATCGGCAGCAGCGAGCTCGGAATGCTGGCGGCGTTGGCCTGAAGCTGCGCGGCCGACGAGGTGATGCCGAGCGTGAAGCCGCAGCCGAGGCCGAGATAGCCGGCAGCTCCAGCGGCCCGGTAGTCGAGCTTGATGTCCGTGCGCCGCGCGATCTCGCGGACCAGCAGGCCGGAGAAGATCAGGCTGAGCCCCCAATTGACCAGCGACAGGAGAATGCTCAGCACCCCGACGAAGACCACGGCGCCGCGTCCGGTGGAGGGCACCGCGGCCAGGCGGCGCAGCGCGGCCGCGATCGGCGGCGACATCGCCACGACGTAACCTCCGATCGCGACCAGAGCCATCTGCATCGTGAATGGAATGAGATTCCAGAAACCGTCACCGAACGCACGGCTGACCGCGAGCGGGGAGCCGCCATGGACGATCGTGCCGATCGCGATGGCGATCACGGCGATCAGCACGAAGACATAGGCGTCCGGAAACCAGCGCTCGGAGAAGACCACCAGGCGCTGCGAGAATCTCGCGAGCAGATTGGTCTCGGTCGGTGTAGTCCCGTTGAGAGAGTCTCCGGAAACGGTCGTCATTATCAGCCCCCAATTTGACAGTGATGGTCGTGGTTGAAAGTCATGCGGCGTGGTCAGAGCGCGAGCGTGAGCTCGGACAGCGGGACCGCCTGACAAGTCAGGCAGTGCTCGGTCAAGCTGTCGCCGCCGCCGAGCTGTGCGACGCGGCCATCGACGATGCGCATGGCGCAGCTCTCGCACTGACCGACGCGGCAGCCGCTGGGCAGCGGCACGCCCGCGGCATGCGCGGCATCGAGCAGCGTGCCCAATTCAGGCGACCAGAGAAAACTCCTGTCGCTGCCGGCGAGGTGAACCGTCTGCGGCTCCAGCGTCGCAGGCACTTCGGGCGGCGATACGAAGGCTTCCGCAAAGATGTCGAAGCGGGCAACTCCGCGCTCGGCGAGCTGCGTGGCCATCGAAGACGTGAAGTCCGGCGAGCCGCAGAGATAGGCAAGGGGGCTTTTGGAGAGCAATGGATCAATGGCGGACAGGTCCAGCCGGCCGGCATGGTCGTAATTGTCGTGCAGCCGGTCGGATGGGCGAGGTGCCGTAAAGGCCGTAATGAGCTTCAACTGCGGCAGCAGCGCCCGGAGCTCCCGAAGCCGCGCGGCGAAAGGATGCTCGTTGCCATTGCGGCAGGTGTGGATCAGCAGGACGTCCTTGACGCGCTCGGCCGGCGTCATGGCGAGCAGCGCCTCAAGATGACTCATGAACGGCGTGATGCCGATTCCGGCCGCCAGAAAGATCAGGGGGCGATGGCTCTGCAATGGCGGGGTGAAGATCCCGCCGGGAGCTTCGAGCTGGACCTCGTCGCCAATCGCGAGGCGATGAATGTGTTCGGAGAGATGAAGGCCGCTGTCGGAATGCTGCTTCTTGACGGCGACGGACAGCACGTTCTCGCCGCCGGGTCCGATCAATGAGTAGGCCCGGGCGATGTTCACGCCCGGCAAATTCAGCAGGACGTGCTGCCCCGGCCGGTACGCGGGAAGCGCATCGCCGTCCTTCGGAGCAAGGTCGATGGCGACGACGTCATCGGCCTCGCGGCGGACGCTCGCGACTGAGAATGTGCGCCGCCCGGCCCAGCGCCCGCGGTTCGCGGCCTGGTCGCGCCTGATGTCGCAGAGCGTGGCGCGCAGAGGAACCGAGCCGCTGACCGGGTCGCGCGACGCGTCGCTCAATGCGTCGTTCATGTTCGACGTCGCGACGCCCGCGGACGGCGTCACGCCGAGTCCAAGCGGCGGACAACCCTCCCACCAGCCGAACTCGGCCAGCACGACGCGGTCGTCGAGCGCATCGTTCAGGCGGACCCGGAGCCGGACCTGACCGGATGGCGTTTCGACGATCGCCCAATCGCCGTCTTCGAGGCCCTGCCGCGTTGCGAGCGTCGTGCTGATCTCCACGGCGGGATCGGGCGATTTCCTGCGAAGCGATGCCACGTGCCGATGCGAGCTGTGGACGTACCAGCCGCTCTTGGCGGTCGTCAGCACCAGGGGAAACCGCTTGCCGGAGGTCGTCGCCATCGGACTCTCGGCCGGCTCGACGTGGCCCGCGAGCGGCGCATAGCCGTGATCGAGCATCAGCTCGGAATAGATCTCCACGCGCTGCGTCGGCGTCGCGAAACCGGCGATCGTCCCGTCGTTCTTCCTGTCGGCGTATTTTTCGTGATGGAATGGCTGAGGAAAGCGCATGCCCTCGGGCTGCTTACGCAAGTCGTCGACGGTGATGCCGAGCGT
Organism: Bradyrhizobium betae; assembly: GCF_008932115.1. Lineage (NCBI taxonomy): Bacteria > Pseudomonadati > Pseudomonadota > Alphaproteobacteria > Hyphomicrobiales > Nitrobacteraceae > Bradyrhizobium > Bradyrhizobium betae. Next base: position 6,756,036 of record NZ_CP044543.1, read on the forward strand.
GGCCAATTGATAATTCCAGCCGGCACGAATGTCGCCGCCGAAGAACTGCTCCGCCATCCCCATGCGCACAGCCAGTTCCGCGACGATCTCGTAGTCGGCCTTGCTCTCGCCGTGCCGTGGCAGCATCCGCGGCCGGAACTGGATCGTCTCGACGGCCTCCTGCGTGATCTCGAAGCCGATCTTCAGCGCATCGCGTTCCCAGGGCATGCCGGCCGGCAGCACGATGTCGGCATTCTCCGCGGTCGGATTCATGAACATGTCGACATGGACATGGAAGTCGAGCGCGCGCAGCGCTTCGCGATTGCGCGAAGAGTGTCCCTGCGACACCACGAAGTTGGTGCCGAAGCTCATCAGCGCGTTGACGCGGTAGGGCTCGCCCTTGAGCACCGCGCGACTGAAATCGCGCGCCGTGATCCACCCGCGGCTCGGCGGCCCCAGCGGCAATTCGTCGAGGCCCAGCGCCTTCGCTTTCTGGCCCGGCGGCAGCAGGCTGATGTCGTTGACTGCGCGTGTCGGTGGCGGGACCGGCCAGACATTGCCGCCGGGCCGGTCGCAGGCACCGGTGAGGGCATAGAGCGTCGCAATGGCCCGCTCGGTGGCGGTCGCATTGGTGTGCTGACCGACGCCGGTCCACGAATGATAGGCGAGCTTCGGACTGTTCTCGAACAGCGCGCAGAACGCGGCGACTTTCGATTCATCGAGCCAGGTGGTCGCGGCGACGCTGGACGTCGTGTAGGAGGCAGCCTCGGCTGCGAGCCGCGAGAAAGCGGTTCTCGCGGCGATCACGCGTCCGCCCACGCCATCAAGCGTTGCCTCGGCGTCGAGGACGCAATTCGCCGGATCGAGCACCTCGACGCGCGGGTCGTGCGGTCGCGCCTTGCCGGATGGATCGATCACGACGAACGCGTCCGGCGACTGATCGGGCCACAGCTCGGTTGCCCGGACGAAACGTCCGGTGTGCGTGTCGACCAGAAACGGGCCGTTGGTCCAGCGCGTGACGAAATCCTGATCGTACGTGCCGGTTGCAATGAGATGCCGGATTGCCGCCATCGCCAGCGCCCCATCGGCGCCGGGACGGATGCGCAGCCAGAGGTCGGCCTGCTGTCCCGACCCGTTCGGCTTGGGATCGACGACGGCCACGCGCGCGCCGCGACGGCGCGCGTCCGCGATGCGGGTGGCCTGCGCAAGCCAGGTCCGCGCGGGATTGTGTCCCCACAGCACGATGGTGTCGGCTCTGTCGTAGTCGGGGAAGCCGATGCCGCGGCCGAACGTCAGCGCGTGGGCGAAATCCTTGTGCCAGCCGCAGACTTCGACGGCATAGATCAGGTTGGGACTGCCGAAACATCGGATGAACCGCTCGACCCATTCGAAGCTGTCGACCATGGGGGTGCCGCTCGGTGTCGTGACGGCGAACGCGACGGCTTCCGCGCCGGCAGTGCTGCGGATCCGCCCAAGCTTCTCGACAATCTCGCCGAGAGCTTCGTCCCAGGAAATCCGGACCCAGCCAGGGTCGGCGGCATCGCGCGGCGCCGTCCGGCGGAGCGGGTAGGTCAGGCGGCGCGGGCTATGCACCATCTCGGGCGCGGCGCGGCCCTTCGAGCACAGCGCGCCGCCGGTAGGGTGCGCCGGCGCATTCTCGACCGCGACCATGCGGCCGTTCTCGACCACGGTCGTCGAACCGCACCGCGAACGGCAGAGCGTGCAATAGCCGGGATAGCGTTCTGCCATGGACAGCCCAAGAGTAGTGCATTACAGTAATGCGCTACATGCTCGGCGATGGCACCTTCCTGGTCAAGTGCATTCTTTGGGCGGTGCTGATAGATCGAGCAGCAGGCGGCAAGTCGGAGGGGACATGGACCAGAATCTGCGCGAGCAGGTCGTGCAGCAGGTGCGCGCGGAAATCATTTCCGGTCAGAGCCTGCCCGGCACGATGTATTCGGTTCCGACCTTGGCCGCGAGCCTTGGCGTGTCATCGACGCCGGTCCGCGAAGCGCTGCTGGAGCTGAGCCGCAGCGGCCTGATCGAGCCCGTCCGCAATCGCGGCTTCAGGGTTGTCGAGCCGACCTTGATGGAGCTTCGCAACCTGTTCGATCTGCGCGACGTGCTCGAGCTCCATGCCGCGTCATTGGTTGCGCGCAAGCCTGACAAGGATCTGAGTGAGCTTTATCCGTGGGCCGAAGCCATCGCGCGCGCGGTCAAGACCGAGGATATCGGGCTCTACATCGAGGCGGACCGAACCTTCCATCGCTTGCTGACGGACGCCGCGGGCAATCCGCGCCTGACCGAGATGGTGATGGGATTGCGCGACCAGATGCGGCTGTACGGGATCAATTCACGCGCGGGCCTCGCGCGTCAGAACGACTCGGCTCCCGAACACTTCCGGATCATCGAGCTGGCAAGCGCGGGCAAGGAGGAGGCGCTCACCAATCTTCTGCGCCATCACATCCGCGCCTGGGAGCCGATCTTCGTCGAAGCGCTCTCCCAGGTCGGGGCTGGTCGCGAACCGATCGCTGCCGCCCGCAAGCGGCAGTTCTCGCCAACTTAGCTCAGTTCACCCGCGTCCAGGTCTGGCCGCCGCAGAACATGCCGCCGAAGGCGCAGCCCTGCACGCGGAGCCGATCCGTGCCCTTCATCGCGATCGTCGAATCGTAGGTCGATCCGGTGTTGGGATCGAGGATGCGGCCGGACCATTTCTGCTCCTTGCCGGGCTTCATGTTGATCAGGACCTGCTCGCCGTTCTGGTTCGATTTGCTGTCGACCGAATAGCCGCAGAGATTGTTGCCGCACTGCTCGATGCGGACCTTGCCTTCCTTCTCCTCGGTGAGCCAGATGCCGAGCGGTGAATTGAGGTCGCGGGTCGGCGCGGCTGCGGGCGCCGGCGGGGCGACGGCGGCGGACTGAACCGGGGCAGGAGGCGGAGGTGGCGCCGCGGGCGCGGTGGCTGCAGTCGGAGCGGGCGGCGGCACGGCGGGAGCCGCCTGCTGCTCGGCCGGAGCGGGGGCCGGGGGAGGCGCGGGCGGTGGCAGCACGGCCGTTTCGGCGGGAGCATTGCTGGCGGTCGCTGCCGGAGGCGGCGCGGGTGCGGGCGGAGCTGGCGGCGGCACTGCAGCGGTTGGTGCGGGTGCCTGTTCTGCTGCCGGAGGTGCTGCGACAGGCGCCGGTGCGGCCGGCGCTTGCGGATTGGCTTTGGCCTGCTGCGGCGTCTGCTGGCCCGGGGTCGTCTCGTTGTTCTTGGTCTTCTTGGCCTTGCCCTGGCCGGTGTTGTCATACACCCCGGGGATCTGCACCGTGCCACGGTCCGGATCGATGCGGATGGTGCGTCCGCCATATTCGAAGGTGTACTGCGCCTGGGCAGCTGTGCTTGCCAAAAGGAATGCGGCCGCGGCCAACAGCTTCCTCATTTCGCTCTCCTGAACAGGTGGTCCCCGCACCGAGGCTTAGGCCCCGGTTCGATCGCAAAAAGTGATCTAGATCACTGTTGTCCGTATGAGTCGTCGTCCGGTGGTTCCGGGTTCAATACGCTCGGAGCGGGTCCAAAGTTTGGCCGGGGCAAGCGGCAGGAGGACGCAGCCTAATCGAACCAGGCGGCGTAGATCTTCCTGTAGCTGCCGTCCTCCATGGAGATGTGCAGCCACTGGTCGACGAAGGCCTTCAGCGCCACGTCGCGCTGGAGCCAGTAGGCTTTCTCGGAGAAGTCGAACGGCTTTTCGGGATGCACCGCGCAGAGCACGCCGGAATGCTGCTTCTGCTGGTAGCGGGTCTCGGAGGCGTCCGTCATCATCAGGTCGGCATTGCCCTTGGCAATCTCGTCGAAAATCACGGTGTTGTCCGGGAAGACGGTGATGTCGGCGTCCTTGATGTTGGCGCGCGCGAAGCGCTCATTGGTGCCGCCGGGATTGACGATCACGCGGGTGCCCTTCTTGTCGATGTCGGGAAGCGTCTGGTATTTGCCGACATCGGCGCAGCGCGTGATCGGCGTCTTGCCCTCGCGCATGATCGGCGTCGAGAACAGGCCCTTCTTCTGCCGGTCGAGCGTGACCGAGACGCCGCCCATCGCGATGTCGAACTGGTCCGCCTCGAAATCCTTCATCAGTTTCGGCCAGGCCGTCGGCACGAATTCGACTTTGACCCCGAGCGCCTTGCCCAAGGCTTCCGCCATGTCGACGTCGAAGCCGCTGAACTGCTGCGTGGCCTTGTCGAGATAGGTGAACGGCTTGTAGTCGCCGGTCATGCCGACGCGCAGGGTGCCGCGCTTGACGATCTCGTCGAGGCGGGAGGGCGCCTGCTGTGCGTGAGCCGAAAGGTTTGCCAGCAACGCCACGGCCAAAGCCGCCAGGATTCGAACAGGCCTTCGAACGATCATCTCTTTTCCACCCCTGCGCGAGCTGTCATTGTGCAGCTCTTGGTGTGGGATTTAGATCAGATGTCACCCGCTGGCGAGATGGAATTGAGAGGAATTTTGAAGTGGCGATCTCGATGTACGAGGCCTCGGTCGGTCTCTTCGTGCCGTATCTGCGCAACCTGTCCGCACTGCTCGACAAGGGCGTTTCCTACGCCGAGGCCCGCAAGTTCAATCCTGCCATTCTGCTGGGGATGCGGCTGTCGCCGGACATGTACGATCTGGCCCAGCAGATCGGCGAAGCCTGCCGCCACGCGACGGTCGCGCCGGCCCTGCTGGCGGAGCGCGAGCCGGTGGCGCTGCCGGCGCTGGAACACGACATGGCCGGGCTTCAGGCGCGCATCGCGACGTCGATCGAGTTCATCGAAAACCTGCCGCGCGCCGCGATCGATGGCGCGGCGGAGCAGCAAGTCTTCTTCAGGCTGAAGAACGGGACCGAGCTGCCCTTTACCGGGCGGACGCTGCTGCTGACCTTCAGCGTTCCGCAATTTTTCTTTCACGTCACGACGGCCTACGACCTGTTGCGGCACGCAGGCGTCGAGCTGGTGAAGAAGGATTATCTGGGCAGGAAGTAGTTACGCTTCGCCCTTGCGCTCGTAGTCGGCGAGCGAGCTGCGGCCGGCGATCTCGCTGCGCAGCAGCTCGAAACGCCGATGGGCTTCTTCCTCGTGGGCATCGACGAACTGCACGGCGGCCTCGCTCGTCATCGGGCCGCTGATCACGGGCGCGGATTGCTCGCCGATGGTCTCGTGAACGTAGTACTGGCTGTCGTCGCCACGATGGACCGTCCATTTCAGGCGGATCGCCACCATCGGCCCGGGACCGACCTTGCTGTAGCCGTCGGCGTCGGTGTGGTCCGGCACCAGCGGTTGCTCTTCGACCACGGGATGCTCGTCGATGACTGCATGATGTTCTTCATGCTGTTCGGCCGGCTGCTCGCCGACGACGTACTCGGTCTCGCGGATGATTTCCGTTTCGCGGACGACGAGGGCCGGCTCGGGATGCTCCAGGATGCTGGCGATGGTCGCCAGCGCGTGGTCGGTCGGGTCGATCTCTGACAAGGGGCCATCCTCCAGCTCGACGCGGCCGGCAAGTCTGTCCCACTGCCGCCGCGGCCGGGTCTATTACGCGGGTTTGATTAAGGCTGAGTTTGGGCTCGATCTGCACCAAAATGGGACGCATTCTGGCGCTCCGAAGGCGGGCAGATGGGCCCGCCTTCGGGGCTGCCTTAGCCCAGCACGTCCTGATTGATGATGTTCTGCCGGATCGGATCGCCATCCAGCACACTCAGGATGTTGCGTGCGGTCTGTTCGCTCATGCGGCTCACTGCCTCGACCGTCACGCCGGCCACGTGCGGAGCCATGATGACGTTGGGGAGCGCGAACAGCGGGTTGCTGACCGGAGGCGGCTCCGCCTCGAACACGTCGATGCCGGCGCCGGCAAGCTTGCCGGAGACCAGCGCGTCGTACAGTGCCGCTTCCTTCACGATGCCGCCGCGCGCGGTGTTGATGAGATAGGATTTCGGCTTCATCCGGCCGATCCGCGCGGCGTCGAACAGGCCGACGGTTTCCGGCGTCTTCGGGCAGTGGATGGTGACGAAATCGGCATTGGGCAGCGCGGCGTCGAGATCGGCGACCGGCTCGCAACCGGCGGCCTTGATCTCGGCGGCGGGCTTGTAGGGATCGTAGACCTGGACCTTCATCTCCATCGCCTGGCAGCGCTTGGCGGTCCGGGTGCCGATGCGGCCGAAGCCGATGATCAGGACCGTCTTGCCGTAGAGGTCGAACGGCAGCATGCCGAGCCGGTTCGCCCATTGGCCGTCCTTGACGCAGGCGTGCATCTCATTTGCGCGCTTGGCCAGCGTCAGCATCATGAACAGTGCCTGCTCGGCGACCGAAGGCGAGTTCGCGCTGCCGGCGACCATCAACGGCACCTTGCGGCGGGAGAGGGCGGGCACGTCGACGGCGTCGTAGCCGACGCCGATGCGGGTGACGACCTTCATGTCCCTGGACGCCTCGAGCTCGGTCTCGCCGAAGGCGGTGGCGCCGAGCGCCACGCCATGGACCGGCGCATGACTCTTCAGCAAGGTCTCGAAGTCCTTCGCCGAGATCAGGTTCGGAAACTCGACGAGCTCGATATCGTCCCGCTGGGTGAGGAGGGCGCGTGCCCCTTGCGACAAAGTTTGTGTAACGAAAATCTTCTTCTTGTTGGTCGCCATCACTCCCCGCCTGCTTCAAGTTTCTTGAGCCGGCGTCACAACACGACGCCGGTCTCCTCGTTTAGCAGGTGCATGTTGTTGAGGTCCATCGCCAAACGCATGGAAGCCCCGTCCGCAGCGCCGGCATTGGGATCGACGCGGCCGCAGACGGGGGTGCCGTCGAGGGCGAAATAGACCAGCGTCTCCATCCCCATCGGCTCGGTGACGTCGAGCACGGTGTCGAAGGTTTCTTCGCCGGGCTCGAGGTGCGCGTGGGCCTCGGTGAGATGTTCGGGCCGGATGCCGAGCAGCAGCTTGTCGGTGCGCGGCAGTGCATTGTAGCGCGCCGCGCGGGCCGGCGGCAGCGGGAAGGCGATGCGGTCGCTGAGGCGGATCTGCAGCGTGCCGCCGGCATCCTCGAGCCGGCACGGGATGAAGTTCATCGCGGGTGAGCCGATGAAGCCGGCGACGAAGCGGGTCGCGGGCTTGTGGTAGAGTTCGTTCGGCGTGCCGATCTGCTCGATGCGCCCCTTGTTCATCACCACGACGCGATCGGCCAGTGTCATCGCCTCGACCTGGTCGTGGGTGACGTAGACGGTTGTGGTGCGCACCTTCTGGTGCACCTTCTTGATTTCGATCCGCATCTGCACGCGCAGCTTGGCGTCCAGATTGGACAGCGGCTCGTCGAACAGGAAGACCTTCGGGTTGCGAACGATGGCGCGGCCCATGGCGACGCGCTGGCGCTGGCCGCCGGACAACTGCTTCGGCTTGCGGTCGATCAGGTCGGTGATGTCGAGCAGGCGGGCGGCTTCCGTCACTCGCGCCTTGATCTCGGCCTTGGGATAGTGCTTCAGGCGCAGCCCGAACGACATGTTCTCCGCGACCGTCATGTGCGGATAGAGCGCGTAGTTCTGGAACACCATCGCGATATCGCGGTCCTTCGGCGGCACGTCGTTGACGACGTCGCCGCCGATCATGATGTCGCCGTCGGTGATGTCTTCGAGCCCTGCGATCATCCGCAGCGTCGTCGACTTGCCGCAGCCGGAGGGGCCGACCAGCACGATGAACTCATGGTCTGAAATGTCGAGATCGATGCCGCGCACGGCCTCGACGTCGTCATAACGCTTGATGACTTTCCGCAGAGCAACTTCGGCCATACGATATCAACCCTTTGTCGCGCCGGCGGTCAGGCCGGCAATGTAATAGTCCATCAGGAAGGCGTAGATGATCAGCGGCGGGGCCGCGCCGAGCAGTGCCCCGGTCATGATCTGCCCCCAATTGAAGACATCGCCCTTGATCAGCGTGGTGGTGATGCCGACCGGCAGCACGAGCTGGTCCACTGACGTCGTGAATACCAGGGGATAGAGGAACTGGGCCCAGGACACCGTGAAGGCGAAGATGGTCGCGGCGATCAACCCGGGCAGGGCCACGGGAATGAAGATTCGCGTCAGCGTCTGGAGCCAGGAGGCGCCGTCGATCAGTGCGGCCTCGTCGAGTTCTTTCGGGATCGAGGCAAAATAGCCGATCATGATCCAGGTGCAGAACGGCACCGTCAGGGTCGGATAGATGAAAACCAGCACGTACCACCGGTTCAGCAGCGTGATGCCGGTGAACTCCTGGACAACAGCGAGCATCTTGAACAACGGAATGAACAGCAGGCTGTCCGGGATGAGATAGGTCAGGAACACGCCGGTCGCGAGCGTCGCCGAGCCCCAGAACTTCATCCGCGCCAGCGCGAACGCCGCGGGGATGCTGATCAGCATCGTCACGATGACGACGATGATCGAGATCATCGACGAGTTCCAGAAGAAGCCCAGGAACTGGTTCGAGGTCAGGAGCTCGACATAGTTCGACAAGGTGGGATGAAACACCCACCAGGGATTGGTCGCTGCCGAGATCTCCGCGCTGCTCTTGAGCGAGGTGATCAGCATGTAGACCGGGGGCGTCAGGAAGAAGATCGCGAACAGCACCAGAAAGAAATAGGACCAGCGCAGTGCCCAGGTGCGGTCCCGGCTCATGCTTCGAAGCTTGACCTTGCGCGACGGTCCGGCCTTGTCGATTGCGAGCGTGCTCATCAGGCTTCGTTCCCACGTTTGTTGACATCGCGCAGGATGAAGATCGCTGCCACGGCGAGGATCGGCACCATGAACAGCGAGACGCAGGCGCCGAGCGGAATGTCGCTGCTCTGGATGCCGACCTGGAACGCCCAGGTGGCGAACAGATGTGTCGTGTCCAGCGGTCCGCCCGAGGTCAGGATGCGCACGATGTCGAAATTGGCGAAGGTGACGATCAGCGAGAACAGCGTGGTGATGGCGATGATGTTGCGCATCATCGGAAGGGTGATGTGCCAGATCTTCTGCCACCAATTGGCGCCGTCGATCGACGCCGCTTCGTAGAGCTGGTCAGGCACGGATTTCAGCGCGGCCAGATACATGATCAGGAAGAACGGCGCGCCGTACCAGACGTTGACCAGGATCACGGAGAAGCGTGCCCAGAAGGTGTCGCCGAGCCAGGGGATCGGACCGACGCCGAAGAAGGACAGTGTGTAGTTGAAGGCGCTGTAGGATGGGTCGAACAGCCATAGCCAGGCCAGCGTGCTCATCGCCGGCGGGATCACCCAGGGCACCAGCAGCATGCCACGCCATTTGCGTTGCTTCTTGCCCGGAATGTTGTGGACGAAGTGCGCGACGATGAACCCGATCAGCGCCTTGAAGATCACGGCGGTGACGGCGAAGATGCAGGACTGCTTCACCACCATCCAGAACGTCTCGCGCTTGAACAGGAAGGTGAAATTGCCGAGGCCGACGAATTTCGTCATCGCCTTGTTCAGCGTCGCCAGATAGAGCGAGTAAAAGGCGGGATAGAGCACCAGAAGCACGATCAGCAGGATCAGCGGCAGCGTCAGGAAGAACGCCACGGTCGATTTCCGCCCCAGCACATTGCGCAGGCTCGTACCTCTTTTGCGCGGAGTGGCAATACGGGCGAGGCGGCCTTGCTCAACGACGACATCAGCCATGAGTCAAACTCTCTGAGGCAAACGTTTTCAACGAAGGTTCAACGGTGAAGCCGGCAACCGCTCGGCTTCACGGCACGCGGACTGAATCCGGATGCACCTCGGCGGCGCATGCCCGAAGGCATGAACCGCCATGGCACACACCCGGCCTCAACTCCGCATGAAGCCTTCACATTCGCTTTCAGCCCACGCGAGCGCGGTTTCCAGCTTCTCGCCCTTCGCGTAACGCAGCGCCAACTTGGTCAGCGTCGCCTGGAAGTAGATCTGTTGTGCGATCTTGGGCGGGGCAGGCGAGGCCGCGATCGAAAGCGTCTGACGGTGATGCGGATCCGGATAGCTGTAGAGCGTACCCTTCGGCGGCCCTTCCTCCGCCCATGTCTTCAGCTTCGTCATGTTCGCGTAGGCTGGGAGATCGTAGCCGCCGCTCGCGGCGACGAATTTCTCGATTGCGGATGGCGATGACAGATGAACGAGCAGGCTCTTGGCGGCCTCCTTGTTCTTGCCGAAACTCCAGACGCCCCAGAAGTAGGGCAGGAAGGGCGCGAAGCGGCCTTTCGGACCCGCCGGCATGCCATGCGTCCAGCACTGTTCGGCAACTTGCGGGGCATCGCGCTTGGCGACCGCCCATGCGCTCGGCGGGTTCAGGATCATCGCGCCACGGCCCGAGATCAGCCATTTGTTGTTGGACGCGTCGTCCCAGGAGGGAGCGTCCGTCGGAAGAACGGCGATCAGCTTCTTGTAATATTCGAGGGCTTCGCGCACCGCGTCGGTCTTCACGGTGATGTCGCCCTTGGCATTGACGAGCTCGGCGCCGTACGACTGGAAGATCGCGCCGGCCGTATCGACGCTGTCGGTGGTTTCGCCGAGGCCGATCCCGAATGGGACGCCGGCCTTGTGACAGGCTTCGGCGGCCTTGAGAAAGGCCTCCATGGTCCACTTCTCATCCTTCGGCGCGCTGCCGACCGGATACATCTCCTGAACGTCGATGCCGGCATGCTTCTTCATCAGGTCGATGCGCGAGCAGGGACCTTTGATCTGGCTGCCAGGCGTCGCCGGCACCGCGAGCCACTTGCCGCCGGACTGTCCGAGATATTTGACGGTGCCGTTCACCTCGCCATTCTGCTTGATGAGCGGCTCCATGACGTCGTTAAGCGGCTCGAGATTCTCCGAATAAGCGTGCGGCCACCAACTCGGCATCTGGAGAATGTCGTGACCCGACTTGGCTTGCGCTTCGGCCGCCGCGGTAAGCTCGATTTTCTTGTTGTTGCTGGTGATGTAGTCGATGGAAACCTCGACCTTCTCCTTCTCGCCCCATTCCTTGACGAGCGCGGTGGAGGCATCGTTGGCGCCGGGGACCCAATGGTCCCAGAAGCCGATCGAGAGTTTGCCGGCGGCGTAAGCGCCTCGGACATAGGGCGCCGCGATCAGCGCCGTGGAGGACATTGCAGTGGCAGCAACAAATTGACGTCGCGTCAGTGTCTTGCGTGACATCTCGTTTCCTCGCTTGGGTGTTTTATTGTTCTGGCGTTTCCTTTGAATTCCCGAGTTTGCTTCTTGCTTTTGTTGTTGGCGTTTCTTCGTGCCGTTTCTTGTTGATGCCGTCACCGCGCGGCAAATCACGCGAGGCGCAGCGAATTGGTAGCGCGATCAGATCATGATTGATCGCCTCTGTCGAGGAAGCCGAACGCGCGCCGTCTAGAACTAACGTTGTGGCCGGGCGTGCGGCAGCGCCGGCGGGCGGGGCGGGCCTGCGTGGACCTTCGCCGCTCATTTTGCGACGCACACTTCGGGCAAGGCGTGTCGGACAGGACGTGCGCAATTACGCCGCAGTTTCGAATAAGCCTGCATAACCGCTTCGCGCGAATGAGTTTTCGGACGTGGACAGCACGCGTCCGCGCCTAGACCTCGGTGGCGAAAACGATAGAGTTGCAACCGGCGGGCGGCTTCCACCCTGCCAGAACAATCGGATCGACGATGGAGACCAGAATGACCAACCCGGCACCGCCCGCACGGCTTCACTTGCGGCGATGGCTCGCGCTGGGCTGCGTGCTCACATTGCTGCTCGGTGCATCCGCGGTCGCGCATGCACAAGGCCTGGTCAAAGGTGTTCAGGACGGCGCCGCAGCCGGCAACAAGGCCGCCGGTCCCGTCGGCGGCGTGCTCGGCGGTGCGATCGGCGGCGTGGTCGGCGTCTTCACCGGCGTGCTCGGCGTCAACAATAACAACAATCAGGCGCCGCCGCCCGCCAAGGATACGAGCAAGGATACGAGCAAGGACGCCGGCAAGGATTCCAAGCAGCCGGGCGCCGGCAAGGACAAGGACGCCAAGAGCGCCAAGGAGACCGCCAAGGCGGGCAAGGGCGCCAAGGCGAGCAAGGAAGCCAGGACCACGCCACAGGAGAACAAGGACAACAAGGACGTCACCGTCCTCACCCAGACTGGCACGCCGCAACAGAGTGCCGAGCAGATCGTCGCCAACAGCGATTCCTATATCGAGCGGATCAAGACAGAGTTGAACCTCACCCCCGATCAGGAGAAGCATTGGTTCGGCTTCTCGAGCGCGATGCACTACCTGGGGCACAATGGTGCAGAGCGGCTCAACCTGCGGGTTGCCCGCGCCAAGCGCGATCCGCCGGATGACATCATCGAGCAGATGCGCAACGAGTCGCAGTTCCTGATCGACCGCGCTGCCGACCAGCGCAACGTTGCCGATGCCGCCGAGCCGCTTTACTCGAGCCTCGACGACAAGCAGAAGCAGGTCTTCATTCAGGAGATGGTGCGCCTCAGCCACGAGCGCGGCCTGGATTGATCAAGTTGAATCGGATTGCGGGCGCCTGAATTAACGGCGCCTGCCACGAATTCGTGAATGCTCTCTGCAGCTGAGGTATGATTAGCTTCGCAAGCTGACTGCGGGGTTGATATGGCGGACGGACTCTCCGTTTTCCTGGTCGAAGACGAAGCGTTGATCCGGATGATGATGGCCGACATGGTCGCGGAACTCGGCCATCATGTCGTCGCGGAAGCGGACAATGTCCGTGACGCCTGCGCCTTCGCGATGACCGCGCAATACGATTTCGCGATCCTCGACATCAACCTGATGGGTCTCTACGTCGATCCCGTCGCCGACCTCATCGAGCGCCGCGGAAAGCCGTTTCTGTTCGCCACCGGCTACGGGCCGGAACTGCTGCCGTCCTTGCTCCGGCGCAGGCCAATCCTGCGCAAGCCGATTTCCCTCGACCAACTCAAGGCGATGATCGACACGCTGTTTCCGGGTGCGATCGGCAGGTTGCCCCACTGAGCGATGGCGCCACGCCGGGCGACGGCAAAGTTGTCGCGCCGACATCGTCAACGAAATTGGCCGCCTTGAGGGCGGCCAATGAGTTCAGGGCAATTGCGCCGCAGCCTCAGATCAGGGCGGCGCCAAGATCGATGCCGCGCGCCATCACGCCTAATGAAGCGACGAGGCCCACGCAGCAGAACAGCAAGATGATCTTGAACGAAGAATCGGCGATGCGCGTTTCGACGGCAGCCGGCATTGCGGCGAGCGAAATCATGCTCATGTTCATTCCCCCCTTGTTGACCCTGAATTGCATCAGGTGAGGGAACTCTTAGAGCAAAAAGTTTGACGCGAGCTTGCGAGAGATCGTTAAGGGAACCGTAATCGAGGCGCGTGCTCGCGCGAGCAGCCGCCGGTCCCGCAAAGTCCCGCAAGTCTCAGCTGCGACCGTTCTTCAGCACGTTGGCAATGGTATGGGCCGTCATCGCCGCACGGTCCGACGCGCGCTGCGCGGACAGACGGTCGCGCGCCTTTTCCTCGATGAGCAGCTCGATCAGCGCCAGCCGCTTGCTCTCGTCGTCCGCCTCGAGCAGCAGACGGTGATAGCGGTGATAGTCAAACCCAATGTCCTGCTTACGCATGTCACGCCCCCGCAACTACGCCACACACTGACTGGATTGTTTCTCATCGGAAACAAACGGGCAAGCACGATCGTGCGTGGAACCGGGCGCCGGCTGCAATCAGCTGTGCATGACTGGAACCAGTGCGCGACTCAGTCCAGATTGTGGTCGGCGAACACCTTCAGGCCGAGGAAGCTTGCATCGGGCTTGGTGATCAGCCGGGTCGGGATGTTGCGCAGGTAATCCTGGAAGCGGCCTTTGGCTTCGAAGCGCGCGCGGAACGCCGAGGCTGCAAGGAAATCCGGAAAGCGCGGCACGATTCCGCCGGCGATATAGACGCCGCCGCGCGCGCCAAAGGTCACCGCGAGATTGCCCGCGACCGAGCCGAGGATGGCGCAGAACATCTCCAGCGTCGCCAGGCTGAGGGGGCAGCTGCCCTCCAGGGCCGCCTTGGTGATGGCGGCCGCGTCGCGGTGCGGCACCTGGGCGCCGTCGATCTCCGCCAGTGCCTCGTAAAGGCTTTGCAGGCCGGAGCCGGACAGCGCACCGCGCTCGATCGAGACATGACCGAGGCGTTTGCGCAGGCACGCGATGACACGTTCCTCACGCTCGTTCTCCGCGGGCAGGGTCGCGTGGCCGGCCTCGGTGACGACAGCCAGCCGGGCGCCATGGCGCTCGACCAGACAGGAGACGCCGAAGCCGGTTCCGGGCCCGACCACCAGCAAAGGTTCACCGGGGAGGCCTTGTTGGCCGCCGAGCGGGATCAGGTCGGCCGGCTTCAGGGCAGGCAGCGACCAGGCCACCACCTCGAAATCGTTGAGGACATGAACGCTGTCGAAGCCGAGAGCCGGCTGGAGCTCGTTGCCGTCGATGACCCAGGGGCTGTTGGTCATGACGCAGCGGTTGTTAGTCACCGGACCTGCGACGGCCAGCACGGCTCGGCTGGGCCGCCCGGCACCGGACCGGCGCGCGAGAACATCGGCGATGGCTTCCCGGACCGTGGGGAAGTCTGCGACCTTCACATAGTCGATGGGGCCGGTCTCGTCGCCATGGCTCAGCGCGAACCGAGCGTTCGTGCCGCCGATATCGGCGAGAAGAATTTGTCCTGTCTTGTCGATACTCATGACCCCGTGGCTGCCGCGGCCTTTGCCGGCCGTCGGGAACCTCTGCCTCCACACCTGATCCGATCCGCAGTCTGCGGACGGTTCCGAGAATCCTCGCTTGACTGTTCCTAGTCAACACGGACGAGGCCAAACCGTTGCATCCAACGGGGGATGGCGAACCATATCGCGCGATATCGCCGCATAGGGTCGGTGGTTGCGAAGCCGCGCGGGAAGATCGACACTGGAGAAGAGCGTCCGGCGCGTCTCGTGCCGGGCGGCCAGTATGGGGCCTGTGATGAAGATTTCCGACCGTGACGTGCTGCTGGTGATCGACGTGCAGAACGACTTCTGCTCCGGCGGCGCGCTCGCCGTTCCCGGCGGCGAGAAGGTCGTCCCGGCCATCAACCGGATCGCCCCAAAATTCGCCAATGTCGTGCTGACCCAGGATTGGCATCCGCGCGACCATGTCTCGTTCGCGCCGAACCATGCAGGCAAGCAGCCGTTCCAGACCATCGAGCTGGATTACGGTACGCAGGTGCTATGGCCGGCGCACTGCGTGCAGGGCACGCCCGGCGCCGAATTCCATGGCGATCTCGACCTCACCGGAGCAAGCATGGTGGTCCGCAAGGGCTTTCGCCGCGGGATCGATTCGTACTCCGCGCTGTTCGAGAACGACCACCGGACGCCGACGGGTCTGCTCGGCTATTTGCGCGAACGCGAGCTGAAGACCGTCTTCGTCGCCGGTCTGGCGCTCGACTTCTGTGTCCGCTTCTCGGCGGAAGACGCCCGCAATGCGGGGTTCGAGGTTGCCGTGATCGAGGACGCCTGCCGCGGCATCGATCTCGATGGTTCCGTGGCCGCGACCCACAGGAGTTTTGGGGAGCGCGGCATTTCCGTGATCAGCTTCGAGGCGTTCCTGTGAGCATCGCGAGCTAGCCATGGTGGAGAAGGCCGGCAAACAGCCAGGCGGACCGGAGCGCGCTCCGGATGACCCGCTGCTGTGGCCGTTTGCGGCGGCGCGGCTCGCGATGGACGCGTGCTTCTGGTGGCTGGAGCGCGGTCCGCCGGAACAGGACGAGAGCGGCGTGCCGTGGACGACGCCCAACTCCGTCGCGTTGGAGCTCGCAACGATGCGCCTGCGCGATTGCACGCGGGGGCGATCGGGCCAACCGGCGCTGGTCTGCGCGCCCTACGCGCTGCATCGGGCTGTCATCGCCGACTTTGCGCCCGGCCACAGCGTGGTGCAGTCGCTGCAAGACGGCGGCATCGACCGGGTCTATCTCACCGACTGGCGGTCCGCCACGCCGGACATGCGCCACCTCTCGATCGACAGCTATCTGTCCGATCTCAACGTCGCCGTCGACGAGATCGGCGTGCCGGTTGATCTCATTGGTCTGTGCCAGGGCGGGTGGTTGTCGCTGCTCTACGCAGCGCGCTTTCCCGCCAAGGTGCGGCGGCTGGTGCTGGTTGGCGCGCCCGTCGATCTCTCGATCGAGTCCGCGCTCTCCCGGCTCGCTCGCAGCGCACCGGAGATGGTCTACGACCAGCTCGTCGCGCGCGGCGGCGGCAATGTCAGTGGCGACGAAATGCTGCGGTTCTGGTCCAAGCCGCCGAGCCGCGATGATATCGCGGCGGCCTTGCAGAAAGATCTCTCGGACGAGGAGGGCGCGGCTTTGCTCGCGCGGTTCGACCGCTGGAATTCGGAGACGCTCAATCTGCCCGGCACCTACTATCTCCAGATCGTCAACTGGATATTCCGGGAGAACCGGATCGCGAGCGGCAGCTTCGTCGCGCTCGGCCGCCGGATCGACCTGAAGGACGTCATGGCGCCGGTCTTCCTGCTGGCCGGGCTCGACGACGACGTGGTGCCGGCCGCGCAGGCGCTCGCCACAGCCGATCTCCTCGGGACCCCACCCGCCTTCGTCACGGCGGCCTCCGAACCCAGCAATCATCTCGGCCTGTTCATGGGAGCGCGGACCCACGTGCATGCCTGGCCCCGGATCGCAAAATGGCTGCGCGACGATCTGTCCGGCATGCTGGTCCGCAGCGCCTGACGCGGTCGAGGCGGGGCCGGCGAAGCTGCAAATCCGTTATGCATGATGCCGGATGGCCTGCACGGGGGCATGCTGATGGGTTACATATAGCCTGTGCTTGCGGCCGCCCGACCAAGGCCGGCCGCAAAGAGATTGAGGGTCCTGCGCTCGATGAGTTTTCACTCGATTTACGCCCACGGGTTTGCGCGCGTGGCGGCCTGTGTCACCACCTCGCATGTGGCCGATCCCACGGCGAACGCGAAGGCGATCCTGGCGGCGGCCAACGCCTGCCACGAGCAATCGGTGGCGGTCGCGGTGTTTCCCGAGCTGTGCCTGTCCGGTTACGCCATCGAAGACCTCGTGAAGCAGGACCCATTGCTCGATGCGGTCGAGCGCGGGCTCGCCGCGATCGTCGAGGCCTCCGCGACGCTGATGACCGTGCTGATCGTCGGTGCGCCGCTGCGCTTTGGGGCCCGCATCTACAATTGCGCTGTCGTCGTCCATCGCGGCGCCGTCCTCGGCGTCGTGCCCAAGAGCTATTTGCCGACCTATCGCGAATTCTACGAGGGGCGTCATTTCGCCTCCGGCGCCGGCGTTGCCGGGGAGACCATTGGCTTTGGTGGGCTGCATGCGCCGTTCGGCGTCGACCTCCTGTTCGCGGCCGAGGACGTTGCGGGCCTGACCATCGGCGTCGAGATCTGCGAGGATATGTGGATCCCGGTGACGCCGGCTTCCGAGCTCGCGCTTGCCGGCGCCAGCGTCCTGATCAATCTCTCGGGCAGTCCGATCACGATCGGCCGGGCACGCGCGCGCGCACTGCTGTGCCAGTCGACTTCGGCGCGCTGCCTTGCGGCCTATGTGTATTCGGCGGCCGGGGCAGGGGAATCGACCACGGATCTGGCCTGGGACGGCCAAACCTCGATCTACGAAAATGGAGCTCTGCTGGCCGAGGGCGAGCGGTTCCGCCAGGGCGGCCAGATCACGCTCGCCGACGTCGATCTCGACCTGCTCAGGCAGGAGCGTGCGTTGATGGGCACGTTCGACGACAACCGCCGGCAGCGCGAGGCGTTCTTCCGCAAGATCACGTTTGCACTGAAGCCGCCCGCCGGCGACATCGGTTTCCTGCGCAAGATCGAGCGTTTCCCGTTCGTGCCCAGCGACGAAAGCCTGCTCGAACAGGACTGCTACGAGGCCTACAACATCCAGGTGGCCGGCCTCGTGCAGCGCATGCGAGCGACCGGCACCAAGCGCGTCGTCATCGGCGTGTCGGGCGGCCTCGATTCCACCCATGCGCTCATCGTCGCCGCCAAGGCGGTCGACCTGCTCGGGCTGCCGCGGGAAAATATCCTTGCCTACACCATGCCCGGCTTCGCCACCGGCAGCGAGAGCAAGACCAATGCGCTGGCGCTGATGAAGGCGTTGCAGGCGAATTGGCGGGAGCTCGATATCCGCACCACGGCGACCCAGATGCTGAAGGATATCGGCCATCCCTTCGGCAACGGCGAGAAGGTCTACGACGTCACCTTCGAGAACGTGCAGGCAGGCTTGCGCACGGACTATCTGTTCCGGCTCGCCAACCATCACGGTGGCATCGTTATCGGCACCGGCGACCTCTCCGAGCTGGCGCTCGGCTGGTGCACCTATGGCGTCGGCGACCAGATGGCGCACTATAACGTCAATGCGGGGGTGCCGAAGACCCTGATCCAGCACCTGATCCGCTGGGTGATTGCGTCGAAACAGTTCGGCGACGACGTCAACCGCACGCTTGGCTTGATCCTGTCGGCCGAAATCTCGCCCGAGCTGGTTCCGGTGGAGCCAGGTGAGAAGCCGCAGAGTACGGAAGCGTCCGTCGGTCCTTACGAGCTGCAGGACTTCAACCTGTTCTACACGCTGCGGTTCGGCATGCGGCCGTCCAAGATTGCCTTCATGGCGCAGCACGCCTGGAAAGACGTTGCCAAGGGCGAGTGGCCTCCGGCGTTCCCCAACGACAAGCGCAAGGCCTATGATCTTGCCGAGATCCGCCGCTGGCTGGAGGTGTTCCTGCGCCGCTTCTTCGCGTTCAGCCAGTTCAAGCGCTCGGCGATGCCGAACGGGCCGAAGGTTTCGTCCGGTGGCTCGCTGTCGCCGCGCGGCGACTGGCGTGCGCCGTCGGATTCGAGCGCGGCGGCATGGCTCGAGGATCTCGAGCGGAATGTTCCGAAGTGACTTGACGCGTGCAGGTTGGCCCCACAACGACTTCGCGCCGCGCGGCTCATGAAGCCGGCGGCGCGAAATTGCGTTCAATCTGAAAAGTTCGAGGTCCGGAGTGCCTAGGAGTCCGGACCTCGTAACCTTGCCCCAGCCTTTGATCCCCCGCCCCATGTGGTCCCCCAACCCCATGCAGCGCGATCAGAGGGTGATGCCCTTGGAAGGCCGCCGATCGATGGCTGGGATGTACGCGAAGTATGGTTAGGATTCCAATCCGGATCACTACGGACGCGAACGCGTTTGGACTCGCGCGGCGATGCATACGCCTGCACCGCTTGCGCGCGTGGCTGCCTGAAATCGATGCAAGCGATCGACGGGATGTCCACATCTCCCTCGGCGTTTCGGAACCCGCATTTCACGGGACTGTCATTGAACTGGTCTAGCGCTGCCCTTGTCATCGTTGACGGCCAAGGAGCAAGCCATGTCGAAGCCGGTGTTGGGCGCCGCACTGTCCATCAAATCGATCCCCGCCCACCGCGACTGGCTTCTCGAACGGCAGCGCGACCTCGAAATCCAGGATTTCTTCCGCGCCGATCTGCTCGATGGTGACTGGCGGAGCGCCGCCGCCGAGATCAAGCAGATGCTCTCGGGCCATACCGGCCGGCTCGGCATCCACGGCCCGTTCTGGGGCTTCGCAATTGGCAGCCACGATCCGATGATCCGCCAGGTCGTGACGAAGCGCCTGCTGCAGGGGCTGGACGCCGCTGAGTTCCTCGGCGCGACGCAGATGGTGATCCATTCGCCGTTCACGACCTGGGACCACAACAACCTCGATCTCTATCCTGACAATCGCGGCAATCTCGTCGAACGCGTCAAGGCGACGCTCGCCGCAGTCATCGCGCGCGCTGAAACGATCGGCTGCGAAATCGTCATCGAGAATATCGAAGACAGGGACCCGCGCGACCGCGTGCGGCTCGCCAAGGCGCTCGAAAGCGCCAAGGTCCGGGTCTCCCTCGACACCGGTCATGCCAATTACGCCCACATCTCCACCGGCGCGCCGCCGGTCGACTATTACGTCGAGACCGCCGGGGACATGCTGACGCATGTTCATCTGCAGGACACCGACGGTTTCGCCGACCGGCACTGGGCGCCGGGCGAGGGCAACATCCCGTGGGTTGCCGTGTTCCGCGCGCTCGGCCGACTGACCTCGAATCCGCGCTTGATCCTCGAGCTCCGCAATCATGACGACGTCCGCACCGGCGCAGCCCATCTGGCCGCGCTCGGGCTCGCCGAATAACCGCCGTTACAGAGCGCAGGATTGACCATCATGAGCAAGCTCACCCGTCGCACCATTCTGAAATCCGGCGGTGCTGCCGCCAGCACGCTGCTGCTGCCGCGCTTTGCGATCGGACAAGCGGACAACCGCCCGTCGGTGACGATCGCCGTACAGAAAGTCACGAATTCGAACGTGCTCGACGTGCTGCGCGAGCAGTCCAACGTCGGCGAGCGCGTGTTCTTCTCCTCGATCTGGGAAGGCCTGATCTCGAAGAACTGGCGCGGCAGCCTCGAGGCGGTGCCGGGCCTTGCCACCGAATGGCGCCGCATCGACGATCAGACCGTTGAGCTGAAGCTGCGCCAGGGCGTGAAGTTCCACAATGGCGACGAGCTGACGGCCGAGGACGTCGTCTTCACCTTCAGCCGCGCGCGCATGTTTGGCGAGACCGAGGCCAAGAGCCGCTCCACCATCCAGGCCTTCGAGAAAAATCCGACGCCGCGTCCGGGCAAGGAATTGCCGCCTGATGTGCCCGCGGTTGCGCGCCGTATCTGGCCGGACCTCGTGCGCGTCGACGCCGTCGACAAGTACACGGTGCGCTTCTACAACGCGACGCCCGACGTCACGATCGAGGGCCGCCTGTCGCGCTACGGCTCCGACATTGCCAACCGCCGCGCCTGGGACGAATCCGCGAGCTATCTCGACTGGGCGCGCAAGCCGATCACCACCGGCCCCTACAAGGTCGTCGAGCTCAAGCCCGACGTGTCGCTGACCCTCGAAGCACACGACGAATATTGGGGCGGCCGCCCGCCGCTCAAGCGCATCCGCTTCCTCGAAGTGCCCGAGGTCGCGAGCCGCATCAACGGCCTGCTCTCGGGCGAATACCAGTTCGCCTGCGACATCCCGCCGGACCAGATCGCCGGCATCGAGAAGAACGCGGCCTTCGAAGTGCAGGGCGGCACCATCCTCAATCACCGCCTGACCGTGTTCGACAAGAACCACGCCCAGCTCGCCAATCCGCTTGTCAGGCGCGCCTTCACCCATGCGATCGACCGCCAGGCCATCGTCGACAGCCTGTGGGCCGGCCGCACCCGCGTGCCGAAGGGTCTGCAATGGGAGTTCTACGGCGACATGTTCAACGCCGACTGGAACGTGCCCGCCTACGATCCGAAGCTCGCGCAGGATCTGTTGAAGCAGGCCAATTACAAGGGCGATCCGATTCCCTATCGCCTGCTCAACAACTACTACACCAACCAGGTCGCGACCGCGCAGGTGCTGGTCGAGATGTGGAAGTCGGTCGGCCTCAACGTGCAGATCGAGACCAAGGAGAACTGGTCGCAGGTCATGGAACGTGCGCCGACCCGCGCGGTGCGCGACTGGTCGAACTCGGCCGCCTTCAACGATCCGGTGTCGTCATTGGTGGCCCAGCACGGCCCGAACGGCCAGCAGCAGCAGATCGGCGAATGGACCAACGCCGAGCTGAACACGCTCTCGGAGTTCCTGGAGACCTCGACCGACCGGGCCGCCCGCAGGAAGGCGTTCCGCCGCATGCTGGAGATCGCCGAGCGCGAGGATCCCGCTTACACGGTGCTGCACCAGAACGCGACCTTCACGGCAAAGCCGAAGTCGATCAAGTGGAAGGCGTCGCCGGCCTTTGCGATGGACTTCCGCGCCGGCAATTTCGAGGCTTGATCGATGGCGCCGCTGATCAGCATCGAACGCCTCGGCGTCGCCTTCAACGGCGTGCCGGTGCTGCGCGGCGTCGATCTCACCCTGAACAAGGGCGAGGCCCTCGGCCTCGTCGGCGAGTCCGGATCCGGCAAGTCGGTGACATGGCTTGCTGCGCTCGGCCTGTTGCCGAGGCATGCGAAGGTCACGGGCTCGGTCCGGCTCGACGGTCGTGAGATCCTGGACGCTCCGGCGGCCGAGCTCGACCAGGTGCGGGGCGGGCGGGTCGCCATGATCTTCCAGGATCCGGCGAGCGCGCTCAATCCGGTGCTGACGATCCGCAAGCAGCTCTGCGAGGCGCTGGCGCTGCATCGCGATCTCTCGGGTGAGGCGGTGAAGGCCGAAGCGAGGCGGCTGCTCGATATCGTCGGCATTCCCGATGCGAAGCGGCGGCTCGAAGCCTACCCGCACGAATTCTCCGGCGGCCAGGTCCAGCGCATCATGATCGCGATGGCGCTGGCGGGAAATCCCGACCTGCTGATCGCGGACGAGCCGACCACGGCGCTCGATGCCACCATCCAGGCGCAGATCCTGGAGCTGCTCTCCAAGATCCGCCGCGAGATGAGCATGGCGATGGTGCTGATCAGCCACGATCTCGGCGTCGTCGCCGAAAATTGCGACCGCGTCGCAGTGATGTATGCCGGCTGCATCGTCGAGCAGGCGCCCAGCAACCAGCTCTTCGCCGATCCCGTGCACCCCTATGCCCAGGGCCTGATCGGCGCGCTGCCGCCGCTCGACGGGCCGCGCCGGCGCCTCACCGCCATTCCCGGGACCGTGCCTGATCCGGCGCGCATGCCCGGCGGCTGCGCCTTCGCGCCCCGCTGTAGGCTCGCGGCAGAGCCGTGCGGTCTGGCCGCGCCGAGCCTTGCGCCGATCGCGAATGATCGCGCTGTCGCCTGCATCCGCGCCGAAGCGTCGCGCCGGGCCTTGTTCGGGATTGCCGCCGAATGAACGGGCCGCTCGTCGAGGTCCGCTCGATTTCGCGTAGCTACAGTATGCGCTCCGGAATGTTCGGCCGAAGCACGGCAGTTCATGCCGTTGACGGCGTGTCGCTTACGATCCCCAAGGGCGAGACGCTCGGTCTCGTCGGCGAGTCCGGTTCGGGCAAGTCCACCACGGGCCGCATCGTGCTCGGGCTGGAGCCACCGGACCGCGGCGACGTCAGGTTCGGCGGCAAGCCGATGGCCACGCCGGGAACGCCTGCGTGGCGCGCGCAGCGCGCGCGCATGCAGATGATCTTTCAGGATCCGCTGGGCGCGCTGGACCGGCGCTTATCGGTCGCGGCGCAGATCCGCGAGCCCCTGGACATTCACGGCCTCGGGACATCGGCTGAGCGCGAGGAGCGCGTCCGGGAATTGCTGCGCGCGGTCGAACTGGCGCCGGGGCATGGCGTCCGCTATCCGGGCGCGCTGTCTGGAGGACAACGCCAGCGCGTCGTGCTGGCGCGGGCGCTGGCGACAAAGCCCGATTTCCTGGTCTGCGACGAGCCGGTCAGCGCGCTCGACGTCTCGATCCAGGCCCAGGTGGTGAATTTGCTTTGCGATCTGCAGGCGCAACTGTCGCTGACGCTGCTGTTCATCAGCCACGATCTGCGCGTCGTGCGGCAGATCAGCAACGTCGTCGCCGTGATGTATCTCGGCCGCATCGTCGAGATCGGCAACGCCGACGATCTGTTCGCGCGGCCGGAGCATCCGTACACGCAGGCGCTGGTCTCGGCCTCGCCGGCGCCGGGCCGCCGCAGCGCGGGCCGGATCGTGCTGGCGGGTGATCCGCCGAACCCGGCTGCGCGCCCCCAAGGATGCGCCTTTCATCCGCGTTGTTCGCGCGCGATCGCGCGCTGCGCGACGGAGACGCCGGTCCTCTCGGTCGTCGGCGGAGACCGTCAGGTGGCCTGCCATCTCGTGACGGGGCCGCGGGCCGAAACGCGGGACGCAGCGTGATGGGACGCTATTTCGCCATTCGCATCGGACGCGCGGCCCTGACGATCGTGCTCGTCGTCACCTTCGCCTTCGTCGTGCTGCGGCTCTCCGGCGATCCCGCGCTGATGATCCTGGGACCGGAAGCGCCACCGGAAGTGATCGCCGCCTTCCGCAAGGCCTGGGGTCTCGATGATCCCATCTGGTTCCAGTACCTCGATTACTTCCGCGCCATCGCGCAAGGCGAGCTCGGCCGCTCCATGCGCGACGGCAGGCCTGCGATCCAGCTCGTGCTGGAGCGAATTCCGGCGACGCTGGCGCTGACGCTGCCGGCCTTCTTCTTCAAGGTGGCGCTCGGCGTTCCCGCTGGTATGTTTGCCGCGCTGCATCGCGGCTCGGGAATCGACCGTGCCGTGATGATGACGGCGGTCGCCGGCTTCACCGTGCCGAGCTTCGTGCTGGCGCTGCTGCTCGTTCTCGTCTTCGCCGTGCAGCTCGGCTGGCTGCCCTCGGGCGGACAGGACAGCTGGCGCCACGCCATCCTGCCGATCGTGACGCTCAGCCTCGGCGGCGCCGCGGTGCTGGCGCGGTTCACCCGCAGCGCCATGCTGGAGGTGCTCGGCCAACCCTATATCCGCACGGCCTCCGCCAAGGGCGTGCCGTGGCGCAAGGTGGTGACGTCGCACGCGCTGCCGAATGCGGCGATTCCGACCGTCACCATCCTGGGCTTCATGGTGGGCACGCTGATCGCGGGTGCGGTCGTGGTCGAGAGCGTGTTTTCGTGGCCCGGGGTCGGGCGCCTGCTCGTCGTCGCCGTCGCCAACCGTGACCTCGCTGTCGTGCAATGCATCCTGCTGCTGGTGGCGATGACCATGGTCACGTCGAACCTGATTGTCGATTTCCTCTACGGCTTCCTCGATCCGCGGCTGCGCGCCAAAGGAGCGCACGCATGACCGACGCGACGCTCAAGGACACCTCCGTCCGCCGCCGTATCAGCCTGCCGGCGATTCCCGTCTCGGTCGCGCTTGCGGTCGCCTGGATCGTCGCGATGCTGGTGATCGCGGCGCTCGCCGAGAAGATCGCGCCCTATGGCTACACCCAGCTCGACCTGCGTAACCGGCTGTCCGCGCCCGGCAATGTAGCGCACTGGCTCGGCACCGATGAACTTGGCCGCGACGTGCTGTCGCGACTGCTCGTCTCGATCCGCATCTCGCTGCTGATCGCGTTCGGCGCGACGACGATTTCGGCGATCGTCGGCACCACGCTCGGTTTCCTCGCCGCGCATTTCCGTGGGGCCATCGAGCAGTTCGTGCTGATGCTGACCGACTTCCAGGCCAGCATGCCCTTCCTCATCATGGCGCTCGCGGTGCTGGCCTTCTTCGGCAACTCGCTGCCGCTGCTGATCGGCCTGATGGGGATGTTCGGCTGGGAGCGCTATGCGCGCATCGCGCGAGGCCTCGCCATCTCCGCCAATGCGCAAGGCTACGCCGCCGCGGTCCGCCAGCTAGGGGCGACGCCGACGCGGATCTATCTGCGGCACATCCTGCCCAACATCGCCTCGACCCTGATCGTCTCGACCACGCTGGTCTTTCCCGAGGTGATCCTGATGGAGTCAGGCCTGTCCTTCCTCGGCCTCGGCGTGCAGCCGCCGATGACCAGCCTCGGCAACATGGTCGGCTACGGCCGCGAGTATCTCACCCGGGCGCCCTGGATCATGCTGGCACCGGCGACCACCATCGTCGTGACCACGCTGGCCGTCTCCGTGATCGGCGACTGGCTGCGCGAC
Organism: Bradyrhizobium betae; assembly: GCF_008932115.1. NCBI lineage: Bacteria > Pseudomonadati > Pseudomonadota > Alphaproteobacteria > Hyphomicrobiales > Nitrobacteraceae > Bradyrhizobium > Bradyrhizobium betae. The sequence goes on from NZ_CP044543.1 coordinate 6,781,567, forward strand.
CGGCTCGATCCGACGCTGCACTAGGGGCGCGCCGGGAGCAGGGGAGGCCTGCGAACGCCCGATCCGGGCCCGTTCGGCCCAAGTTCCCGTTGCGCCGAGCCACCCCGTGCGCTATCCGGCCGGAAAGGCCTGAGGCGGCTGCCATATTTTCCCGCCACGGCCGATGCAAACCGAGGACGGAAACCGCCATGCCAGCCTATCGCTCCCGCACCACCACCCACGGCCGCAACATGGCGGGCGCACGCGGCCTCTGGCGCGCGACGGGCATGAAGGACGGCGATTTCGGCAAGCCGATCATCGCGGTCGTCAATTCCTTCACCCAGTTCGTCCCCGGCCACGTCCATCTCAAGGACCTCGGCCAGCTCGTTGCCCGCGAGATCGAGCAGGCCGGCGGCGTCGCCAAGGAGTTCAACACCATCGCCGTCGACGACGGCATCGCGATGGGCCATGACGGCATGCTCTACAGCCTGCCGTCGCGCGAGCTGATCGCCGACAGCGTCGAGTACATGGCCAACGCGCATTGCGCCGACGGCCTCGTCTGCATTTCCAATTGCGACAAGATCACGCCCGGCATGCTGATGGCCGCGCTACGGCTCAACATTCCCGCCGTGTTCGTCTCGGGCGGCCCGATGGAGGCCGGCAAGGTCACGTTGCAGGGCAAGACCAAGGCCGTCGACCTCATCGACGCCATGGTGGCCGCGGCCGACTCCAAGGTCAGCGACGAGGACGTCAAGGTGATCGAGCGCTCGGCGTGCCCGACCTGCGGCTCCTGCTCGGGCATGTTCACCGCCAATTCGATGAACTGCCTCACGGAAGCCCTTGGTCTTGCGCTGCCCGGCAACGGCACCGTGGTAGCGACCCATGCCGACCGCAAGCGCCTGTTCGTCGAGGCCGGCCACACCATCGTCGATATCGTCCGCCGCTATTACGAGCAGGACGACGCCTCCGTGCTGCCGCGCAACGTCGCGAACTTCAAGGCATTCGAGAACGCGATGACGCTGGACATCGCGATGGGCGGCTCGACCAACACCGTGCTGCATCTGCTCGCCGCCGCCCATGAAGGCGAGGTCAAGTTCACCATGCAGGACATCGACCGGCTGTCGCGCCGCGTGCCCGTGCTGTGCAAGGTCGCGCCGTCGGTCGCCGACGTGCATGTCGAGGACGTGCACCGCGCCGGCGGCATCATGGGTATTCTGGGCGAGCTCGACCGCGCGGGGCTGATCGACACCTCCGTGTCGACCGTTCATGCGCCGACCATGAACGACGCGCTGGAGCGCTGGGACATCAAGCGCTCGAAGAGCGAGTCGGTCCGCACCTTCTTCCGGGCCTCGCCCGGCGGCATCCCGACCCAGGTCGCCTTCAGCCAGGAGCGCCGTTACGACGAGCTCGACACCGATCGCGAGAAGGGCGTGGTCCGCAATCTCGATCACGCCTTCAGCAAGGACGGCGGTCTTGCCGTGCTCTACGGCAACCTCGCGCAGGATGGCTGCATCGTGAAGACCGCGGGTGTCGATGCCTCGATCCTGAAATTCTCTGGCCCCGCACGCGTGTTCGAAAGCCAGGACGCGGCGGTGGAAGGCATCCTCGGCGGCAAGGTCGTTGCCGGCGAGGTCGTGGTCATCATCTACGAAGGTCCACGCGGCGGCCCCGGTATGCAGGAGATGCTGTATCCGACCAGCTATCTGAAATCGATGGGCCTCGGCAAAGCCTGCGCGCTCGTTACTGACGGCCGCTTCTCGGGCGGCTCGTCGGGCCTTTCGATCGGCCATCTGTCGCCGGAAGCGGCCGAAGGCGGCAACATCGGTCTGGTGCGCACCGGCGACCGCATCGCGATCGACATTCCGAACCGCAGCATCACGCTGGAGGTCTCCGACGAGGAGCTCGCCAAGCGCCGCGCGGCCGAGGAGGCGAAGGGCGATGCCGCCTGGCAGGCTGTGGGCCGCAAGCGCAACGTCTCGACCGCGCTGCAGGCCTACGCCGCGCTCACCACCAGCGCCGCGCGCGGCGCGGTGCGCGAGGTGAAGCGTCGCTCGAACTGAGAGCGTCGAGCGCGTTGCGTGATCGCGAGCGACGCTGCCCGCGCATGGTCAACAAGTTCTGAACGGCCGGCGAAAGCCGGCCGTTCGCATTAAGGATGCCTCAACGAACTTCAGCAGCCCAAGATTTTACGGCGTATACTGTGCCGACCTTCGCAAATCCATTTCGGGCAACTGGGGCACCACATAATGTCTCGTACTCTTGCTGTTGTTTTCTCGACCGCCGTCGCTGCGATTTCGATGACGGGCGCGGCGTCCGCCGGCTGCTACAATTGCTACGCGCCGCCGCCGTGCCAGACCTGCTACCAGCAGCAATACGTGCAGCCGCAATACCGCACCGTCGACGAGACCGTGATGGTGTCGCCCGGCGCCACCGTCGCGCATCGCACGCCGGCGCAGTACCGCACCGTGATGGTGCCGCAGACCGTGATGGTCGCGCCCCCGGGTGTCCAGTACGAGCGCATCCCCCCGCAATACGCCACGCGCCAGCGCGTCGAGATGGTCTCGCCTGGCTATTCCTATTACGCTCCGGTGCAGATGGGCTGCGCGTCCTGCGGCTACTGAGCCGATCGAAGCTCCAACCAATTCCAGGCGGCGCTCCTCACGGGGCGCCGTTTTCTTTTGGGGCAGCAAACGAGGCCCGGCAAAGGAGGCGAATCCAAACCGGGCCTCGCAACCAGCGACGCCCTGGGAGATGTCGCCAGTGTCCGGGATTGCTGAGGGGCGTAGGCTAAGGGACCAGGCTGACGGGCGCCTGACAGATCGGGCGGCCGAAGGGAGGCGAGGGGCCAACTTCGCGTTGCCTTGCGCCGTCGACTGCGTTAAGCGACAGCCGTTCGGGACTTGGAAGGGTGGCCGAGTGGTTTAAGGCACCGGTCTTGAAAACCGGCGTGCCCGCAAGGGTACCGTGGGTTCGAATCCCACCCCTTCCGCCAGTATATTGTTCTCCACTGTTCGCAGTCGTTCGAACTCCACAGCAAAATCAGTGACTTGTGCCGAAAGACTGTACTTCGCAGTTCGCCGGTGTTCTTCCTAGTCAGGTCGCTAACCGTAGTTTTTGCCCGTGTGTTCGGAGGACGGTTTTCCTGGAGGGACGATGGCTGGAAGGCTCAAACCGCTCGACGTAGAACGCCAAATCAAGCCCGGTAAATACCCCGACGGCGATGGGCTCTACTTGATCATCACCGGACCAACGTCGAAGAGCTGGTCATACCGATATTGGAAAGACGGCAAGGAGCGCTGGCACGGCCTCGGCTCCTTGAAAGATGTGTCGCTTAAGGATGCGCGCCTCGCCCGTGATGCGGCGCGCTTGCGCGTGAGGGGCGATCGCAGCACCGCCGGGGTGGACATCGTGCAGGAGAGACGGAAAGCTCGTGAAGAAGCGAAAGCCGTCGAGGCCAAGGTCGCATTGCCGACGTTCGAGGAATGCGCGGAAGCCTACATCCGAGCAAACTGGTCGACCTGGAGCGAGAAGCATCGCAACCAGTGGCCGTCCTCCCTCAAGCGCTACGCATATCCCCTCATCGGCAAGCTGATGATCCCGGAGATCAAGCCGAGCCACATCCACGATCTGCTCCAGCCGATCTGGTTGGGAAAGCGGGAGACAGCGAACCGTGTCCGCGGCCGGATCGAAACGATCATCGCGAGGAACGTGGATATCGACGATCCGGACTTTCGCAATCCAGCTGAGTTGACAAGGCAGTTGCGCGAGAAGCTTCCAAAGCGTCCCAAGCGGGTGATCCGCCATCATCCGGCATTGCCGTATACTGAGGCGCCTGCGTTTATGAAACTGCTTGCCGGTGCGTCGGGGACGGCTGCCGCCATGCTACGCTTCCTGATCTTCACAGCTTGCCGCACGAACGAGGCGGTCGAAGGGCATTGGTCTGAAATCGATCGGCCAGGCTCGACCTGGAAAATCCCCGGCGAGCGAATGAAGATGGACCAGGACCATCACGTTCCCCTGACTGATCCCGCGCTGGCGGTCCTTGACGAGATGCGCGATAGCCGCCAAGGCGAGTTGATCTTCACCAACCCCGATGGCGGAGCCTTCTCTGAAAACGCGATGCTGGCGGTACTTGATCGTCTCGGCTACGGACACGTTACCGTGCATGGCTTCCGATCTACCTTTGCTACCTGGGCCGAGGAATGTACGGACTATCCGGATGGCGTCCGCGAGGCCGCGCTCGCTCATAAATACAAGAGCGAAACGACGGCGGCTTATCAACGTGGCCAGAAGTTGGAAAAGCGTCGGGCGTTGATGACGGATTGGGCCGCATTCCTCACAGGCAGTAATGTGTGCCATTTAAACGATCGGAGAGCAGGGTAGGCGATCGTGCTACCGCTCTGGAGAAAATCAACCATCTCCGAGCAGAAGTTCGCGATCAGCTACTCTCTGCATCCAAGTGAGGCCTTTGAGCCTCGCATGCCATGTATGCGCATCATATTTGGTGATCCAATGAATCATGTTTTCTGGATGCAGGGAAAAACGATGCTCTGTGGCTGCCAGCTTTAGAAGTGCAGCTTCGATGGCGCTGCCGGATGCGCTTGAGGGGAGAGTCATCTGATACCGCTCACCGGTCAAACGGAAAAAGCCGAGATCCGCCATGATTGCAAACACGTCGATCCACACATCTTCCACTGAAAGGCTGAATGCTGTGAGGTCTTTCATTAGGAGCTCCAAAAATTTGGCGGCCCCGGACGAGAAGCAGACCTCATCGACAATTTCAACGGAGCTGATGTGCTTCTTCAGTTCTGCGTTGCGCTTGAATTGCTCCTTTAACGCTTTATCGGCAGCTGCTGCGGCCAACAACCAGCGGCCGAGAAACTCGGCTTCATCCGGCCCAGGACCTTCTACCAGAACCCACTGATTTTTATTAAGCGATGAATTAGCCATCGTGTCTGCCTACGTTCTAAACAGTTTGGTAATTGTCTGAACCGAAGAGATCATCACGGCGTGGCGATCGCCTCTTGCTCTCTCTATCCTCGATGAACCGAAAATTGCGACCGAATGTGCTCTGTCGCAAGTTCAGAAATCACACACAAAGACCCAAGTCTTCCACATGCCGGGTACGTCGCCGACAGATCCAAGCTGCCTGAAGAACGTTTTACACAGCTGGCTACGCAAGCACACGAGGATGCTGAAGGCGGGATTGCGACTGCATTTTTTAAGCCAAACTCATGGCGCCGTTCGACGCTTCAGCCGCGACGCGTTGTCTCCGACGAAAATCGTGGATTGAGACCGTAGTTTTCGTTGGACGAGCCCAAAAGCATCAGCCGATCAACTGAATGTGGACGATGGAGTATCCCCTACGGTATTGGAATTGGGTTTCGAGTCTGATGTCTTGCGAAACGGAGAGCAGGCAGTTTCCTAAACTTTAGGATTGCCACGCCGATGGGCTTCTTCGCCGAGCCGTCGCTCGACATATGCTTCAATGCTGCGCCACAAGACCTTGCGCGACTTCCCCTCAAGGAAGCTCTCTAGAATGCCAGAATTGAGAAGTTCGTAGAACTTTGCTCGGCCAATCCTGAGTGCCGTCATTGTTTCCTTAGGCGTCGCGACGATTGCACGCCCGTCCCACTGAGTCGCCATAAGCCATATTCCCGGTTGTTTGCCATCGTTCTCTAAGGCAAATTCTCGCCGTTTTTGACCTCTTGCAGTTTGCTTGAGAGGGGTTGACGGGCCGCGATTATGCAACAGATGAACCTCCCCCAGATCCAGGTCCCGCAAGACCGTCAAAGTGCGTTCGAGATTTATCGAAAACGGCTACAATCTGTGTTGCGTACCCCGAGTGCGCTCTCTGAGCTATTGCTTGCGTACATGGCTTGGCCCCGTGAGGAGAGTGGTAGAAACCGCTGGATGGCGGCATGCAATGCTACACGCTTGGCCCACGGGAAAAAGCTTGCCGCAAGTCCCTCGGTGGACCCGTTCGGCGGGCTTGCATTAGTCGCTTCCGAGGCCCTGGCCGCAACGGTCGGCTTATTGACAGACCGTATGAAAAATTGGGAATCAACCGCAGATGTGCTCCAAATGTTGGTGGATACGTCAGATCCCACTCTGGAGCTGCGCGGGGGCCAAGCATCTCGAAGGCCATTGAACTCTGCGCAGATGAGCAATCAGGCCGGAGCCAATCGCAAATTCGACGTTGTTGGGGTGACTTTCGGGAGGTGGCTCATTTGCTCGCGGCCGGAGCCGTTTTGGCGAAGCAGGTACCCGAGGGTGGTGGAAGCATCATTTCAGCTGCGTGGTATGCGCCAGACTCTCTTCTGGCAATTGCATCGGGGTTTCAAATATTCGGACTGGATCTGAAGCCGCATGGGCGACCGGACGGGGCGCTCCCAAGCTCGTTGTGGCGTATTCCACCTCACTGCATCCCGTATGGGCCTTGGATCGAGCGTCGTGCTCTCTCGAGCAGGCAGAAAGCAGTCCTTAGCGGGTACAAGGCGCTTAAAAAATACTCAAAGGAATGACCCCTCTCACCGGACTTTAGAGAGGTTACGATCGCGAAACGATCAGCACAATCTCATCCCGCTTCTGCTGGCTAACCATCAGCTTCAAGCGCCGCGTCCATAGAGATTGTGTGTGTCGTTTGCGGGTCCGCTCGGTGGTCCCCGCCGCAACCGAACCACCACAATATTTGGGTCGCGAGAATAGCGGACGGGTTTTGATCCTGCCTTTCTTCCCGTTTGCCGGCGAGGTCGCGGTGGCCTGCTGATTGGATAAATGACAGCAGCGCGCTCGGTCGCTTACTCCCGAGTTAGAGCCGGCTACACCGGCAATCTCGCGGGCTCTCACCCTGGCGGAACGGACGACGAAGCCGCATGTCAGGTTCTCCGGCCCTGCGCGCAGTATCACGATCGGCGCGCGATATACCGAGGCAACTCATATCCCCCTGTCGGATGGGTCCGACCCCCATTCGGAGGACCGACTGATCGCACGTCACGCGATGCCCGGATAAAGCGAGCGGAAATCGTGGTCCGAGACCGTGTCTCTTCCCTGGTGACGGGGAGGGGAGGACGACGGAGGAGGAGCTGTATCCTCAATGCAAGAGCAGCCTTACGGCGAAGAGACCGATATGCTTGCTCGGAGCTGCGCGCCGAAATGTCTTGGCATGCGTCTGCATTGCCGGGCAGCACGTCACAAGACGCTCGCCTCAAGCTCCTTCTTCGAGGCCACTCAACGTTCAAATACTCGCGTGCGCGCACCGTGAGTCACCGCGCTGACTCACCGTGTCTCATGGGACAGTCGCCGCAATGCCGATGCACGATTCATCTGTGATTTGCGCGACTTAGGGCAGTTCACGCCTGTGAGACAGGAGGTGGGACATGCAAGCCATGAAGGATCCGGCGAGCGTCGAGTGATCGCGGCGCAGGGCTGGAGGGCCTCAATGCTGGCGGCGCTGTGGGGGACCCAGGGCGCTTCTGCGGGCCTGTGCGGCTGCTGGAGACCGGCACCGGCGGCGATGGGTCCCTGTCCACAAGCGCGCCCGCGCCTTTTCGATCAACATGGCGCTGGAGCTGTACGGGGAGCCCATCCATGTCGGGCTGACGTGGGACACCCACCAAGCGCTGTGCGTGAGACCGGGCGCCATGCCCGAGGGGAGGCTACGTCCTCCGATGATACAGTACAAACCGGCCTAGGGTCTCACCCAGCAAGAGATACCCGCCCTTATGGAGCAGGCGCCACGCGATCCGGGCCAAGCTCAACTGGCCTGCACCCTAACCGAGGCGGCTGCGCCATGAGGCAGCTGTGGCGCGTCCCGGGCTCTGTCTGGAGCCTCGGCTCTGCCATCATCCTGACCCGGCTACTCGCTAGGAATCAGGTTCGGCTGTGGCAAGGCCGCACGAAACACGGTCCGATTCGTGATCGAGCTGAGACCAGGGCGTCTGCGAGACACCCGTGCCGTGGGACCGCGGCGGCATTTGATGGCAACCGCATAGCAACAGCTATGCCAAACGAATAGCAACGGCATGGCAAATGCCATAGGAGACGACGTATACGAGTGGCGCAGCGTCGTGAGCCAGCCATTGCACCGGCGGCCGGACTGCCCCGGCGGTCTATGGCGCGATCGTCGTGCTGGAGCTCAATCTCGTGCGTTCTCTTGTGGCGCGCTGCCGGGCTGCGGCAGACCGGGCTGCCGCTCGGCGTGGCGGCACGAACATCCGTTGCCGTCGCCTCCGCCATCATTCCGGCGCCCGATGGAGAGCGCGCCGAGGCTCGCGTGGCGCGTCCTAGGCTCGGTCTGGAGCTTGTGTGGCACTTGCATCGTGCTCAACGCCGGCTATCGGCTAGGACCAACGTCGGCTACGGCAAGGGCGCGCGAGGACTGGTAATCGAGTTTAGACAGGGCCCAAATATGGGATAGAGGCAACATCTGATCCCAACCGAAGCCATTGGCTAAGCCACTGGCATCCTACTGGCATAGGAGACGGCAAGGGCCACACAAGAGGCGGCTGCATCGGCAACTTGGCGGGCAACTACGATCACACCCGCGAGGAGCTGGAAATCAGGCCGGCGAGACACCGCGAGTCACCGCGCCGCCTCAGATGAGACAGGTGTCTCAGGCTTCACTCGGCCGAAAACCCAGTTTGGAGAAAGACTTCGCGTGAGACACCCAGCCGATTGGCCGGTGAGACACCCCGGGGGGATGCAAACCTATGCCCCTGAGTAACGAGTCGCTCAGCGCGTGAGTGCTTCCCGCTTCAACCCATCCATGTTCCTGGTGGATGCCGCTCGTCGCGCGCTTTCCTTGACTCTATCATCGTATCGTAGGCACGTCTTAGCTCGGATCCGAGCGGCGCCTGGGCTCCGTCCTGGTTGCATTCGGGCATAAAGGCGAAGCCGAACGCTCGCTTTAGCTCCCGTTCGTATGCCTCAATGGCCGAATGGTACTCCGCGAAATAGTCCCGAGCTGCGCCCTGGAACGGATCAGTAGGCTCTTCGGGGGAGCCGGTAAGTATTCCATTCAGAGCCGAGTTTGGTTGCCCAACATCTTCAGTCTGCTCTGCCGAAAGACGTGTTACAGGGGCGACATCAGCGGCCAATTGTTTGCGGGCTTTCTCGGCCAACCGCAGGAACACATTCGCCATGCGAGCCTGCTTCTCCGCTTTTTCTGGATCGGGCTCAACCTCGCATCGAGCCTGAAGTCGCCTGGCCATTTCCAAATGTTGTTCCGGTTTGAATCGCATCGCCAAACTCCCCTCTGAGATGCACGCAGACTAAGGGCATGATGAAATTTCGAATCTGCTGATGAGAGAACCAGAACGGTCCCGGTACTCATACGCATAAACTGCGCCCGCATCGATCTTCATCCGGTGCTTAGCGCATGCAGCATCGCGTAATCTCTGCTCACGGCCTGTCAAATCGAGCTGAGTTGGTCGGGTGACGAGGAACGTCTTGGTCAGCGAAAAAAAGCCAACTTGTGCCTCGACTAAGGTAATGTGGGAGTTTACTGCTCTTGGCACCAGCAGGGCGGCGGCTTCAGCTTGTAGGAGCTTGTGAAGCTCAATTTTCGAATTTATTTTTCCGTTGGCCCACATCGAAAGCGCAATGACAATCGCGACCACTGGCCGCGGGAAGCTTTGAACAAAGACAGACAGCGCGCGCGCGATGCGGAAACGGGTTGGCACCAAAATTCGGACGGCAGCGCTCAGCTCCGATGACGTCAAATATCCGAGTGTGCCTTTCGACGTATGCGCGGCGACCATATAGAGGCGGCTGAAGCCAAGGAGCATGGCCGTAAGGTCGACCGCCTTTTCTTCCTTACGCAACGGATGATAGATAGAATCCAGGACGACATGCGACAGTTCATGCGCAATCGCGATTGCGACCTTATCGTAGCTGTTCTCTTCGAGAAATTCTTTGCGAAGAAACATTCTAATCGAAAGCTTCTTAAACTCAGCGCTGCCGTAGAACGGCATGTTGGCTGGTATCTCGACCCAGGCCGGAGTTTGAGCCATTCCCTTGGGGCCACCGCTGTTTACCCAGCCTACCAGAAGGCGGACGTCAAGGTTCATGGCTCTCCGGATAAGGCGCACCATGCCCTCGTAGTCCCGCAACCGGTGCAGAGCTCTCAACTTCCGTGCCGGGATGGGCGAGACATGAGGAAGATGCTGCTGCAGCTGGGCGATGAAGGATGCAACATCTATGTCGGCCACGACACCGGCTCGCCTGAATCCCGCGCGTTAGATGTACCCATGTGCATCTGCGACGACTTCAGCCTGACCGAGCGGACGTTCGCCCTTGGACGTTCGCGCAAGGCTTTTCTGAGTGCGGTCTCAACAACCCGTACCGCTATCGACAGGTTGTGATGCTATAGCCATCGCCCAAACCGATAGTAGTGCACGTGATTCCTCCGTCGCTCGCGTGAGCTTTTCCGGAATCCGCCGGCACCGCGAATTGCGAAAAGTCCAGCGCGGGCGCGTTCTCTTCCTCTTTCTCTCGCCGTATTTGCCGCGCTCTTTCCCGCTGGTAATCTTCCGTCACAGATCTCGCCAAGTCAGAGGTAGCCGCACGGGGATCAAAGTCGACGCTCTGAGCTTCTACTGGCGAACCAACATGAAGCACGACCACCACGGACAAAGCGAAAATTGCAAAGCGCATGAACTATTCCTCCACAACCGTCGAATGTAACTTAAAAGCGGTCGCCTTAAAAGCGGTGTTGCGTCGAAATTGCGGGGGTGAAACGAACCCACAAAGGCCCGCTTCGGGACATCATGGCGAAGAACATGCGTCGCCTTCGCGCAAAGCGTGGGCTCAGCCAGGAGGCTTTGGCCTATGAGTGCGGTATCAACCGGACCTACCTGAGTGGCGTTGAACGATCTGAGCGAAATGTCTCAATTGACAATATCGCTCGCATAGCCCGCGGTCTAAAGATCGAGCCTTATCTCCTCCTGAAGGATGACTGACTCCATTTCGCGCGGCCTGCAGGCACGCTGGATTATCAAGAATGTCCGCCAGTGCGCCTGACTCACTGCGCGTGTACCGCAGGGCCTTCGACAGCGCGCATCAAGCTCAAGCCGGGTGCTGCCAGTTCTTGAGCTTGATCCAGAATTCACCGGCCGCGCTAGGGTCAGCGGAACGGGGCTCCTCCGAACCGGTTGGACCATGCCTTTGAAAAATCTAACGTTTCCCCTTGCGGGGAAAGGGTCGTATTTGGTATCCACGCTAACAAGCTACGATTCTAATTCCGCAGCCCCCCTGAGCAGAGAGTGCTGCAGCGCGTCTATCAAACAAGACCCGCCGACGCTAAGATTGCAATATGCTGGTCGGATATCTCCATAGTTTAGGTGGCAAGTAGCGTGTTTTCCTCTGAAGACATGTGCTAGCCGTCTTCCATGCTTTCTCTCGACAAGGTCATTGCAGGGGCAAAAGTGCGCGGTCTGGCGGGTGCATCGCCGGTCGAGATCCTGCGCACCGAGTGGATCGGGTCGGATGCTCTTAATGTCGTCTACCGCGGTTCCGACGGACCCGCTGAGGTAGTACTCTTCCGCGACTCGGAACCGAACCTTGAACTAGTCCAGGCGAGCCGCGCCTTCGGCTTCGATGGCGACGGAGAGACGTTCCGGATTGCATCCGAAGCGCAACGCATCCGACTTGCGCATCTGTTCGATCCCTACTTTGCAGTCCACAGCTCGCGGATCGAGCCGCTGCCGCATCAGATCACGGCCGTATACGGTGAAATGCTTCCCCGTCAGCCGCTGCGGTTTTTGCTCGCTGATGACCCTGGCGCCGGTAAAACGATCATGGCTGGGCTCTTCATCAAGGAGCTGATCATTCGTGGCGACCTGGAGCGCTGTCTGATCATCGCGCCGGGCAGCTTGGTGGAGCAGTGGCAGGATGAGCTGAAGGAGAAATTCGATCTTACCTTCGATATCGTCTCGCGCGAGCAGATCGAGACGTCGGTTACCGGGAACCCGTTCGTCGAGCGCAATCGCCTCATCATGCGGCTGGACATGGCTGCACGCTCGGAGACGTTGCAGGCGAAGCTGCAGGCCGCTTCAGATTGGGACCTCGTCATCTGTGACGAAGCGCATCGCATGGCGGCGAGTCTGTTCGGCAACGAGGTGAAGTACACCAAACGCTACAAGCTCGGACAGTTGGTCGGCGGTCGTACGCGCCACTTCCTTCTAATGTCGGCGACACCTCACAATGGCAACGACGCAGACTTTCAGCTTTTCATGGGCCTCCTCGATGCGGATCGCTTTGAGGGGCGGCCGCGCGAGGGAGCCCGCAAGGTCGATGTGTCCGACCTGATGCGTCGCCTCACAAAGGAAGAACTGAGAAAATTCGACGGTTCGCCACTGTTCCCTGAGCGCAGGGCTTCCACGATCCAGTACCAGCTCTCTGACCTCGAAGCCCAGCTATATGCCGCGGTCACCCAATATGTGCGCAATGAGATGCGCAATCTCAACAATCTTGGCGACGACAAGCGGAAGAACAACGTAGGCTTCGCGCTGCAGATTTTACAGCGCCGGCTCGCGTCTTCTCCCGCGGCGATCTATCGCTCGCTTCTCCGCCGTCGCGAACGGCTCGAAGCTCGGTTAGCGGAGGAGCAAATTATCGCAAGGGGAGGCCGGCCACAGAAACAGGAGCAACTCTCATCCCTTTTTGATGATGACGAAGACAGCGATCTCGACGAGGTCGGTGGCGCAGAGCTGGAGGATGCCGAACAGCAGATCGCGGATCGTGCGACAGCGGCCCAGACCATTCCCGAGCTTGAAGCCGAGTTGATTATTCTCCGTGACCTCGAAAAGCTCGCTAACCAACTGAGGAAGTCGGGCGAAGATGCCAAGTGGCGCCAGCTTGGCGAGATCCTAGACAAGCCTCCAATGGTGGATGAGGCGACCGGCCAGCGTCGCAAGCTGCTGATCTTCACCGAGCCGCGCGACACACTCGAATACCTGGCTGACAAGATCAGGCAACGCATTGGCAAATCCGAGGCAGTAGTCGTCATCCATGGCGGCGTGCCACGTGATGTGCGGAAGGCCAATATTGCGGCCTTCAACGATGATCCAGAGGTGCGCATCCTGGTCGCAAACGATGCTGCCGGGGAGGGCGTCAATCTACAGCGCGGCGCTCATCTCATGGTCAACTACGATCTGCCCTGGAACCCAAACCGCCTGGAGCAACGCTTCGGACGTATCCACCGCATCGGTCAAACGGAAGTCTGTCATCTCTGGAACCTCGTTTCCGCCGACACGAGGGAAGGCGAGGTCTACGCTCGACTACTTGAAAAGCTCGAACGGGCGCGAGAGGCCTTGGGAGGGCGCGACAGCGTCTATGATGTGCTCGGCGAACTCTTCGAGGGTAAGCCGTTACGCGAACTGCTCATGGAGGCCGTACTCTATGGTGACGACCCCAAGCACAAGCAGCGGCTGTTTACAGCTGTGGATGGAGCGGTCGACAAGGAGAAGATCGAGACGCTGATCCGCGAGCGAAAGCTCACCTCGGAAGGACTCGATCCGCGCACAGTCACGGAGATCAGGGAAAAGATGGAGCGCGCTGGGGCGCGACGCCTTCAACCCCACTACATTCGAGCGTTCTTCGAGAAGGCATTCGTGCGGCTCGGCGGGCAGATCAGGCGGCGCGAGACCGGCCGCTATGAGATAACGCGCGTGCCAGGGCGTCTCCGCGACCGGGACCGTTTCGCGGGTGGCGTCGTCCCGATCGCTGAACGTTATGAGCGCGTTTGTTTTGACAAGGCATATCGCGATACTCACAAGCCGCAGGCGGCCATCATCACCCCGGGCCAAGGGCTACTGGACGTGGCGATCGCCGTCACACTGGAGGAGGCGGGCGATGTCCTGAAGCGCGGCGCCGCCTTGGTGGATGAGGCTGACGAGGGCCGCACCGGTGCTCGCGTGCTCGTGACACTGGAACATACCATCCGCGATGGGCGACCGGGCCGACATGGCCAGCCGAGCGTAGTGTCGCGCAAGATGCAGTTCGTCATGCTCGATGAGCAAGGCAACGCCCTGGATGCTGGTCCTGCACCCTATCTGGACTTTCGCCCCCTCCAGCCTGATGAGACCAATACCGCAAGCAAGCTGCTCGAAGTCGACTGGTTGAAGGGCGACATCGAGAAAATGGCCATGCACTTTGCGATCGCTAATCTCGTGCCGCAGCACCTCAGTGAGACGCGCGAACGCAGGCTCGCAGAGGTCGATAGGGTCGAGGGCGAGGTAAGGGCGCGGCTCAAGCGCGAGATCAATTACTGGGATGGCCGAGCCGAGGAATTGGCCTTGAAAGAGCAGGCCGGAAAGGGTGGCCGGCTTAATTCCGGCAACGCCCGGGCCTACGCGCAGACGCTTACAGAACGGTTGGATCGACGCCTGCGCCAGCTTGTCGAAGAACGGGACATCCAGGCCCTGCCACCGCAGGTAAGGGGCGCGGCCTTGGTGATACCGATTGGCCTCCTAAGATCGCAGACGGGTATGGCGCCAAGTGGTTTCGCTGAGGATGCGGTGGCTCGGGCCGAGGTGGAGCGGTTGGCGATGCAGGCTGTTTTTGCCGCAGAGCGCGCCCTCGGGCGTGAGCCGCGAGACGTGTCGGCCGCCAAAGTGGGCTTCGATATCGAGAGCCGCAATCCCAAGAGCGGGCATCTACACTTCATCGAGGTCAAGGGCCGTATAGAAGGCGGCGACACCATCACTGTCACGACTAACGAGATGATCGTGGCGCTGAATGCCGAGGAGCATTTCATACTAGCGATAGTCCCTATTTCCGCCGGCGGGTTCGCCAATCAGCCTGTTTACGTGCGCAAGCCCTTCGACAGCCCCCGGCCCAGGACGCTTGCGCCACGATCTTTCATCTCGACAAGCTGGTGAGGCGCGGGACGGCGCCATGTTGAAACGAGAGAGCTCGAAGCCTTGGCGAACGACCATCGCTAGGACTGCACCTGCACATTTGCTCGGCGGAACATGCCGCGAGGAAAGGACTAAATGGCACTAGCCGCAAAAGACCGAAAAAAGCTGATCGAAGTTTCGATCCCGCTAGAGGCAATCAACGCTGAGGCTCGTCGACGTAAACAGAAAGCTCCGAAGGGTTACCCGACCTCGTTTCACAAATATTGGGCGCAGCGACCAGTGGCTGCCTGTCGCGCAGTCTTATTTTCACAGATCGTCGACGATCCGGCGTCGTGTATCGAGGAGTTTCCGACGATCGAGGCGCAGAATGTCGAGCGTGACCGGTTGCATCGACTGATCGAGCGAATGTTGCCGTGGGAAGTATCAAACGACGAGGCTATCCTCAGCGAAGCTCGCTACGAGATTGCCCGGTCGGTTGCCCGTGGTCGCAGTGAGAAATTGCCGCCTCTTGGCGAAATGAAACCGCAGGCGATTATAGACTATCTGCAAGCTCACGCTCCGCCGGTGTTCGATCCATTTTCCGGCGGTGCCTCAATGCCGCTTGAGGCACAGCGGCTGGGTCTTAAAGCCATTGGCTCTGACCTGAACCCAGTCGCGGTGTTAATCGGCAAAGCGCTTGTGGAACTGCCCCAAAAATTTACTGGCCGCAGACCGATAAACCCTGAAGTCAATGAGTTGCACCAGTGGAGGGGTGCACAAGGTCTTGCGGAAGACGTCCGCTTTTATGCCCGCTGGATGCGCCAGGAGGCGGAGAAGCGCTTGGAGCAGTTTTATCCTAAGGTCACTCTTGAGGACGGCAAGGAAGCGACCGTCGTCGCATGGCTGTGGGCTCGCACAGTTCGTAGCCCCGATCCGAAGGCAGGAGGAGCCTATGTTCCACTCGCATCAACATTTCTACTCTCGTCTAAAGAGGGGCGCGAGGTAGTCGCTGTCCCTCAAGTCAATCGGTTCACTCAAACATGGACGGTCGAAATCAATGACCATCCTACGTCAGAACAAATCAAACTGGCACGAAGCGGAACTAAAAAGGGAAGCGCAACATTCGCGTGCCTCCTTACTGGGGTGCCGATTGATGGGCGCTACATAGACGAAGAGGCATCTGAAGGCCGAATGCGATCTCGCCTTGTTGCCACTGTCATTGAGAGCAGGAATGGACGGCGTTATGTAGCTCCTACATTGCAGCATGAAGCAACGGCGCAGCGCGCTGTGGAATTTCTGGCGACGTCAGGGGAAGCAATGGACATTCCCCTTCAAGAGTGTCGAGGAACATTTGGCAGCAATGCTCAGGGGCGGCGGTACGGATTTCGCCGGTTTTCTGACTACTTCAGCCCGCGACAATTGCTTGCTGCCGTTACGTTTTCAGACCTGGTGATGTCGGTCCGAACGAGAGTGCTTGAAGACGGCCTTGCATGCTGGAGTGATCCGACAATAGCTGATCGGCGACCAATCGCCGAGGGCGGTCTCGGGCCTGTTGCTTACGCCGACACCATCGCTACGATGATGAGTATCGTTCAGGCCAGGATGAACCTTTATGGGTCGAGCCTTTGCAAGTGGCTCACAAAAGACAACGCCATGGCATCGGCGATCGCCCAAAAAGGGATCGAGATGGCTTTTGACTTTGCCGAGGGCAATCCGCTCGCGAAATCCAGTGCAGACATCCTTACCTGCAGTGAAGCAGTAGCTGGTTGCCTTGAGCTCCTATGCCCAGCAGCGCCAGCGACCATAGAGGTCGCGGATGCAGCCAGTACCAACGTTGTTGATCAACTGATCGTAGCCACCGATCCCCCATATCTCGATAACATCTCCTACGCTGATCTTAGTGATTATTTCTATGTTTGGCATCGCCGTTCGCTAAAGTCGATCTGGCCGGACTTGTTTCGGCGACTAGTTACGCCAAAGACAGAAGAGATTGTTGCGGAAAAGTACCGACATGGAGGAGAGGCGGCGGCGGCCGCGTTCTTCATGGCTGGAATGAAATCGGTGCTGACCCGACTAAGCAAAACTGTCGCCGACGATTATCCGTTAACTCTGTTTTACGCTTACAAGCAGAGCGACGCGGAGGCTGACAGGCAGTCGCCCACTGGTTGGTCGGCTTTTCTCCAAGCGGTCGTCGACGCAAACTTATCCATCGACGCAACATGGCCATTGCGAACCGAGCTAACAGCGGCGCTCAAGCAAAACGTGAACTCCCTCGCGTCATCTATCGTTCTCGTCTGCCGCCTTCGCCATCTTGCAGCGCCGACTACTACTCGGGCCGATTACATCCGCGCGCTTCGTCGCGAGATGCCTGATGCCCTGGCAGAAATCCGCCGCGGCGGTGTCGCTCCGACCGACCTCCAACAGGCTGCAATTGGGCCTGGGATTGGCATATTCACTCGCTACGCCCAAGTTCTCAATACTGATGGCACGCCGATGCTCGTCAGTGATGCCCTGAGGCTTATCAATCAGGTGCGCGAGGAAATAACTTCTACAGGGGATGCAGACTACGACAACGAGACTCGGTTCGCGCTGGATTGGTTCGCGGCGAAGGGTTTCGAAAATGGCCGGTCTGGCGACGCAATCACCATGACAAACGCTGTCAACGTCTCGCTCGACGGGTTGAATGCCGCCGGCTTCTTTAGCGCACGCAGTGGCGGGGCTCGACTTTTAAGGCGCGACGAACTTCCCAATGCATGGGACCCAGCTCTGGACGCCCGCGCCACCGTCTGGGAAGCTTGTCAGCATCTTGTCAAACGGCTTACGGCCGAAGACGGAGGCGTCGAGGCTGCAGCCGTCCTCTACAATCGTTTGGGCGCGCTCGCCGACCCCGCTCACGCGCTCGCACGTCGCCTTTATGACATCTGCGAACAGAAGCAGTGGGCTTCTGAGGGCCGAGTTTACAATCAACTGCACCAGGAATGGGCTGTGATCGAGAAGCGCGCAGCCGAACTGGCCGACACCCGCACCGACCTGTTTACCCGTTAGGGGGAGTTTCATGAGCGGATTCGTCTCGAATCAGCGCATTAATCAAGCGCTCCTTTTGTTGACCAAGGTGCTCCAGCCCTATGTCGAGAAGCGCATGCGTGATGCGTATCGCGGCAACTGGCAGCAGAACCTGTCAGTTGCCGCCGGCACCGACACATCGAAGCCACTCGATGCTTACGCGCTACTGAAAACCATGGTCGATAATTGGCAGCACGCATTCCGTGATGGGCTCAAACCGATTGTGCGCAATCACGTCTCGCTTGCTCTCGCCGCGCGCAACGACATGGCGCACGCTAGCGGCACGATCGAAGATACCGACGCGATCTCGTACCTCCGCTCAATCCAGGCTGTGGTCGAAGCTATCGAGCCCAAGTCTGCCGCTGGCATCAAGGCATTGCTCGACGACCAGACCAAGGCGATGGCCGAGGCAATGGGTGTCACGACTGAGGTCGCAGCCAAGACGGTCGCCGTCCCGCAACAGCAAACGCTCGATCTCGACGACAGCAAATACACATGGAAGCCCTGGCGCGATGTAGCGCCGCCTCATGCCGATGTGATGGCTGCGCGGTTCCAGGAGGCTGAATTTGCTGCTGACCTATCGACGGTGAGTCGTGGCGAAGGGGCTGAGACCTATCGAGACCCTCGGGAGTTTTACCGCATCACTTATATCACTGGGGGATTGCGCAAGGTACTTCAGAGCGCAATCGAGCGCTTGGCTGGCAAGGGCGGCGATCCCGTCATTGGGCTGCAGACCTCGTTTGGTGGAGGCAAGACGCACACTATGCTGGCGCTCTACCACCTGGCGAGCGCCAAGAGCCCCGAGACGCTGCCGGGTCTCGCTGACATCTTCAAGGATGCGGCCGTAACGACGTTGCCGATCCGCTCGAAGCCAGTTGTGTTTGTCGGCACGGCTGCCGGCGCCAATCAGCCATTCATCGTGGACGGCGCGCGCACTGTCAAAAGCCTTTGGGGACTGATCGCTGTAAAGCTCGGTGGCTGGAAAGCGTACGAGACAATCAAGTCATCAGATGAGGCGCGAACCAATCCCGGCTCCGAGGCAATGATTGCCATCTTGAAGCAAGCCGCACCGTGCCTCATCCTCCTGGACGAAGTAGTAGCCTATGCACGAAACCTCGAAGGTATTCCCTACGACGGCTTTGTTTCATTCTTGCAGTCACTCACTGAAGCCGCAAATGCGGTGCCAGGTGTGTTGGTGGTTGGCTCGCTGCCAGAGAGCGGCGCCGAGGTGGGCAATCAGCGAGGTCGCGAGGCCCTGTTAGCTCTCGAAAAGGTCTTCGGTCGTGTGCAGTCGGCGTGGGCCCCAGCCCAAGGCACCGAAACATTTGAGATCATCCGCCGCCGCCTGTTTCAGGAACTGGACCCTGAGGGTGAGAAGGCTCGCGAGCAAGCCGTCAAAGCTTTCACGAGCTACTACAAGAACAATGCGGGTGAGTTCCCAAGTGGCGCGCGCGAACGTGCTTACGAGGCGCAGCTAACCGCAGCATACCCAGTGCACCCCGAACTGTTCACGATGTTGCAGACTGATTGGGGTGCGCTTGAAAGGTTTCAGAGGACCCGCGGCGTTCTCAAAATGATGGCGCAGATCGTCTACCGGCTCTGGCGGGACGGCCATGCAGCGCCTATGATCCTGCCGGGCGACGTACCGCTGACCGACGACAAGGTGCGCGCCAATGCGCTGGTACCGCTTCCTACGGGATACGATGCAGTGATCTCCAAGGAAGTTGCTGGTGATCTCTCGAAGCCAGCGCAGATCGAGGCGCGATCCCCATCCATCGGTAAGAACAAGGCCGTGACCCGGGCGGCAACAGGACTGTTTATGGGCACCGCGCCCCATGGATCGACGAACAAAGGAATGGAGGTTGCGCGTCTTCGGCTAGCCTGCGCTATTCCTGGCGAACAGCCGTCTCAGTTTTCAGAAGCCCTTCGTCGACTCGGCGAGAACGCAGCCTACCTTTATAGTGCGGGAGAGAACTATTGGTTCTCCCCGATTGCCTCTCTCAATCAGGAGGCCGAAGACCGTGCCAAAGGACTATCTGGCTCCGATGTCGAGGCAGAATTGGTTTCGCTGATCCGGTTAGAGGAGCGGCACAAGGGAACCGGCTTCTTGCGTGTTCACGGTGCTCCCGACGATCCCTTGAGCATAGACGACGCCTACGAGGCCGCGCTGGTGCTGCTTCCTCCGTCCGCATGGCACCGGGGGCGCGACCAAGATACTCCAGCAATGACCCTCGCGGCCGACATTGTTGAGCACAAAGGTCCTGGCCAGCGTCGCAATCGAAACCGGCTAGCGTTCTTGGCCGCAGATCAGTCGGCCCTTGAAGATATTCAGAACGTGGTTCGCAAGAAGCTCGCTTGGGGTTCTATTGTGCGCGATGCGCGCGGCATTCTGCAGCTGCCGCCTGCCCAGGAGGATGACGCGAAAAAGAAGCTCGCCGAGCAAGAGGCCGCGGCGCTCAACGCGGTCCGTCGCGGTTGGAAGCACTTGTTGCTGCCGCAGGAGCCTCAGCCAGGGAGTGCTTACGTCGCCCGTGGTTTTGATCTTGAGCCCGTTGCACTGACCAATCGAGGCAGTGACCCGGCGCCGCTGGCCCAGCTCGCGTGGAAGAAGTGTGAAGATGACGGGCTCATAGTCGCGCGCCTCGGCGTATTGGACAATGACCTGAGCAAAGTGTGGCAGCCCAACCAGCAGCACGTCGCGGTCCGCCAATTGCGCGACTGGTTTGCTCAGTTTCCTTATCTCTCAAAGCTGCGAGAACCGCCCGTGCTGGCCAAAGCTATCAGCGAGGCGTTGGCGCGTTCGGACGCCAAATACGGTCTCGCTGATAGGTTCGACGAGGCGAAGGGGGAGTATGTTGGCCTAAAACTCGCGCAGTTGGTTAGCATCGATCTGAATTCGGATGTCGTACTGATCCGCAGAGAGGTTGCGGACGCCCAGCTGGCCAAGCAGGCGCCGCAGACGGCTCGGCTTGCTAACGGCAATACTAACGCGACCGGTTCAGGCCAGCCCTCCGTTTCTCAGCCACTGCCCACTGGCGGTACTCGCGCCGCTCGCCCCCGGCGCTTCTACGCCAAGATCGTCCTCGATCCCAATCGTCCCACGCCTCAGGTTAGCAATATCGCCCAATCCATTCTAAGCGAGCTGGATCGGGTCCGCGGTATCCGTATGACGCTGACGCTCGATATTGACGCCGAGGCCGCCGACGGCTTCCCCGAGGATGTTGAGAGCGTCGTGCGTGACAACGCCGCGAGCCTGCGGATTACGGATTTTGGTTTCGAGGGGAGTAAGCAAACAACTTCCGTTTGGTCTGCAGTTTCACACTTGTGAACAGTCGGTGCCTCCAGTAGGGCGCACTGGGTTCACCAAGAGCGACTCCGCTCTATCACCGCTCGCCATCCAGACAGACGATCAGAGCCTCGTCAATATGACGGCGCTATGGATCTCGATATTGTCGAGTGACAGGCGTTCGCCAGTGGAGCAGTCGATAGCAATGCTTCCATCCCAAGCTAGGGAATGATTTCCGACGACTGGGTCGCTGTCGACATAGCCTATGGTAGCCAGCCTCCCTGAGAGATCGGCCTTGAGTTGATCGTTTGATGGACCAAACCTGCCGATCTCAGCTTTGCGAAAGCCTTCTTCAGTCACAATAACAGCTGCTGACCACCCCAATCGAAAGAGGGGATAAACCACATCGAGGAGGTCGATGCCTGCGGGGTATTCTGAAAGATCCGGCAGGTTGGTCGTGGGATCAATTGTTATGCCCAAAACGGCGGCGACTTCCTCGTAAGATGTGCCGGTAACGGTTGCCAAGCTTGCGATCTCGCAATCCTTACAACCTGGCCGCTGAGGCACATATTCGAGCTGCTTCATCTCGGGGTAATCCGCAGGAGGAGGAGTGGAGGACATCCGAGCTAGTCGGACCAATCGCTGGAATAATCTGGGTGTCCAACTGCCGTATTCTTGCTTGCGGCATTTAAGTTGACAACTCAAGGATCCCGGATTTTTCGCTCACGGAGGCAACATGTCGGTGCGCGACGAGCCGTCGGGCAGATGCTGATGTAAGCCGACGGATCACCGCTCCTCCATACCAACTTCGCTATGCGGTTGGTATTTCTATGCTTCGTGGCCGAGATGACGATATTTCCGATCGAAGCTACGGTCGGAAGCTACGCTTTCTTGGATTGTGGTTCGACGCTAGCCGTTGGCGCATGCGCGATAAGGCGACTAGCTGCAGGCGCTGGTTACGTGAGCGGCGCGCTAAGCTCTCCAAGAACAACGACACGATCCATATTAGCGATCGCGCCACCCCGACAGATGCTCATGCTGCGATCATGCGGTATCTTGAAGACCGACCGCTGCTCGCCCTTGCGAATATGAAGACTGGACGTTCGATCGTGGGACCAGAGTGAATGCCGGCCGCGGTTACAACCGCGAACAACTGCAAGGACGTCCCCGATATCGGTGGAAATCGACCGCCCCTCCACTGGATGCTCACGCCGCTATCGTCGCCGGGAATTCGTAGAAGCGGGACGTGGACGCGGGGTCGTCCGCCTGGAAGCTGATTTGGGAGTTCTTGGTGTCTAGGCTCAACTTGAGCAAGTCGAATCCCTGACGAGCCATTATTCGCTCAGTCTAAGAACGAACTCGTATTCTTAGAAACGAACAACCTGGCATCGCGTATGTCATTGCTTCGACGCATGCACCAATGGGAAAACGAAAGTTGATGATTCGCTGCCTCCCAAATAGCCGAGATAAGTTCGCTGGCGTAAATTTGAACGAGGCGTGCACGATCGTGGTCCGACTCAAATGGGACGCTCTCGAAGTTGCCGCCCGTCGAACTATCGCGAAAGTCGTTTAAGGTCTGAATGAGCTGAGGCTCGTTATTTAGCTCCAAATCCGCGAACATAGCGTCTATTCTCGCCTGGAGGCCGAGAATGCGAGCTGCCGGAGCTGCGGATGCTGGAGCGTCGGGGCCAATCCAATATTTCGTGGACGCCTCGGCCGCGGCGTCGAGAACAGTGCAGAGTCCTTCAATACGCTTAAGCCACAAGTCCCGACGATACTGCCAAGACCTCAGCAAAAAAGCGGAAAGAAAGCCGACTATCGCGCCTACGACTAGGTTCGTCACCGAGCAACTTCTGAAAGCGTCGCTCTCGCGATGTAACCCCAAATCATTTTGGGGTACGTCTGCATGCGCGGAGTGAGTGCCTCGAAACGCAAAAGCGATTCCAGTTGTGACGGGCTGAAATCATGATGACGGACGAGACCGCCGAATGCTTCTTCTAGGAACGACGACGGCAGTCCGGCAACGCCATCCAGATTGACAACCAGCTGCGCTCCACTTTTCAACTTGGGCGCGAGGTGATCTTCCCGGAACGCCTCGCCGGAATTCGGCCCATCGGACCTGAACCTGCCGCTGGGGAAGCGGCTGAAGTCCTTGGCAATGCTCAGGTATTGTGCGGACATCATTTCATCAATTCCTGGCAACCCGCCAGATGATCAGGGTTCCGTCAATTGCGGTCGGCCGCGTATTATAGCGACCTTTTCGTCCCCTGTCTTTCCGGTATTCGCCGGCGCGGCTGCGGATGGTTAAGCGGCCGTTTGGAAAAGCATCTAGGGCATCCTCAAACGTCTTCAAGCCCCGCCCCCGAAATTCAAGGCCGGTAGAAGATCGGCCCACCTTCATGGCGGCAGCAATCGCCGCTCCGTCGGCGGTCATATCGGAAGGAGAGGGCATCCGACCGAGTAAGCGACCCATCAGTCGTTCCCATCCCGCGTGATGCTCCCAGGCGTTCGCGGGATCGGCCAAGGCCGCAGGGATGGAGATCCCCTTATCGTAGACAGTGATCAGCATTGAGCGATCGTCCACGAACCCGGTCATCCACCAACCTGGAAAATGCGGTTCGGGGAAATGTTGCCGTTCGGGATAGGCATGGTGCCGCGTGTTGGCCAACGCTTCGATCATTGCTTCATAGAGGCGAGGATCTCCAAAGACGGTATCGACTTCTAGCGATTTCAGGAGTTCATCGACTCGTTCACCATCAGCCTTGGTGCCTGATTCGAATCGAAGTACCTTCCACCCGACACCTTGGAGAATGGTCCCGTCGCTGTGATGGACGCCACACAGCGAAAGGAAGCCAATGGAGTCCAGCATCGCCCGCACATCGGGGCGCCAATTTTCGAAGTCGATGGCGTAAGGTCTCCAGCCTCCGCATTTCCGAAGCCGGTCGTATTCCGAGGCAACAATCAACGCAACAGGCACGGAGATGCTGTCGATGCGGGTGAAATCCCAATATCTTGAGAACACTGGTACGCGCTTGAGATTGCGCCGGCGGCTGCGTCGATTGGAGGAAAAGCTTGAAGTCAATCCGATCCTTAAGTCTTGCAGAAACTTGGCGGTCTCTTCGAAGTTCTCTTCAAACGAAAGAATTGCCGGCACCGGCCTCGGTTCATTCAGAACCCTAGTCAGCGAAAACTTTCCATCCCTGTAAACGTTGATCCAGCGCCCGCTTGTTCCGAATGCGGGCAGCTTGTGAGATCGTCGGATCGCTTGTTTAATACGTGAGACCCGATTTCGGTTTGCGGAAAGGCGAGCCCGCCGCTGCTGACGAAGCTTCTGCCGGAAATTCAATTTCTTCATAGCAGTGCAAGGAGCCGCCGGATCATAAGCCAGCAGCCTTGGCACGAGCTTGGTCCGCGGTTCTCATTGCACCCACTAATCCGCAGACGATCCAGATGCACCGAGAGGTGTCATTGGTCTCGGCTGCCACGGCCAACGTGAGCCGCAAATAGTTCCGATGACAAAGTAAGCGAACACAAGAAACATTGCCATGCTCCCTAGGACTAAACAGATAACTGGGAGTCGGAATGTCTCTTTCGGGTCGTCGCGCTGCAGGCACTTTGCCGTAACCTTGTCCAATGCCTGCTGGCGCGATTGGCTGATGTTAGCTTGAGTAGAAATCGCTTCTCTCACTAGGGCCAATAGCTGATCGCTTTGAGCCGCACTGGTGCGTGCAGCCAACTCCGATTGGCTCGAAACTTGGTTCAAAGCCGAATTCATCTGCAGAAGTAGACGCCCTATGGAGGAGTCGAATACCGCCAGCTCGTTATTGTTCGCAGCTGCGGTAATAATTTCTCCCACGTGATCACAGACCTTCTCTGGTCCGATCTCCAGGCCCGAGAGCGTAATGCCGCGCCCAGATGCCATGGAAGTAAGCGCCACGGGCAGCGCGATCAGGGCTAAATAGCCAAATATGACCGCGGTCAAAATAGCTATCGCGAGCTTAATGCTGGCAACCGCCCGAACTTTTGACCACGCCGATGTCTTCGACGCTTCCGGTGAAGTCCCAACGTTCATGATGCTTCCTTGGAAATGGGCACAACCAGCGGGCAATGACTCAATCAAATGTTGTGTCTCTAACAATGCCCCCAGTTTCTGTCCAGCCCGCGCGCAATCAAGTCCTGTGCTCAGTCATTATCGCGGCGGTCGAGATCCGGTCTGAACCCCGCACGCTCTTGAGCGGGGCCTGCTCACTCGCCCTTGCCGTCGATCAGCTTTGGCTGCCGCGCTGCCTCTCGTGCGCCCACGTCTCCTCCATGGCCTGGCGCACGTCGTCGACCGTCGCGGCCGTGTAGAACATCGCGGTGGTTTTGATGTCGGTATGGCCGAGCAGCTCCTGCACCATGGGCAGATTATGGGTCTTGCGCAGCGTGCGCATGCCGGTGGTAAGGCGAAGGTGCGCGCGTTGAAAGTAGCCTTCGTCCAGGTGCGCTGCTTGTACGACCGAGGCCCTCACAGGTAATTGGATGCCGCTTCGCCTTTCAGGCGCCAATCGTCCCGGTGCGGCCGCTGCGCGAGTTGGGCTTGGCCTTGTTGGTGCAAACCGCCGCCGGGTGATGGCTCCCCGGCGCCGGAGGATGGGGCAGGGCTCTTTCTTCAGCAGGAGCACGCGCCAGGCGTCTACCTCGGGACGTACTCGACGAGCATCCGTGGAAGCTGGTTCAAGAGGGAAACCGTGGCGCATCCTCACCTTGCAGAAGAGGATATCCACTCCTCCAAACCGGAGCGCCGAACATATTGAGCTCTCGACAATTTTGGATGGCGCGCTTGAGGATCGCGTGGTTAGCTACGGTGATAAACTACAAATCGCCAAGCCGAAACTCGCGTGTGTGTCCTGTACGAGTGGTGGAGTAGGGCGCCATCCAATCCAGCAATGGCGACCGACTACGCTCGCGATGGCGTCCTATTTAGGCCGGCATCCGAGCCAATCGCTTGTTATTCAAACTTCAGAAGAGCGAAAAGATATCACCGATTCAGAGGAGAGCTCTCGCGCTAAAGTTGGTGGGCCGGCAGCGAATTGATGATAGACGTTCGATGGAGGCCAGCCGCGGGGTAAGCCTTGTCGCGCAGCTTGTCATATGAGAAGTCCGGCTCGGTTGCTTGCAGCTTGCGGACCATTTCGAAGGACCGTTCATGATCTCCCTTGTGCGCGTAAAGCGCAGACAAGTATCGGAGAGGGGGAGCAAAGGTTGGGGCGAGTGCATGGCTCGCTTCTGCAAGATGGATTGCTTGGTCCAGCTCACCCGACATCGTACCGGCAATGCAGCTCAAAGCATCGATCTGGTAGCGGAAGGGCGCCGCACCCGCGATGGTCCGCGCAAGCAGTGTGTGTTGAAAGCCGTCCTCAGGCTTTCCGAGATAGCTTTTTGCGATTCCCAAGCAGGCCCAGGCGATCGGGTTAGCATGGTTCAGTTGGATAGCTCGTTCGGCCAACTCGTAGGCTGCGACATACGCGCGCCGCATCATGCTTTGGACGTGTGCGCTCAGGCTGGCAACGTAGGAATTGTAGGGCTCCAACTCGAGCGCCCTGTACATGAAATCGAAAGCCTCGGCCTCAAGGGTCTGGCGGCAGCTGAACTGGCGCTCGGCTAGCATAAAGGTACGCAGATAGGCTCGCCAAGCGAGATAAATGCCGCGCGGCTCGGTCTCGAAGGCGGCAGCGAACATTCTGTCGGCGGTCTCGAAGTTGATCCTGCCCAGTCGAAAAAGGTGCAGGATGCCGGCATAGCAGAGATGGGGCGCTGAATTCGGGCCGCAATCCTCGACCTGGGCGAATTTGTCGACGGCAAAGTTGACGATGAGGTTGATCATTCTCATCGTATTGGCATCGTTCAGGTCGAGCCCGCCGTTCATCTGCAGAGTTGACGACCATGCCAGCGTATTTTTCGGGTGCTGCAACAGTGCGACCCGGACGATCTTGGTCGCATCGGATCCAAACACGTCTGAGCGCAGCGACAGCTCACTGGACGATCCACCATCGTTCGTCGGCGGCATGGACGCCGCGCCGGCCTCGCGCTGGTCTTGAATCGCCGCGACACCGAGCTCAGTAATCGTCTTGGCAATGGAATCGACCAGGCTGTCGGCCATGATCGCTATATCCGCCGGCCCGGTCTGACATCCGCGGGTCAATATGATCCGGTTCCGCGCGGGCTGGTCCGCCGCCGGCCCGATCTCGGCCGCGCGGACAGGTGTGGGCGATGCCGCGACACGGCCACGGAATCGCCCGCGCTCCTCCCGCAACCAATCCTCGAACTCCTCCTCCGCGATGTCGAAGCCTTCGAGCAGCTCCCCCGTCGGCTGCGATGTCGGGCCGGCACGGCTTGGAAAGCCGGAGCTCGCCATATCCCCCGCAACATCCGTCTTGAACGATTTCGGATCGAGCGAGATTACGAAGCTGTCGGCCAACAGCATGGCTTGCGCATCGCCGAGTGCCCTGCGGATCTCGGTCAGGCTTTGGCGCAGGCTCGCCGCCCCCTGTTCTTTGCCGCGGCTCCCCCACAGTTTATCCTGAAGCCAGACTCGGGATCGCTTGTGCTCGGGTGCCAGCGTCAGCATCGCAACGAGAGCGCAAGCTTTACGTCCTTTCGGCGTGCAATCTTCTCCCGAGGCCTTTTGCATGCGAAATGGCCCAAGGAGCTTGATCAGCAGTTTTGGATCTGAGCTCACATCCACCGCCCACAATCATAAAATAACTAGGTCAAAAATCTTAAAACCACTGATTGAGTAGTGAAGTCCCCAATACCATCGCTGTCAACGTGAATTATCCGTGAAACGCCGTCATTTCGACGGAGGGCTGCTTGACCGCACGAGCCTTCAAACCGACCATTCCGGGTAACCGAGCGGAGCAGGTTCGCCGGGCCAAGCGGGGAGGCGTCAGATGGCATGGCTGAGCGGTGAGAGTGGAGAAAGTGGCGAGAGCGGCGAAAGTGGCGAAAGTGGTGAGAGCGGCGAAAGCGGCGAGGGCCGTCGGGCGCCGGCTCCATCGCGCGCACGCGCGTTAATCACGAGCCGGGAAGGCGTCGTCGGTTACTGGAACCCGCCGACGCACATCCCCGCGCAGTATGCAGCCGGGCCAGAGGCGCTTGATCGCTGGTCCCGCGATGTGCGCCAGCGCATCTTTGTGGGAGAATTGCTGTCGGGCCTCGTCTATGACGAAGGCGAGGCGTCGATCTCGCTCCAGTACCGCGGCCGCAGCGACGAGACGTTCACGCCGATCGTGCACATGATCCGTCCCGACGCCGCGGACTTCGCCAAGCAGGCAGCCTGGGTGTTCAACTACGCTGCGTTGCGGGTGGAGCGGAGCAGCGAGATCTTGGCCGAGCTGCACGACATCACCAGCTTCCTGGGTTCGGTCGGTTACTTGAATCCCAGTCGCAGCCCTCGCACCGCGGAGCTGCTGGCGCTGGTCCTGCAGGTGACGACGACCATTGAAATGCGGATCAAGCATTCGCTGACCTGCCGGCGCCCCATCGAATATTCACCGCAGATCCAGCCGATGATTCAAACTCCGGGCCACGGCTCCCTTCCGAGCGGCCATGCTACGGAATCCTTTGCCACGGCCTTCGTCATCAATGCGCTCATTCGCAAGGCGAAGACGGGCAAGGACGACGTTGATACGGGCGATCCGCTGTTCGTGCAGTTCATGCGTCACGCCGAGCGCATCGCCATTAACCGCACGGTCGCCGGCCTGCACTTCCCGGTCGATAGCGTGGCCGGCATGGTGCTGGGCTGGGTTCTGGCAGAGTTCTTTATCGCGCGCTGCACTGGGAGCGCCCAGGTCACGATGCGCAAATTCGACGGACGGGGATTCGACGACGATTTCCGCTACGAGGATGTGCTGACCATGTCCTACCGGCGGTCGGCCGAAGCCAACAACGCGGTCGAGCCGGGCGGGAGCGATCTTATCATCCAAGCCGCAAACAGAGCGTGCGCTGTTCCATGCTCGCCCATGCTGCAGCATCTCTGGACACAGGCGCTCGCCGAGTGCCGCCTGATCGTAGGCTGACACGAAAGGACAGGCGCATGAGTGATTGGCGGAGAGATCGTGCTGAGCGTGCCAGTCCCTACCTCGATTGGGAGTTTCGAAACCGGCCTGTCAGCAAGAGCCAGGACTGGTGCAGCGTGCGGATTGAGCTGCTGGCGGATGCCGACGGGGGGTACGTCGCACATCTCGAGCAACTCGCCGCCGTCGTCGAAGCCGGCCGCGAGCCGGACGAGCCGGCGGACGCCTTGACGGTCCGCATGTCGGCTGACGAATTAGCCATGCTGACGACGCTGATCGACCGCATTCGCACCAACCATGCCCCGCCACCGACGGATCCGCGCGATGTCCGTTTTTTCATTTATCGCCCCGAAGGCATCGCCAATAGTCCTCGTGCCAACGGTCTTTTCAAGACCGTCTATGTCGGTCCGCCGATACCCGGCCTCCGCTTCGAGACCGGAATCGCCGAGCCGACGGATCTCGGCAAGCCCTGGACGGATCTGACGCGGCAGGTCGCGATCGGTATCATCGACGACGGCATCGCCTTCGCGAACCACCGTTTTCGCCGCAAAGGTGGAAACTCGCGCATCCGAGCGATTTGGCTGCAGGATGTCGAACGACCAACGAAGGACTTCGGCGTCGCCACCGGTCAACGGCTGCGCGGCGACGACCTCGACAAGCTGTTTGCGGCCCATGCCAGCGAGGCTGACATTTACCGGGCGTTTGGCTTGATCGGTTTTGGCGATGGACAGCGGAAGCCGCTGGCGCAGCGCGTCTCCCATGGCACCCATATCCTCGATCTCGCTGGCGGCTATGATCCGGCCACGGAGGATGTCGCCGACAAGCGGCCTCTGTTTGCCGTGCAATTGCCATCGGCGGCATCCGGCGACACGACGGGCGTGACCATGGCGAGCTACGTATTGCAGGGGGCGCGGCAGATCATGTTATGGGCAGACAAGATCAGCACGAGTTTGCCGCTCGTCATCAATTTCAGTTATGGCATCGCGGCCGGCCCCAAGGACGGCACCCACGAGATCGAGCAGGCACTGTCGGAGATGATCGACCGCCGCAACCAGCTCGGTGGCCCGACCTATTTGGTGCTGCCAGCCGGCAACAATTATCGCGAGCGGACCACGGCGCGTATGGACCTGACGTCAGGCGCTACACACCATCTCGACTGGGTCATGCTGCCCGACGACGGTACACCCAACTATATCGAGATCTGGCTCGATGGTGACGCGATCGCGCAGCAAATGCCGCGCATTGGGGTCAGCCTAACACCGCCCGGCGAGATGCCGCGCATGATCGATGCATTTGAAGACGGCGACGTGCAGGTGCTGGAAGACGACCGCAAGCCGATCGCCGCCATCTATGGCCACCTGGCCGTCGTTCCCGGCCAGCCCGACCGCGTCCGCTTTCATCTGTCGGTCAATCCGACCAGCGCGCGCTGGAGCGAACGGCCTGCTGCGCCGGCCGGGCGCTGGCGGATTGCTATCGCCAACGGATCGGACGCGCCGCTGACCGCGCATCTCTACATCCAGCGCGATGATACGCCACTCGGCTATGTGCAGCACGGCCGCCAGTCTTATTTCGATCACGACGCGGGCTATGAGCGGGCAGCGCGCGATGGCAGCTATACCGGGCCGAGCAGCGGCTGCCCGATGACGCGCGAAGACACGCTCTCAGCGCTCGCGACCGGCGCGGGCGCTCTCGTGGTCGCCGCCGTGGATGCTGCGGGCGAGCCGGCAGAGTATAGCGCAAGCGGGCCGACCCGGGGGCGCGCCGAACCCGATTGTGCCGGGATTGCCGACCAGGGACCTGCGCATTGGGGCGTGCTCGCGGCCGGCACCTGGAGCGGGTCGGTAGTGGCGATGCGCGGCACCAGCGTGGCCGCGCCGCAGCTTGTGCGTAGGCTCGCCGATTATCTTGAATCGCGGCAGCCCGGTCCGGTTCTGGAGTTGCGTGCCGTGACCGACGGCCCTGTCGCCAACTCCGCTGTCCCACCACCAGGCGCGGCTGTGCTCGAGCCGATCAAACAGGACGCAGTCGCCGCGTCGCCGCGCGACAAGGCTCGCATCGGTAGCTTCATCCTGCGCCCAAGCGGCCATCCCCGCCTGCCGCCGCGGACCTATCCGCGCAGTCCAGACTCGCGCTGAGCTTGGCCGTCGCGGCTGATTGCCGGCGTGATTGCAGCACGCCGGCAAACGTACCGCGCGCGCTAGGATTTCCAGCCTGCATTCGATGTCTCTTGCGCTGCGACGCCGTTGGCGTGCGATGAACGCAGCGTGACTGCGAAAGGCGTCCTCGCCAGCTGCATTTTTGACGATGCTCTTGCGATCTGCTGACGATCGCCTCACGGCGCACCGGCATATTTCCTCCCGTACGAACACGTCAATTAGGAGGATTCAATGCGCTGCTCCACCATCTGCATCATGGCCGGCCTCATCAGCTCGGCCCTGCTGACATCCCAGGCGTCGGGTCAGAACTTTCAGAGCCTGACGCCGAACTATCAGCCGCATCAGCAAACCGACACTGAGCGATTGCAGAACTTCCGCGCACCAGGCCCAGCTCCGACCACCTATCCCAACATCAGTCGTGATTCTGGCACCAACGAGCCGCGGCTCAACGTCAACCGCGATGTCTCGCTCGGCGGCAACGTGACGCGGGATAGCGCCGAGGGGAATGTGCGCTTCCCGATTCCGGGCTCCCGCTAGGGTCTCTTCGGACGAAAAGGCGAGCGGCCTGATGTCTAGGCACCGCGCGTCGAAAACCGACTGCCGATTCCAACCGATCATTACCTAGGAGATTGCAGATGAAGAGTCTTCGAACGGTGGCCTGCTTAGCGACGCTTTTACCCAGTGTCGCGCTGGCGCAACAGCAAATTCCGACAGGCTCCCTGCCGCCCGACATCGCGGCGGCGATCAAGGCGGCGCCGCTGACGCAGACGCTGATTCCGATAAGCGGCGAGGAGAAGTTCTCGCAGCAGATCATCAAGGCGGACGAGATCTCATTCGCGGCGGGGGCAAAGCTGACGCTGACCGGCTTGAATCATCCCTACATCGTGGTGGCCGCGCAACGCATCAAGTTCGCCAATCCTGATGCCTACAGCATCATCCAGCGCGATCCGCAGACCGCGGCCGCCCTCGGCAGCGACGGCCCCGTCGGCCCCAACGGCGCCGACAATCCCGGCGAGACCAATCGGACTGGCAATCCCGGCTATCCCGGCGGCCCCGGCGGCCCGGCCGTGGCCGGACAGACCCGGCAGTTGCCCGATGTCTATCTGGTCGCGGGAGAGATCACAGACCCGAAAGGACCGATCCCAGCGGGCCTCCTCAATCTCGTTCTTCTCTTCCGCGGCATTGACGGCGGTGATGGCGGCACCGGCGGAAGGGGCGGCAACGGCGGTCGGGCGGGAAACGGCAAGGAGGGCGCTACCAGCCTTTTCGATTGCAAGGAAGGCGGAGGCCCGGGTGGGACGGGAGGCGCTGCCGGCGCCGGAGGACGCGGCGGTGATGCCGGAGCCGGCGGACAAGGCGCCGATCTCATCTTCGTCACCACAAAGCCTGCCTACGAGGTCCTGAGCTATTCGCGGACCAACAATGTCGGCGGCAGGGCTGGGCTTCCCGGTCGAGGCGGCAACCCCGGCAATCCGGGACCTGGCGGGCAGGGCGCGCCGGCGAATGGCTGGTGCAAGGCCACGGGCGGGGGATCGCCTGGCAGCTTTCCTTCGCCCGCCAACCTCGGCCTCGGCAATACGGCCGCTGACGGCGCGAAAGGAACAGTGACGGCGGTCATTCTGCAGTCCGTGGGCCCTCTGTTCGGCAAGTGAAGCGCCGCCGAGTGCAAGTTCAATGAGCGAGGTCGCGCGGCAGCAGATGCAAGTACGCGACCTCAGGTTTTTCAACCTTGGAGCAAGCCATGACAACGACACGCGACAGAGTGGAGCAATACGTCCTCGACTATTTCCATCGCCAATGGCCATCGGCGACCGACGGCACCTCGCTTGCGGACGATCTCGGCCTCGACGCCTACGACATTTACGACATCGGTCGGCATTTGCGAGGTTGGCGTGGCGCCAGCTACACGCCGAGCGAATTCGCGGCCTGCGCGAAAGTGAAGGACATCGTGACGCTGATCTTCCAGAAGGTCCACGTCGCCGAAGGTTGAGGCGGGCCGGAGTCCAGTCTTTCGAGTCAAAGGGGGCAACGATGAGGCGAATGAGTGTGACCATTGCCGTCACGGGTTGTGTCTTTGTCGGGCAAGCGGTTGCCGCTGCGGCAGCTGCAGACGACATCTTCGCCTGCTACAAGACTGGTCCTGCGGCCGAACCGAACTGGAGCGCGGTCGCGCGGGACTATGCGCACAAGCGCTTCAAGCGAGACTGCAGTCCAGAGCGGCCCATCGCGGCGGTTGCACCCCGCTTGCGGGCTATGCCGGCCCCCCCTCATGCGTTGGCGGTCAAGGCGCTCGCCAGACCTGAATCGGGCAGTGACTTGATCTGGTTCGTGCGCAAGGACTTCGCCGATGTCGACTTGTTCGGCAGACCGCAGCCCAATGAGAAGGCGACCGGCGCGGAGGTGTCCTGGTCGCGCAACAACACGGCCGCAGACACGATCTGGCAGGTCAATGGCCTGGTCGGTCTCGCCTACAGCTATCTCAACGAAGACTACTCACCCTTCATCGGCCTCAGCCTGGCATCGTATGTGAAGGTCGACAGGGAGGCTCATTCCGCGGCGGCGAGCGACGACAACCGAGATGCGGTCACCATCGGTGGGAGCGGCGAGATCGGTTTCATCAATCCGATCGGAGGCGCAGACTATGTTCGCGGCAGCTGGCTTGAGACCCGAGACGGCACCCTGGACCGGGTCACAGGACAAGCCAAGCTCGAATGGATGCCGATTTATCTGCGCGTTAACCGGCAAATTCCGGGCACCTTTGTGACTACCAATTTCCGTCCTGAACTCAAGGTGCAATATGATGAGCGCCAGGGCGGCCTCGCGCCAATTGGCTTCTCCGGTCTGGGTCGTTCGCTGCGTATCGGTCCCGAAGCGACGTTTCTGTTCCGTGTCACCGATTTCGGCGCCACGTTGCCTGGCTGGGCCGAACCGCTCGCTGGCCTGAGCGGCGCTGTGACCTATCACTGGTGGCGAGAAATCTACTCCGGGCAGAGTGGCAGTCGGCTCGACAGCACCCTCAAATACGACATCAATCCCAACGTCGCACTTGCCTTCTCCTATCAGAAAGGGCGCGACGAGGAGACTGCGAAACGGACGGACCTTTACAAGCTCTCGCTCAATTTCAAGACCTGCGCGGCATTCGCGAGCTTCTCGGGCGAGCGCTGCTCTGCCCAGAAGGAATGAGCTGGCACGAGCGGGCTGTGCACTCTTTAGGCTTCATGATGGAGGGAGATGATATGGACAAGGCTGTCGAGGGATTTGTTCAGGTGCTGAGCTTCGTGCTGGCATCCTCTTCGACCGCGTCGCTGCTGGCGGTCGGACTGATCCTGCTGCTTATCACTACCGTGTTCGCCTGCATTGCGCTCAGGTCGAAGCCTGAGGAGGTGACTTCGTTCTTCAAGGTGGCATTCTTCCTGTGCTTGGTCGGCGGCATCCTGTTCTCCGCGGCTGGCCCTTCGCTGGCGCTGTTCTACGTGTCTCAGGATCCGATCCGTAGGAAGCCCGTCAACGCGGCGATCGACGACCTCGCGAGCAACAGGCGCGTGCGCTACGTCATCCGCCTGATCTCGCGTAGTCCCTCCGATGCCGCGCTGGGGATTGACGCGCTGACCCAGCTCGGCCCGGCCCGGCAGAAATATTCCTTCGTCGCCGACTACGAGGAATTGAAAGGCTATACGGTCAAGGAAGCGCTCGACTTGTTCGGCATCGGCTACGTGGCCGGCTACCGCGTTTCGGTGGTGATCTTTCCGCTCCAGGTCGATCTCTATCCGGCGAATGCCCGCGGTCTTTTGCAGGTCGTCAGCAACGTCGAGGCCGGGGTCTCGCCGCAGGACCGCTTTCTCAAGCCAGGCAAATTGTCAGACGACGAGCTCAGGGAATTCGGCGACACGGGCATTCCGACCTATCGTCTCGACAACTTCAAGCCGCTCTATCCGCATTATTGTGAATTGGCGCAGACCTTCTTCTGCGGGCAGTACGCCGCCAAGGAGCTTGTCGGCGGCCTCTATCGCGATTGGCATCCTCTCGGCTTTTCGCAGAAGAACCCGCCGACGCAGCCCTGCGCCATCCCTAAGGAGAAGTTCTGCTCCTTCTCGGACTGGGACAAGGTGCGGCAAGAATTCAAGGGCCATTTCGGTGTCCGAGCGTTCTTGATCGAGAACCTTGAGATTAGTAAGATTCCCGGACGTATGTTGTTCGACTTTCAGGATCCGCTGCGAGACAGGATCCCCGATTTGGGCCTTCCGTTGTCGTTCGACTGAGCGAAGCTTGGTGAAGAGTAACTCAGCCGAGCTCATGCGGGTGGGTGCATGCCAACTTAGCGATGGCAAGCTACGTAGACACCCGCCAAGTCGGCCGTTGCAAGCACCGTAGATTTCATGGGAAGCGGCACTGACGATAATCCCGTTCTGGAAGAGCGTTGTCCGTCAGGTCCGGATGGTTGGATCGTGAGCATGTTCTCCGCGGATGCTCGTGAGTATGTGCGGTTTGGTCGTCCGGCTGAGGGCGGAAAGACTGTCCCCGATGCGCTGGAGGGAGCGTTCGCCGATCCGAACGATGTGATTGAATGGAGACTTCGTGACGGCAAACCATTCGCAGCCATCCATCGATATTTCTTGGACAACCGCCAAGTGCTGACGATCCACAGATTGCAAGCAGACAAGACCTCTTGCGTGGCTGCGATCGTTAACGTCCGTCGAGGGCGGGATGCAAACGAGCAGGCCATAAGGACCGCCGACGGGCTGGGGGCAGGGTTTGAATGTGGTCGCGATTCACTTGTGGTGGATTGAGGCGTAGGCACCTCTTAAATTCGCCTAGGCCTGGAGGCGAGATGCCCGACACCAGTGTCTCACGACGTGCCGCGTCCGCAGGGGGCGGAGCGGCGGAAAGAGGAGGCGGTCCGCACGGAGGAGCGAGCGGGCCCGGAGAATGCCGTCGCAAGAGCACGGGCCGATCTCGGAAGGCCAGACGAGAGCACGAGGCGCGAGCTCGCGAAATCGAAGCCGAGCGTGCGGCGCTCGATGAACGCGCTCAGGTCGCGGAAATGCGCTGGCACAGACAGAGGCAGAATCTGACCGCACTGCGCCGCCCGGGAGGAGCGCCTTAGGCTTCGCCTGCGCCGGAGAACTGCACCGCCGGCGGCGTCGCGCGCGGCGGCGGCATAGACCGTCGTTTCCGGATCCGGGTCTGCTCTTGAGATCGTATCGTTGGGTTAGGTCGAGCAGCCGCCGCCTGGTGAACGGGTCTGCCTTCTCGGCCAGATCGCGCGTCCGCTGCGCGAAGCCTCTGTAGAAATCTTCCACGACGCCACCCCGCAACATCACTGAAACGCCAATTTCAGTGTGAGACTCGCAGCGCGTCAAGTGGTCGACGCATCGGAAGTGTTCTTCGGCGATACGCTTGTGCTTGCGGCGCATCGGCATTCCTCTGCAGGTTTTTGTTGTCCGCGAGCCCCGTTCCCTTCGCGCCACGCAGCGGCCGAGCTGAGTCTGCTTCGGTTTGTCTCTCGCAGCCGTCCACCTCGTCAATGTCGTTTCCGCAAGCTGGAACTCGAATGCGCTCCCGAAGTCGTTCGAAAACCCTCATCTATCGTACTCCGATGTTAGATTAGAGCTTATC
This sequence comes from Bradyrhizobium betae, assembly GCF_008932115.1. Lineage (NCBI taxonomy): Bacteria > Pseudomonadati > Pseudomonadota > Alphaproteobacteria > Hyphomicrobiales > Nitrobacteraceae > Bradyrhizobium > Bradyrhizobium betae. The sequence goes on from NZ_CP044543.1 coordinate 6,818,564, forward strand.
GCACTGCGGAATCTCGGTTTCTTTGCGGCTCCGCAAAGTTCTCGGTGGCGCCTCAGGTAGCTTGAAAGCCATGCAATCTGAAGCATCCGGCAAAGACTGAACTAGGCAGGCCGGTGTGGCCTGCGCGTCCTCTTCGGCGTGTCGGAAGGAACACTGAATAATCATGATCGGCGGCAGCATTTCCCGGTGGACGATGACTTACTTCGCGGCGGCGCTGACCTGGTTGCTTGCCGTGCTCACCCTGATGATCGTCGGCATCGGCCATCCCGCGACAGACCTGGCCGCACCCGATACGCTTGTTCTGGTGCACGTGGTCTGCATCGGGTGGCTGAGCCTCGCCATGTGCGGAGCCCTCTTCCAGTTCGTCCCGGTCCTCGTCGCAAGGCCTCTGTTTTCCGAGCGCTGGGCCTTGCCAGCCCTGGCCTTGCTGACGGCGGGGCTGGTATCGCTGCTCGCTGGCTTCATGGCTCTGGGCGGACGCCTGCCTTCCGCACCTTGGCTTCTGCCGCTCGGCGCCGTGCTGCTGGTCACCGGCTTCAGCCTCGTCGTGGTCGATCTCGGTTTGACCGCTTGGCAGAGGCCGACGGGGCCGGCACGATTCGTCCTGGTCGGCTTGGCGTCTCTTTGCGCGACCGTGGTGTTCGGTACGGTGTTCGCGTTCGCGTTGGCCGGATGGGCCGGGCGGATCGGCGAAGTCGTCCTTGCGCGGGGCATCCCGCTGCACGCCATTGCCGGGCTAGGCGGTTGGCTTACGTTGACCGCCATGGGCGTCAGCTACCGCTTGCTTGCCATGTTTATGCTCGCGCCTGACGTGGAGGATCGTCAGAGCCGCCTGACGCTTGTCGCCGGCGCGCTTGCCGTGGCTATGATCGTCGGCGGCGGAGCCGCAGCGATCGGATTCGGAGCGGGGCTGAATACCGTGCTCGCGATCGCCGCTTTGCTCGGCTTGGTTTGCGCCACCCTCTACGGGCGGGATCTCGCCAGCATCTTCCGTACTCGCAAGCGGCACCATCTTGAGCTGAACATGCGGATGGCGCTGCTGTCGTTCGCGAGCCTGGCAGGAACGGGGCTCTTGGGCGTCGCGCTCGTCTCGACGGCAACGCTGCCGATGCACGTGGGCGCTCTTGCCTTCCTAGCGGTCTTCGGCTGGCTGTCGGGGCTGGTCCTCGCCAAGCTCTACAAGATCGTCGCGTTCCTCACCTGGCTCGAGACCTACGGCCCCGTGATGGGGCGCGCGCCGACGCCCCGTGTCCAGGACCTGGTCGCGGAGCGCCGGGCGACGAAATGGTTCGCGACCTACTACGTCTCCGTCTGGATGGGGACGCTCGCTCTGCTGGCAAAAGAGCCGGACGCCTTCCGCATGGCCGCGGTCGCGATGACCGTGGGAGTGGTCGGAATCGTCCACGAAATCGTCCGCATACGGCGTCTGGAAGACGTCGCGTCGCCGTTGCGCCTGCCGGCGGGTGCCGTCGCGCCGCATCTGCTGTTCGCCAAAACCTGAGGAGATCGCAATGACCGCTTACCTGGATGTCGATGCCCGTCCGATCCTGCGCAGCGGAGGCGAGCCCTTCTCGGTCATCATGGCCGCGCTGGAGCGTCTGGAAAAGGGGCAAGGGCTCCGCCTCTACGCACCGTTCAAGCCGGTCCCTCTGTTCGCGGTCATGGCTGACAGGGGATTCGCCCACTCTGAGAGAGCCCTCGATGGCGACGAATGGGAGGTGCTGTTCACACCTGTCGAAGCAAAGGCGGAAACTGGATCGCCCGGCGGAGAGCACGCGCCCTTTGCCCCATGGCCCCAGCCGATCATGGAACTCGACAACCGAGACCTCGACCCGCCAGAGCCCATGGTCCGAATCCTCGCTGCAGCGGAAAAGCTCGGGCCCGGCGAGACGCTGTCGTCGCTTCTGAGTCGGGAGCCGGTGTTCCTGTTCCCGCAGCTCGAAAAGCGCGGCTTTCGCTGGCTCGGCGGATTTCGCCCTGACGGTGCCACCTACGAATTGACGGTGAGGGCGCCCTCATGACGGACCCGCTCGTCGAACCTGTCCGCGACGCTTTGCGGGTCGTGATCGATCCTGAACTGGGCGAGAACATCGTCGATCTCGGTTTCGTCTACGACATTGCCGTGGCCGATGGCGCCGTCCGCATCACGATGACGGCGACGACGCCGGGATGTCCCGCGACCTCGTTCCTGAAGGAAGGGGCGCAGACGGCAGCATCCACCGTTCCAGGGGTCGTTTCCGTCGACGTGAGGATGACATTCGAGCCGGCTTGGACCCCCGACCTCATCGTGCCGGCCGTCCGAACCTCGCTCGGTTTCGCCGCAGTGAACTGACAGCGCCATGGCCATCACCATCGAGATCGATCATGCAAAGACGCGCGCCAAGGCTGCAGCGGCCGCTGTCCTGCCCGTGGTGCCGCAGGCCGTCAAGGGTCCGATCCGCCGGATCAAATGGGGCATCCTGCTGCTGACGCTGTCGATCTACTACGTCACGCCCTTCATTCGCTGGGACCGCGGGCCGAACGCGCCCGATCAGGCGGTGTTGCTCGATTTCGCGAACGGACGTCTCTATGCGTTCTTCGTCGAGATCTGGCCGCAGGATCTCTATCTGGTCACGGGTCTGTTGGTGCTCGCCTCCACCATCCTGATCCTTACGAACGCGCTCGCAGGCCGCCTCTGGTGCGGCTTCGCATGCCCCCAGACCGTCTGGACCGATTTGTTCCTGCTCGTCGAACGCCTGATCGAGGGCGACAGGCGCCAGCGTCTCAAGAACATCGGTGCGCCTCTCACGGCCAAACGGACCGCCCAGATCATCGCAAAGCACGTGACTTGGCTTTTGATCTCGCTGGGAACGGGCGGCACGCTGATCTTCTATTTCACGGACGCGCCGGATTTGTTAGGTGGCTTGGTCGCCGGAGACGTATCCGCCAACGTCCTGACCTGGGTCGCGGTGTTCACCGGAACGACCTACGGACTGGCGGGTTTCGCGCGCGAGCAGGTTTGCACGTTCATGTGCCCTTGGCCGCGCTTGCAGGGCGCGATCTGGGACCCGGAGGCCTACACCGTCAACTATCGCGACTACCGCGGCGAGCAGCGAACCTCGGCGAAGAAGGCCGCCGAGTTGCGGCTTCAGGGCAAGTCTGCGGGCGATTGCGTCGATTGCGGCCAGTGCGTCGCGGTCTGTCCGATCGGGATCGACATCCGCGAGGGACCGAACTTCGCGTGCATCAATTGCGGCCTCTGCGTCGATGCCTGCGACGGCGTGATGGCGAAGCTCGGGCGCCCGCGCGGGCTGATCGACTACGAGAGCTGGGCCAATATCGAACGGGGACACCGCAGGGAGGCTCCTCGAAACCGGCTGTTGCGGCCGAAGACGATCGGCCTTGGGGCGGCCTGTGTCGGCTTAGCGGGCACCATCGGCGTCGCGTTCGTCACCAAGACTTCGGCAACGCTGTCGGTCCAGCACGATCGCGATCCCGTCGCCGTCCACCTGTCGGACGGCTCGCTGCGCAATGCCTATACCGTCAAGCTGCTCAACAAGTCGTCCAGTCCTCGTCGATATACGCTTTCCGTCGGCGGCATCGATGCGAGGCTTTCCATCGTCGGCAACGAGGATCTCTCTCCCATCGAGGTTGCCCCGGATGCCTCGGAGTCGTTGCGCGTGACCTTGACGGCGGCGGACGCCGGACACCGGGACATCGTGTTCACTGCCCGCGACGAGACGGGCAGCGCGATTTCTGCCACGGATCGGTTCGTCGAGCGGTAGCGTCCCAAGCTCAAGGTTTAAATCCGGACTGACGGAAAGGGCACACTCCGTCAGCGCCCAGTGAGGATCCCAAATGTCTCGCATCGCACGCAATACGGGCAGCCTTGATGCCGATGCAAAGCAGCCGTGGACGAACAGGGCAATTTGCTTGCGAGGGAATACTAGGTCGGGCGACCCGGGAAGACTTCGGTCGTGGAGTCGGAATCTGTAGCCCAGCCTAGGTGCGGCGCTCTTACCAAGAGCTCGGGTTTGGTTCCCTTTCCTCGAATCCGGCTCATCATCTGGGAGCGACGAGTCGGGGAAACGATGTCTACCACAGGTGCACATCCTCACTCGCAACGAATGCATGATCGCTTCTGAGTGTGCTCGGTAGGGAGCGTCCCGAATGTGGCCAGCTGGCTGGCGACCACGCGCGACCACTCCCGTGAGACGATGCGCACGCCCCAGCCTTCTTAGACAAACGACGCCGGACAAGGCTATCCGCCAACGAACGCATGCTGAACGAGGTTTGTAAACTTCGGCTCAAAATTATAAACCAGAGCGGGCTTGGCGCTCGCGCTATTCGAAAGACGAGATTTAATTTCAAAGGCTTCCTGGTGAGCGCGCTGGGGCTCGAACCCAGGACCCCGTGGTTAAAAGTCATGTACTCAGGTGTCCGTCTCAGCGTGACCGGCAGATTGTCCGATCAACAAAATGGATCCGCGCCGCGGCCGATTTGAAGGCAGGCAGCAGGGCGCAAGCCTCGCTCACGGGCAGAAAACTACGGTTGAGAAATCGCTGGGATGATCGTTGCAAACACCGTAGCTATTTTTCCGAGGTGTAAGAAAAGTCCAGTTGAATCAACGAGGTTGACAAGACACCCCTTCCGCCAGCACTGGAGCCTCCAAAGTCGAGGCGGCCTACGGCCGGCGCGCCGTTGGAGCAGGGCGGCAAGGTGGTGCCGATAAGAGAGACGATATTCCAAGATCTGAATGTAGAGCCCGCCGGGCATGACAACATTGGCAATATCGGAGACGCCAAGCATCCAGGGCGGGTGGCGATATCCGCAGGTTCCACGGCTTGAAAGGCTTGGCTCGAACCTCCGCACATGTTTCCGCGACCGTAGGCCAGCGCAGGATGCGCGTATCCTGATGCTTCAACCGAAATCCTATTGTGGCTCGGCTGGTTTATCGCGCTCATGACTTTCGGCTTCGACGGCTGCGCACGCGTCCATGCCATGGCAGCTGCGGAGATAGTACCAAGTGCCCGCCACGATCGAGCAAACAACCAGCACGGAAACCAATAGGACGATCGTCCACCGTCTATTCGACATTCAATGGCCTTCTGCGGTAACAGCCTTCTACCAAACGCTGTCCGATATCCCGATCGGGAAGGCAAGGAGAGATGTGGTGCGCTTCCGCCAGTGTCTCCGATCGGGATCTGTTAATTAGGCTTTCCCGCGCAGGTAATCCGTGAATCAGACATCCAATCCCGCCGCGCTCGACAAGCTCAAGCTCCGCATTCAGGCGTTGCGCGCCAAGACGATTGCCAATGGCTGTACCGAGGACGAGGCGCTGTCGGCTGCCGCCAAGGTCGCCGAGCTACTCGATCGCCACGATCTGTCGCTCTCCGACGTCGAGCTGCGGGCCTCGCCGTGCGAACGGAGGGTCTTTGAGACCCATCGCAAGAAGCGAATTCCCCTGGACGACTGCATCGGGGCGATCGCGCATTTCTGCGATTGCCGGGTCTGGCGCGAGAAGAACGCGGGCGGGGAGAACAGCTACGTATTCTTCGGCCTCGGCGCGGATGTCGAGGTCGCGCATTACCTGGCCGAATTGATCGACGGCGCCGTGCGCACTGAGCTCGGCCGCTTCAAGACCTCGGTCGACTACGCCGCGTTCCGCCACCAGGAGCGGCATCTGGCCAATTCCTCCTTCGCGCTCGGGATGGTGGCGTCGATCGCGGACAGGCTGGTGGCGATCAAGGCCGGTCGCGATCAGGTCAACGAAAGCACCGGCCGCGGGCTGGTCGTCCTCAAGACCTCGGTGGTCGATGCGGAATTGGACAAGCTCGACCTCAAGCTCCGAACCGTCCGCAGCACCAGCCGGATGGTGTCGATGACGGCCTACGAAGCCGGCGGCGCCGCCGGCGCGTCGCTGGCCATCAATCCCGGTCTTGGCGGGGCGCAGTCGGGGGCCACGCGCAAGGGAAGCTGAGCGGATCGGGGAAGGGACGTGAACTCGCTCGACCGGGCCACACCGCCACCGGGCACACGCCCGCAACAGAGGCGCCGTATTTCGGAATAATAGCAGTATGCCACTGTTTTGCCCGACGTGTCAAATCGGGCTTTGCGGGACGCGCGAGGCGGGTCGTGCAAGCCCTTGATCTGACACACGCGGGCTACTGTGCATGGGGTTGTTTTCGACATCTTGGCAGGGCTGGTCCGGAAACCTGTCATCCCATCAAGGTTGTATGAAATAGATCACGCGACCTGAGAAATATATTCGCGCGCGCACGGTGCCCAACGTGCGTGTTTAGATGACAGCACCCAAAAGTTGTGATTAGTCTCGCCCGCCTTCTTCGTCTTGCTTGCCCCGGGGGCTGGAATGGACACCGAAGCACTGACCGTCGCGTATGCGCGCGTGAAGGCGATCCTCGATGAAGCCGCGGGTGACAGCACCGCCGATTATGGTGGTGCGGGACGGTTTTGGGACAACGGTGCGCGGGCGCTGGAGGACGCCGAGATATTCGACGTCAAGATGGTCGCGCCAGTTCCGGAGGGCCATTCCTGCTGTGTGCCGGCCCATGCGCGCAGCGACGCATCCGGATTGATCAAGGGATTGCGCGGCGAAGCGCCGTTCGATGGCGGCCGGTTCCCGGCGCTGCCATGGGGCGGGCACGCGGTCGCGCCCGCCGATATCGACCGCATCGCCGACTGGATCGACGCCGGCTGCCCTGATGATGCGACCAGCGTCGCGGTCGAGCTTGCGCCCGGCAAGCCGGCAAGGACCACGACCGTGAAGGTCAGCGACATCGCCGAATTTGCCGAGGCCGCCGACGGCTATTCGCCGGCCGCTTGTATCGGCGAGCCCAGGCGGCGTATGAACATCGATTGCATGAGCGAGCCGCAGATCGAGCGGCTGCGCCGTGGCTTTCGCCAGCTCTATGCGCTCAATCGCTGGCCGGAAGACCGGCGCAGCTACAACAACCAGGCGCTGATCCACCAGAACCATTGCCAGCATGGCTGGGAGCGCTTCCTGCCCTGGCACCGCGCCTATCTCTACGAGTTCGAGCAGAACCTGCAGGATTTCGAACCCGGGTTGATGCTGCCGTACTGGGACTTCACCATGCCGGAGTACCGGCCGGAAGAGCCGGACAAGGGACGCATCATTCCGAATTCGATGAAGGCGTTCCTCACCGAGGAGGCCGCCGAGACGCTGGTGGCGGCGCTCGACCCGGCGCCGACGGCGGCGCAGAAGAAGGCGATCCTGGCGCTCGCGCAGGACCGCGTCACCTTCACCTCGCAGCACAGCTTCTTCTGCTACCTCATCAGCAAGATCGGTTATGCGGCCGTCACGCCGGATCCCGCGAACGCCAACCGGCAGCGCTTCATCGATGCGCTGCTGATGTCGAACGCGCTCTGGTATCCGCTGCGCTATCCGGCCGAGTATGCCGGCGGCGGCACGATCAACCAGGTCATCAACTATCATTACCCCTCGGCCGACGACATCGCGCAGATTCTCAGCCTCAACAATTTCCGCGATTTCGGCGGCGGCAGCATCTACGATTCAGCGTTCGGTTTCCTCGACCAGAACCCGCACAACACCATGCACATCTGGACCGGCGGCCAGAATCCCGACGCGGGGCAGGCGGCCTATGTCTGCAAGGACGGGCCCACCGCGACGGGAGCAACGCCGCAGCCGGGGGCTGCGACCGAGCGCGTCCGGACGCTCGCGAACCGCCGTAACGATGCCGCGCAGGTCGGGGGGCGCCGCTTCCATGCCCGCTCGGATCTCTATTCGCAGCCGGGTCTCGGCGACATGTTCAGCAACCTCACCGCGTCCTACGACCCGGTGTTCTGGCCGATCCACGTCAATATCGATCGCATCTGGTCGGAGTGGCAGAAGCTCAATCCGAACGCGCTGCCGGCCGATCTGGATTCCGTGCTGTCGCCGTGGAACTACACCATCCGCGACACCCTCGACATCGCCCCGTTCGGCTATGAATATGTGCGCAACTCGCATTTCATGCCGGTCGGGCTCGAGGCGCCGGTCAGCCGCTTCGTTTCGCAGCCGATCACCGTGCCGCAGGCCGCGCGCAGCTTCAAGCGCGCGGAAATCCGTCTGCACCAGGTGCCGCAACTGATGCGCTCCTGCTTCGTGCGCGCCTTCCTCAACGAGCCCGGTGCCGACGCGTCGACCCCGATCAGGGGCAACCCGAGCTACGCCGGCTACATCTCGATCTTCGGACACGGCGCCTGCTACGGCGGTCCCGGCCATTGCGATATCCCGCCGGCCCAGCCGCGACATTTCGACCTGCGCGGACGCAGTCACAATGCGCCGCGCAACCACCGGATCGACGTCACGGCCGCCGCGAAGCAGGCGCTCAAGAAGAAAGGCCCCCTGCAGATCACGCTGGTGGTGATCGGCGGCGATTACCAGGAGGAGAGGGAGCTTCTGAAGCTCGAGGGCGTGTCGATCAATTTCCTGGATTGAGCAATTCCGGATTGAGAAGGTGGCGGGGAAGTCATGGCGACGTATCGAATCCATCCGGGCATCGGCATCGCACGCCTGGGCAACAGCGACACCGAATTCTATCTCGCGCCGGAGACGCCCGCGGCGATGCCTCTGGCCTGCGACAGTTTCGGCAATCCGCTGTATGGCGCCGACGGCGTTACGCCGGTCCCGGTCAAGACGTTCAAGGACGCGCAAGGTCGCGTGAAGCGCCAGGCCGCGCGCTTCCAGATCTTCGTCTATGACGACGAGTCTCCCGAGGGCCGCCCGCTTGCGCTCGGCGATGCCGTCGAGGGCGGTGGCAATCACGGCGTTCTGGTCGACATCCAGTGGCGCGCCTATGTCGCCAACAAGAAGTCCTCCTGGTATCCGTTCACCGAGCTGAAGGGCGAGCACGGCTACGCCCCCGGCAGTGCGCGCCGCAATGCCGACATCACCGGCCAGGACCGCGACCTCCTCATCATCGATCCCGGTCCGCGCAGCGTGAACGCAACCACCAACAGGCGCGCGCATTTCGATCGCTCGGGCGGCCCCGGCAGCTATGCGACCACGTTTCCCCCCAAGGGTCTGCAGCCCTTCGATATCGACACGCTGGGCGAGATGATGACCGACAACAAGGGGCGCCTGATCGTGCTCGGCGGTCACGGCAATTCGGGCATGGACGTCAGCGGTAGCTTCGGTCCGAAGATCGAAGACTACGCCAACACCGACGGCTGGTACGACGACATCTCCGACGGTCCGGTGATGGCGCGGCTGATCATGTATTCGAAGCAGGTCGGCCAGACCCGCTACGTCGACGTCGAGTTTCCGGCGTGGGTCGTGGTCGGCTACCCGCGCTTCGTGCCGCAGATCCTCGACATGATCACGATGGACGAGGTGCTGTTCGATCTCTATGTGCGCGAGTTCGCCACCGACACCGAAATCTACGGCACCCTCGGCACCTACGACAATCCGCAGCAGATCCCGTTTCGCGATCAGGCGGCGCTGCGCCACTGGCAGGCCGGTCGCCTCGCGTGGAATCGCAACTACCGGCCGTGGTTCTATCGCGATATCTGGCCGATCCTGTTCCGGCCGGATGAGTTCCGATATCTGAACGACATCCTTCAGCAATCGAACTATCCGCACGACCAGGCGCAGCGCGGCACGTTCGATCCCGACAAGCTCTCGCAGACGCCAAAGCGTACAGCGCGGCCGCTGGAGGCGGAAACGCCGTCCGACGCGCCGCTGCGCGATGCCAGCCAGGGCGAGGCGGTGATGGCCGTGGCGGCGGTTGCCGGTCCGACGCGCCATGCCAAGGCCGATGACCCCTACGGACCGATGCGCCGCTTCCTGTTCGACCTGTTGCGCCGCGCCGGCGAAGCCAATTCCTTCCAGGTGCAGGACCGGGCGTCGTCGCGCGTCCATTCGCTGCCGCTGATGCCGCTGCTCTGCGGCGACAATCCGCTGACCAACGAGACGCCGTCGAAGTTTCTTCATCTTACCGAGTACCAGCTCTTCATCCTGGGCCAATGGGCGCGCGGCTGGTTCATCAACGAGAAGGAGGAGGGCTGGTTGCCCAAGGGCTATTCACCCTTCGAGCCTTACCCGAAGACGCCGCCGAAGACCGGCCGCGAACTCGACCGCGGCGTGCTCAGCAACGTGCTCGGCGGCGCTTTCTGTCCGGGCGGTGAGCTCGGCTGGGTGATGCGCAACCCCTCGATCTACTGGGCGCCTTACCGCATCAACGCCGACCGCAGCGTCTCCGATTTTCTCCAGAGCGCCGCCCAGGCCAACCAGGACCAGGGCAGCGTTATCGCCGACCCGACCTTCAACGTGGAGTCGCCGCTCGCCCAGGACAATGATTTTGAAACCGGTCTTCAGCCGGGCGATCTGACGAAATACATGGGCCTGCCCTGGCAGTCCGACTTCAACGAATGCACCACGCAGCCGATCAACATCACCTACGCCGACTGGAACAATCTCTGGCCAGCCAGCGACAACGACGATCGCTTGCAGCGCGACGAGAAGACCTGGACCACGCTCTGGTGGCCGGCGCATCGGCCCCTGCAGTCGTTCGAAATCGCATCCATCCAAAACGGCCGGCCCGCTTATGTCTGGACCACCTGGAGCCGCGGTGTTCCGCAGACGCCGGTCGGTGACCTCAAGATGGTGACCGAGTGGTGCAAGCTCGGCTTCATCGTGCGCAACCCCTACGAGCCGGCCGTCCAGCCCGCCGACAATTACAGAGCCAAGTACATCAGCGTCGAGCGAACAGCAGGATCGAATCCCGGTCCCAAAAGCGAGGCATCATGAGCGACAATCCGTTCGTCGGACATTGGACCTACCGCAGCCTGCTCAACGATCCCGACGTCAATACGGCCTTCAACAATCTCGAGTTCGGCCGTGGCACGATCGAGATCGTGGAGGGGCCGATGCAGCTGCTGGCCGGCACGATCGGTGGCCCCGGCTGGTCACTCGCACTGAAGGGATCGCGCGCCTACGGCTCGCCGATGCAGGCGCGCTTCCAGGGCACCGGCGTCGTCGGCGGCGAGGAATGGATCTACGATTATTGGGGCTCGCTGGTGCCGGCCTGGCCCAACGGCGTCGACCAGCGTCCTTCCATCGTCGGTTCGGTGATCCGGACCATCCCGCACAGTGGCGGCTCGCCGGGCACGGTGGCGCCGGCCGGTGTGGTCGCGTCGTTTTACGCTGTCCGGGCCGACTGACCTTGGCCGCGTTCGACATCATCATTGCGGGCGCAGGGCCAGCCGGCGCTGCCGCTTCCCGTGCGCTTGCAATGTGCGCGCCGGAGCTTCGGGTGGCCGTGATCGCGCCGGACCAGCGGCGCGGGCGGGGTCAAGGACGAGGCGAGGTGTTGTCGCCGCTGGTTCAGCCGATGCTGCGCCAGCTCGGTCTGTGGTCGTCCTTTCTGGCGCAGGAGTTTGCGCCATCACATCGCACGCTGACGTCATGGGACGAGCCCGGCCTGACATCGAGCGAATTGCTGCTCGAGGCGCGCGGGCCGTCATGGCGCGTTGACCGCGCCGGGTTCGACGATTGGATCGCAACGGAAGGCTGCCGAGCCGCCGTGCGCGTCGATGCGAAGGTCGCTCATCTTGCGCGTGAGGCGGACGGCTGGTCCGTCGCTTGCGACGACGGCGATCGCCATTCGGCCCGGCTGATCGTCGATGCGACCGGCCGCACCCGTGCACTCGCCCATCGCCAGGGTCTGCGGGCGAAAGCGCAGGACCGTCTCATCGCAGCCTACGCCGAGGCGACGATGTCGGGGCAAGGCGCACCGGAATTGCTCGTCGAGGCGTTTGAAGATGGCTGGTGGTACACGCTGGCACTGGACGGGGGCAGGCGCGCGTTCGCCTGCATGACGGACGCCGATCTTGCTCGCGGCCTCAGGCTGAGCACGCCGGACGGCTGGCGCGCGGCGCTCGCCGGGACGCAATTCGTCTCGGCGCTCGCGAGCAAGATCATTCAGCTCGATGAGCCGCGCCTGGTCCCGGCGGGCAGCCGATGTGCGGCAACGGCGGCCGGCTTCCGTTTCCTCTGCGCGGGCGATGCCGCAAGCGCTTTCGATCCGATCTCCGGCCACGGCGTGGTCAAGGCGATGCGCTCCGGCGTGTTCGCCGCCTACGCGGCGTCTGATTGCCTGGTCCGCGGTGATGTCGCTGCCCTCGACCGTTACGGCGCATGGGTCGCGCGCGAAGCCGCAGTCTATGCGACGACGTTGAGTGAGCACTACGGAAGCGTATCGCGCTGGGCCGCGCGGCCGTTTTGGCAGCGCCGGCGCGCATCTTCGAGCAATTCCTTGAACGGTCTTTCGGAACAATAGGGCGGATAAAATGATGAAGAGCTTCGCGCGAATTGGTCTTGTCATTGCCGCGCTCGGATC